>NZ_JAMYNW010000005.1:0-387413 GCF_040319365.1 Mesorhizobium sp. M0923 | reverse complement strand
ATTGTTTTTTTTTATTTATACGGTGACGACCGAGATCGACAAGGATCATGGCGACTATCGCTCGCAGATCACGGATTTCTACGAGCAGTCGGCCGAAAAGGTTGCCGAGCATCTCAGCGCCGGCAGGATGGTTGTGGTGCTCTCGGAAGGCGACCCGCTTTTCTACGGCTCCTACATGCATCTGCATGTCAGGCTGGCGCATCGCTTTCCGACCGAAGTCATTCCCGGCGTCACCGCCATGTCCGGCTGCTGGTCGGCGACCGGCCTACCGATCGTCCAGGGCGACGACGTGCTGACGGTGCTGCCGGGCACCATGAGCGAATTCGAGCTGACGCGCCGCCTCGCCGACACCGATGCCGCCGTAATCATGAAGGTCGGCCGCAACTTGCCCAAGATCAGGCGTGCGCTGGAGGCGACCGACAAGCTGCCGCGGGCCATCTATGTCGAGCGCGGCACCATGCCGGGCGGCGTCTCGATGCGGCTTGCCGACAAAAAGGACGACCAGGCGCCTTATTTCGCCATCGTGCTGGTCGCCGGCTGGTCGGGGCGGCCAAGCGCATTGGGAGCCGAAGCATGAGCGGCCGCCTGACCGTCATCGGCCTGGGGCCTGGCAACGCCGACCAGGTGACGCCGGAAGCGAACCGGGCCGTCGCCGAGGCGAAATTCTTCTACGGCTACAAGCCTTATCTTGACCGGCTTGATCTGCGTCCCGACCAGATTCGCGTCGCTTCCGACAATCGCGAGGAGCTAGCGCGCTCCAGGGACGCGCTGCTGAAGGCTGCGGAAGGCCACAATGTCGCGGTCGTATCGGGCGGCGATCCCGGCGTCTTCGCCATGGCGGCGGCCGTCTGCGAGGCGATCGAGGCGGGGCCGGTCGAGTGGCGCGCGGTCGACATCGCCATCGTGCCTGGCATCACCGCCATGCTCGCCGTCGCCGCCCGCATCGGCGCGCCGCTCGGCCATGATTTCTGCGCCATCTCGCTGTCAGACAATCTGAAGCCGTGGGATTTGATCGAGCTGCGCCTGCTGGCCGCGGCCGGCGCCGGCTTCGTCATCGCGCTCTACAATCCGATCAGCAAGGCGCGCCCCTGGCAACTCGGCCGCGCCTTCGAATGCCTTGCCGCGATCCTGCCGGGCACCACGCCGGTGATCTTCGGTCGCGCCGCCGGCCGTCCCGACGAGCGCATCGAAGTTTTCTTGCTGGCGGAAGCCGATGCGCAAAATGCCGACATGGCCACCTGCATCATCATCGGTTCACCGGAAACCCGGATCATCAAGCGCGGTGAAAAACCAGCGCTGGTCTACACGCCGCGGTCGGCAGCGGGCCCAAGAACATGACCGACCAGAAAATGATCGACCATCGCGGCAAGAGATTCGACCGTCTCAGCCGACGTGACGTCCGGCAACGCCGGCCTGCGGATCATGACCACCTCGATGCCGAGCGCCCGCGCTGCGGCGATCTTGCCGTAGGTCGCTTCGCCGCCGCTGTTTTTGGAAACGACGACATCGATGCGGTGCTCTTGAAGCAGCGAGTGTTCGTCCGGCTCCTGGAACGGCCCGCGCGCCAAGAGATAGGTCGCGTCGGGCACAGTAAGTCTTGGTTCGACCGGATCGACGCTACGGATGAGATAGTGGTGCTGGGGTGCAGCCTCGAAGGCAGTGATCTCCTGCCGTCCGAGCGCCAGGAACACGCGGCGCTGCGCCGATCCCAGCGCCGTCACCGAGCTGGTAACACCGTCGACCAGCGTCCACTGGTCACCTTCGGCAGGCTCCCAGCCTGGGCGCTTGAGCGCAACGATCGGCACGCCGGATCGGCGCGCTGCTTCCGCCGCATTGGCGGAGATCTGCGCCGCATAGGGATGCGTGGCGTCGATCAGCAGGTCGACGTCCGTCTCGTGGAGATACAACGCCAGCCCGTCGACGCCACCAAAGCCGCCAACCCGCACCGGCACGCCTTGCGCGGCCGGGTTTTCAGTGCGGCCGGCCAGCGACAGCGTAATCGCGAGATCGGAGCGCACCGAGAGTATTCCGGCCACCTGCCGGGCTTCGGTGGTTCCGCCGAGGATCAGAATGCGGTGGGTCATCATGCCTGCTGAAGGTCCGCGCGCCGCCGTGCTCACTCCAAAATGGCTCACGATCATCGGCATCGGCGAGGACGGTGTAGCGGGTCTCGGCGACGAGGCCAAGCAGTTGATCGCGGGTGCCGAATTCGTTTTCGGCGGCAAGCGCCACCTGGCCCTCGTCGCATCGCTCGCCAAAGGTGAAGCGCGCGCCTGGCCGACGCCTTTCGATGCCGAAATGCGCGACGTGCTGGCGCTCTCCGGCAGACGCGTCTGCGTGCTGGCCTCCGGCGATCCCTTCTACCACGGTGTCGGCGTCACCCTCGCCCGCAAGGTCGCGGCGGAGGATATGCGGGTGATCCCCGCGCCCTCGGCCTTCTCGCTGGCCGCCTCACGCTTGGGCTGGGCGCTACAGGACGTCGAGACCATTTCGCTGCATGGCCGCCCGCTCGACCTGATCCGGCCGTTGCTGCATCCTTGCACCCGCATTCTGGCGCTGACCTCGGATAGCGATGCACCGGAAGCGATTGCCCGTCTCATGACCGAACTCGGCTTCGGCGCCTCGCGGTTGACGGTTCTGGAGGCGCTGGGTGGGCAGAACGAAAGGCTGCGCTCGGCGAACGCCGGCGCTTTCGACCTCGAAAAGATCAACCCACTCAACGTGCTCGCAATCGAAGTTGATTCGACCCCGCAATCACGCGTCCTGCCGCTGACATCGGGCCTTGCCGATCATTTGTTCGAGCACGACGGCCAGATCACCAAGCGCGAAGTGCGCGCCGTCACCCTGTCCGCTCTCGCGCCAAGGCGCGGCGAACTGCTGTGGGACATTGGCGCCGGCTCCGGCTCCATCGGCGTCGAATGGATGCTCGCGCATCCCTCCATGCGCGCCATCGCCGTCGAAGGCGATCCGGCCCGCGCCGCGCGCATCCGACACAACGCCGCGGCCTGCGGCGTTCCCGGTCTCGCCGTCGTTGAAGGTTCGGCACCGCAAGCTCTTGCCGGACTGGAAACGCCGGCGGCGATCTTCATCGGCGGCGGCGGCAGCGATGCCGGCGTGCTGGAAAGAGCCATCGATGCCTTACCCGCCGGCGGCCGCCTCGTCGCCAACGCGGTGACGCTGGAGATGGAGGCACTGCTGCTTTCCCGTCACGCTGCGCTCGGCGGCGAGCTCACCCGCATCGCCATATCCCGTGCTTCGCCGGTCGGTTCGATGCAGGCTTGGCGGCCGGCTATGCCGGTCACCCAATGGAGCTGGGTGAAGCCATGATGGTCGCGGGCATCGGCAGCCGCAAAGGCGTCAGCGCACGCGACGTGCTTGCTGCGGTAGAAACCGCGCTGGAGGCGCACGGGCTTGCCCTGCCCGCGCTTTCGGCGCTCGCGACCGCGTCTCTCAAGCAGGATGAAGCGGCAATCTTCGCCGCCGGACGCGAACTCCGCCTTCCGGTGATCGTTGTCGAGCAGGACGAACTCAAAGCTGCATCTACAACCAGCCACTCCAACCTATCACAGGAGCACGCCGGCACGCCGTCGGTTTCCGAAGCCTCCGCGCTTGCCGCCGCCGGCAAAGGCGCAAAACTGCTCGGACCACGCACCGTGCTCGGTGCTGTCACCTGCGCCATCGCCATCAGCGGAGATGCGGTATGACCGTCCATTTCATCGGCGCCGGCCCGGGTGCCGCCGATCTGATCACCTTGCGCGGGAGCCGTCTGCTCGGCAGTTGTCCCGTCTGCCTCTATGCCGGATCGATCGTCGCGCCGGAGCTGTTGCAGCACTGCGCGCCCGGAACGATGTTGATCGACACCGCGCCGATGTCACTCGACGAGATCGAGGCCGAATATCTGGCAGCCCACGCGGCCGGCCATGATGTCACCCGCCTCCATTCTGGCGACCTTTCCGTGTGGAGCGCCGTTGCCGAGCAGATCCGCCGGCTGGAAAAGCACGGCATCCCTTACACGCTGACGCCGGGCGTGCCGTCTTTTGCCGCCGCGGCCGCCGCGCTGCGCCGCGAGCTGACCATTCCGGAAGTCGCGCAAAGCCTGGTGCTGACCCGCATCTCCGGCCGCGCCTCGAAAATGCCGCCCGGAGAAACACTGGCCGGCTTCGGCCGCACCGGCGCCACGCTCGCCATCCACCTCGCCATCCACGCTGTCGACCGCGTCGTCGCCGAGCTGACGCCCTACTACGGCGCCGACTGCCCAGTCGCGGTCGTCTTCCGCGCCTCCTGGCCGGACGAGCGGGTGTTGACCGGCACGCTGGCGACCATTGAGGCGCAGCTAGGCGCGGATCCGATGGAACGCACGGCGATCATCTTCGTCGGCCGCTCGCTGGCGGCGGAAGATTTTAGTGAAAGTTCACTTTACGACGCCCACTACCAGCGGCGTTTTCGCGGACGAGACGGATCGTGAGCGGCAGCAATAGAAACACTACTGTCGAGCAGGCGCTCACCCGGCTGAACTTCAAGCCGCGCCAGCTGGAGCCCGGACATGTCTGGCTGGCCGGCGCCGGCCCTGGCGATCCCGGCTGCCTGACGCTGGAAGTGCTGGCCGCCCTCGGACAGTGCGACGCGCTGGTTTATGACGCGCTGGTCTCGCCCGAAGTCGTCGCCGTCGCCGAGGGCGCGGAACTGTTCTATGCCGGCAAGCGCGGTGGCAAACCATCGATGAAGCAGGACGACATCACCGCTCTGCTGGTCCGGCTGGCGCGCGAGGGCCGGCGCGTCGTCAGGCTGAAGGGCGGCGACCCCTATATTTTCGGGCGTGGCGGCGAAGAGGCGCTGGCGCTGGCCGGGGAAACCATCCCGTTCCACATCCTGCCTGGCCTGACGTCCGGCCTCAGCGCGCTGGCCGCCACCGGCATTCCCGGCACCATGCGCGGCATCAACAAGGCGCTGATCCTGGCGACCGGTCACGCCGCCGGCACCGATGACGATCTCGACTGGGCGGCCATCGCCCGTACCGGCCAGCCGGTGGTCATCTATATGGGCATGGCCAATCTCCCGCTGATCGCCGCCTCGCTGCTTGAGGGCGGGCTGGCGCCTTCGACGCCCGCCGCGGTAATTGTCGCTGCGACGACACCGCAGGAACGGATCGTCGTCGCCACGCTCGCCACCATTGCGGAAGAGGCAGCGGCCGCCGGTCTGACCTCGCCGGCGCTGATCGTCGTTGGCGGCATCGTCGCGATGCGCGCGGCATTGGCGGGTGAGTCATGACCCGCGCCATCATCATCGGCGCGCCGCGCTCGGGCTCGGGCAAGACCAGCGTCACCATCGGCATTCTGCGCGCGCTCGCCCGGCGCGGCCTGAAGGTGCGCGGCGCCAAATCCGGCCCGGACTATATCGATCCCGGCTTCCACGCCGCAGCCACCGGCCTGTCCGGCGTCAATCTCGACAGTTGGGCAATGCCGCCTGCCCTGCTCAACGCGCTGGCTGGTGAAGCGAACGAGGATGCCGAATTTATCTTTCTCGAAAGCGCCATGGGCCTGTTCGACGGGATTCCGGCTGCTCCAGGACGGTCCGGCTCGGCTGCCGACCTTGCCCGGCTCTACGGCCTGCCGGTGCTGCTGGTGCTCGACGTTTCCGGCCAGTCGACCACGGCAGCGGCCGTCGCCAAGGGTTTTGCCACCTACGATCCGGATGTGCGCATGGCGGGGGTCGTGCTCAACCGGCTCGGCAGCGAGCGCCACCGCCGGCTATGCGGCGATGCCATCGAGGCACTCGGGCTGCCTGTCGTCGGCGCTATCTTGCGCGATCCCTCGCTCAACCTGCCCGAGCGCCATCTCGGCCTCGTCCAGGCCGGCGAATATGAGAATCTGATGGCGCACCTCGACCGGCTGGCCGACATGGTCGAGCGCTCGCTCGACCTCGACGCCATCATGGCGCTGGCGGCGCCATTCACGCCCGCGCCGGGCAATTTCGGCGACGCGCTGCCGCCCCCCGGCCAGCGCATTGCACTTGCCGAGGACGCCGCCTTCAGCTTCCTCTATCCGCATGTCGCCATGCATTGGCGCAAGGCCGGCGCCGAGATTATTCCCTTCTCGCCACTCGCCGACGAAGCACCAGGCGACAATTGCGATGTCTGTTGGCTGCCCGGCGGCTATCCCGAGCTTCACGCCGGTCGCCTCGCCGCCGCGGCGAATTTCAGAGCCGGCATGGCGCGGTTCGCCGCTACGCGGCCGGTGCATGGTGAGTGCGGCGGCTTCATGGTGCTCGGCGAGGCGCTCGAGGACGCGTCGGGCGAGACGCATCGAATGCTTGGCCTGCTCGGTCATTCGACCAGCTTCGCCAAGCGCAAGATGAATCTCGGCTACCGCGAGGCGCGGCTGCGTTCCGGGTGCCCGCTCGGCAGCCACGGCACGCTGATCCGCGGCCACGAATTCCATTATGCGCAGATGATCGCGACCGGCAATGACGAGCCGCTGGCCGACCTCGCCGATGGGCAAGGCAATCCGCTCGGCGCCTCCGGCTACCGGCGCGGCCATGTCAGCGGCACCTTCTTCCATGCCATTGCGAGGGGTGGATGAAGGCCTCGCAACGGCAGATTTTCGAGGACATCGCGCTTTGCCTCGTCTTCTTCACCCGGCTGCCGCTGCCGAGAACCGACTTCCGCGTCCGTAGCCTTGCTGCCGCGATCTGGGCGGCGCCCGTGGCCGGCCTCGCCGTCGCTCTGGCCGGTGCGCTGGTCTACGCCATCGGGACAAGGCTCGGCCTGGCCGGAGGGTCTGCCGCCGCATTGACCCTTGCCGCGATCTTGCTCGCCACCGGCTGTCTGCATGAGGACGGGCTTTCGGATGTCGCCGACGGTTTTGGCGGCGGCAAGACACGCGACAGAAAGCTGGAGATCATGCGCGACAGCCGCATCGGTGCCTACGGCGCTTGTGCACTTGCTGTCTCGCTGCTGATCCGCTGGACCGTGCTCGCCGAACTCGCCGGCCCGGTCTACGTGTTCTGGGCCCTCATAGCCGCGCATGCCGCTTCGCGCGGCCTGCTCGGCGCGTTCATGCACCTGTTGCCGCCAGCGCGCGCAGACGGCCTCTCGGCCAATGCGGGGACGGTCTCGGCCGAGACCGCTGGTATCGGGGCCGTGCTCGGCGCCATCCCACTGCTGGCGCTTGGGTTCGGCGCTGCCGTTTTCGCGATCATCCTGCTCGGTCTGTTATTCGCCGCCTTCCGCGCGCTTTGCCTCAATCAGATCGGCGGCCAGACCGGCGACACCGTCGGCGCCCTTCAGCAGCTCGGCGAGATCGCAATCCTGCTCGTCGCTTCCGTTTCCCTATCCTGACTCTGTTTCGGAGATTTTGCCCCCATGCCTTTCAAATCGCTCGATGAACTGCGCGCCGCCTGCCTCGACCTGCCCAATGGCAGCGACGCCGCGGCCAATGCCGTCGCCCACCGCCAGGACACCCTGACCAAGCCGCAAGGCAGCCTCGGCCGGCTGGAGGCGATAGCCGCCTGGCTGGCGCGCTGGCAGGGCCGCGACATGCCAAAACTCGACCGCGTCAAGGTCTTCGTCTTCGCCGGCAATCACGGCGTCACCGCACAGGGCGTGTCGGCCTTCCCCTCGGAAGTCACCGTGCAGATGGTGGCGAATTTCGCCGGCGGCGGCGCCGCCATCAACCAGCTTGCCCGCATTGCCGGTGCCGAACTCGACGTCATCCCGCTCGACCTCGACCGTCCGACCGGCGATTTCACCCAAGGACCCGCAATGAATGACGAGGCCTTCCTCGCCGCTGTCTCCGCGGGCTACGACGCGGTCAGCAAGGATCTCGACCTCGTCTGCTTCGGTGAAATGGGCATCGGCAACACCACCCCGGCGGCGGCCATCTCAACCGCGCTGTTCGGCGGCGGCGCGGAAAGATGGACCGGGCGCGGCACCGGCGTCGATGATGCCGGCCTTGTGCGCAAGATCGTCGCCATCGAGGCCGGCCTCAAGCGCCACGCCGAGGCTCTCACTGATCCCCTGCAGATCGCAGCCACGCTTGGCGGGCGCGAACTCGCCGCCATCTTCGGCGCAACGCTCGCCGCTCGCCGTCTTGGTGTGCCGGTGCTGCTCGACGGCTTCGTCTGCACCGCCGCCGCCGCACCCCTGGCGAAACTGCACCCGGCAGGCCTCGCCCACACACTCGCTGCCCACGTCTCCGCCGAATCCGGCCATCGCCGCCTGCTCGAAGCGCTCGGCCTGCCGCCGCTGCTTGATCTCGGCATGCGGCTCGGCGAAGGCTCCGGCGCCTGCCTCGCCGTCAACATTGTTCGTTCAGCGCTCGAATGCCACGCCCGCATGGCAAGCTTTGCTGAGGCTGGTGTTTCGGAGACGTAAACGCTCGCAAAGTTTGGGCTGCGTCGATGAACGAACCCTCGCAACATTTCGGAAACCCCAAACAGGGGCTTCGCGATATTCTTGCTCGGATTATCGAAGATTTCGACAGCAAGAGCGGAGCTTTTGCTGGGTTGAAATACAATTCGCCGTGGATACTGGCCACGGCGGATTGGGCAGAGCGATCCGGCCATACGGTCGAAGAACTGTGCGAGATGATTTCTCAATGGCGAATTTCAATTTTTTCCGGCGAGCAGACAAATCCGAAAATCGTTCAGATTTTCGAAGATCTTCGCAGCGCTGCGGAGGAGTGGAGAACCGAGACGGACTATGTCGATCCGCCTACTCCCTATAACCCTGAAGAGGCAAAATTCCCTAATCGCAAGGAGCTGAAAGCCCATACCCTTAAGGCTTGGAGTTCTTTGGGGCTATCGACGCAATGGCATCAATACGATGCCCGAGACCTTAGTTTTAGCGGAATCTTCGAAGACAAATTTGGTCATGATATTAGATTCTCGATGACTTTCAAGCTAGCATACGGTGGCCCCGTAAGATTGTTCTTCCAATTTCCTTACTATTCGGAAGGCGATCCGAGACATCTAGACCTCTTTATGCTTTCAGGCTGGTTTGTCTGTCAGGACCTCCGTTTGCCCGAAGCACCCGACCTTAAATGGACCGTCGGTAAAAGCAGGACAAACTTCGATGCCGTCGACGGCGTCTTGGCCATAGTGCGGGCGATCCTCAGCTGTCTGCGGCCAACTATCCAATAGCGGTTGCATAAATGCGGCCACCCGACAGCGGCGAAACATCCCGCTTTCTAGGTCTTTCCACCAATTTTCTGAAAAATTTGGTGGGTGCGCACAGGATTGAACTGTGGACCCGCTGATTAAGAGTCAGCTGCTCTACCAACTGAGCTACGCACCCACTCGGCCGGCAAAACCGGCGTTGGCCGGCATATAGCCGCCGACATCCGCCATGTCCAGCCCTGCCGGATTCATTTCCCGACAAATCGCACCGGGGGTCTCGTCATCCCTGGGCGGAGCGAACGCGAAGCGGAGCGCAGACCCTGGGACCCGTGCCGTGACAGTCGTCGAAGAACGCAGCGACGCGGATTAGCATCCGTCCGCAAATGAGCAGAAAGACGGCGGCTAGTTGAAGTCCAGCTTGCACCGTCGGCGCGTTGCCGTCCGGTCACGGCATGGATCCCAGAGTCTTCGCGAGTCGCTTCGCTCCTGCTCCGCCCTAGGAAGACGAAGCGTAAGGTAGGATCAGACAAACAGCTTGCCTTCCGCCACCTTGACCGCATGGCCGCCGATGCGGGCGGCTGCCAGTTTGCCGCCTTCGACATTCAGTTCGAGGCGAATGCGCGACGGCCGGCCCATCTCCAGCCCTTGCTCGATCCACAGCTGCGACGCACCATCCGTCGGCCGGTCGAAATGCATGATCGCGCCGGCGAAGGCGGCGGCCGCCGAGCCGGTCGCCGGGTCTTCGTAGGAAGGGTTGCCGGGTACGACCATGCGGACATGGAAGGCGCTGTCGTGGTGCACCGTCTCGCGGCAATACACATAGGGGCTGGCGAAGGCCCATTCGCTCTTGCGCGGCGCCAGTTCCGTCCACGCCTGGTTGTCCAGCCTGATCCGGGCAGCCGCCTCTAGATTGGCGACGGGGATGGTCACGTAAGGCACTCCAGCCGACCAAAATGAAACGCGGTGGTTCTCGAAGCCGATCTCGTGCGGCCCAAGGCCAAGGGCCGCACCGATCGCCTCGGGATCGGCCGACAATTCCAGCTGCGCCGGCAGTTTTGCCAGGTCGAACTCGGCGAAGGTCGAACCATCGTGCTTGCTGACAGCGCAGCGCACCGGGCCGATATTCTCCTCGAGCACGAAGATGCCGGCGGCCTCTCCCGCCATTTCGGCGAGCGCTATCGCCGAGCCGACAGTTGGGTGGCCGGCGAACGGCATTTCATAGTGAGGCGTGAAGATTCGGATGCGGGCCCGGTGCTTCGGGTTGTCGGGCGGCAGCACGAAGACGGTTTCGGACAGGTTGAACTCGCGCGCCACCGCCTGCATCGCCGCAACGTCCAGCCCGTCGCAGTCGAGTACCACGGCCAGCGGATTGCCGGCCAGCCGGGTGGTGGTGAATACGTCGTAAAGCAAGTAATTCCGCTTCTGCATTTCAGTAAGTCCTCTGCCTCATTCCCAACATGAGCGAAATTTAATTTGAATTTTGAACCATTAGGCCTGATTTGTGCACTGATGGGACATCACTGAACATAGGGGTCCGGCGTGGACCAGATTGTCAATCTGCCAAAGACGGATTCCACTTCCGCCATCGAGACGGCGCTCGGGCTTGACCACCAGGGCCTGAAGACAAAACGCCGTCGCGGTTGGCTTTACGCAGTGTTCGCACTGCTTGCCGTCGCCGCGGCTTTTGCCGGCTATGAGTGGTACGCGGGCTCGCCCGCCAAGATCGAGTATACCACGACACTGGCTGCCATGGCCGATCTTACCGTCGCGGTTTCGGCTACTGGCACGCTGCAGCCCCTCACCCAGGTCGATATTTCCAGCGAACTCTCCGGCGTCGTCCGCTCGGTCTCGGTCAACGAGAACCAGCTGGTGAAGAAGGGCGATGTGCTGGCCGCGCTCGACACTGCCAAGCTGGAGGTCCAGATCGAGCGCGCCCAGGCCTCCGCCAAGGCGGCGGCGGCGAGCGTCGAGGACGCCACCGTGACCCTGGCCGAAAACGAAAAGGGCCTGGTGCGCGCGGCGCAATTGACCAAGCGCGGCATGGCGACGGACCAGTCGCTTGAAGCGGCAACCGCCACGCGCGACCGCTCGAAGGCGGCGCTCGATATCGCCAGAGCCAACCTCGCCATGGCCAATGCCGATCTCAAGGCGCAGCAGACGGATCTTGCCAAGAGCACCATCTACGCTCCCATCGACGGCATCATATTGACGCGCTCGGTCGACCCCGGCCAGACGGTCGCCTCGTCGCTGCAGGCGCCGGTGCTGTTCGTCATCGCAGCGGATCTGAAGAACATGGAGCTGAAGGCTGCGGTCGACGAGGCCGACATCGGCGCCGTCAAACCCGGCCAGCATGCGCGCTTCACCGTCGATGCGTTCCCTGAACGGCCATTCGACGCCGAAATCCGCGACATTTCCTATGCCTCGGTCACTACCGACGGCGTCGTCACTTACGATGCAAGGCTGGATGTCGACAACAGCGAGCTTCTGTTGCGGCCCGGCATGACCGCCACCGTCTCGGTCGTCACCAAGCAGGCCAAAAACGTGCTAACCGTGCCGTCCATCGCCTTCCGCTACCGGCCGGCGCAGACGGCGGAGCGCGGTTGGAGCCTCACCGACCTGTTCACTGGCCGCATGGGACGCCCCGGAGGCAACCGCCAGCGCCAGGCGGCGACGAAGCCCACCGACGGCTCGCGCACGCTCTACGTGCTGGAGAATGGGCGGCCGCATCCGGTCAACGTCAAGGTCGGCTCGACAGATGGCGAACTGACCGAGATCGTTTCCGGCCTCGAGGAAGGCGCGCAAGTCATTACCGCCTCGCAGCAGAGGAGCTGATCGTGGCATCCGGCGCGACCCTCATCGGCTTCGACAAGGTCTGCAAAAGCTATGGCCAGGGCGAAGCCCGGGTGCATGCGCTGGCCGGCGTCGACCTCGCCATCAGGCGCGGCGAATTCGTCGCCATCATGGGCCCGTCCGGCTCGGGCAAATCGACGGCCATGAACATCATTGGCTGCCTCGACACGCCGACGGCCGGGACCTACAGCTTCGAAGGCATCGACGCCGGCCGTCTCGACCGCAACCGCCGTGCTCAGCTGCGCAATCTTTATGTCGGCTTCGTTTTCCAGGGCTATAATCTGTTGCCGCGCACCACGGCGGCCGAGAATGTCGAACTGCCGCTGATCTATCGCGGCGTCGGTGCCCGCGAGCGCCGCGGCCTGGCCATGCAGGCACTTGCCGAGGTCGGCCTTATCGGCCGCGAGCATCATACGCCGGCCGAGCTGTCCGGCGGCCAGCAGCAGCGCGTGGCGATCGCGCGCGCCATCGTCACCAGGCCGACGCTGCTCGTCGCCGACGAACCGACCGGCAATCTCGACACCGCCCGCACGCACGAGATCATGGAGCTCCTGACGCAGTTGAATACCGAGCTCGGTCTGACCATCGCGATGGTCACGCACGAAGCCGATGTTGCCGGCTGTGCGCAGCGCACGATCCGTTTCCTCGATGGCCATGTCGCCTCGGACACAGCCAATCTCGAGATGGCCTAGCCATGATCTGGGAAACCGTTCGCCTCTCGCTCCGCTCCATCCGCCGCAACGTGCTGCGCTCGTTCCTGACACTGCTCGGCATCGTCATCGGCGTCGCCGCCGTTATCGCCATGCTGACCATCGGCTCGGGCACCACCGAGAAGGTCAAGTCCGACATTTCCAAGCTCGGCAGCAACCTGCTCGTCATTCGTTCCGGCCGGCCGGCCGGACCCGGCGGCCCGGGAGGGCTCGACCAGGTGGTCCGGCCTCTTGCCGACAAGGACTTCGCCGCGCTTGTCGCGCACCTGGACGGCGCGCGCGCCATCTCGCCGGCGTCGCAAAAGCAGGTGCGCGTCATTTTCGGCACCGAAAGCCTGACCTCGGGCGTCACCGGCACCGACAGCGCCTATCTCGATGCCCGCGACTGGAAGCTGGTCTCGGGCCGCCCCTTCAGCGATTCGGAAACCCGCTCCGGCACCGGCGTCTGCCTCGTCGGCGAGACGGTGCGCCAGCAGTTCTTCGGCGCCGGCGATCCCGAAGGCGAGATCATCCGCGTCAACCGCACCTCCTGCAAGATCATCGGCCTGCTCGAACCGAAGGGCTATACCGGCTTCGGCCAGGACCAGGACAATGTCGTGCTGATGCCGCTTGCCGCCTATCAGCGTCGCATTGCCGGTAATCGCGACATCGACTCGATCTATGTCGCCGCCGACGACCGTACGCTGACCACGGTGCTGCAGCAGCGCGTCGAGGACATCTTGCGCGACACACGCCGCATCACGCCCGACCGTGACGATGATTTCTCGATCCGCGACATGACCCAGATCGCCGATGCCATGGCCAGCGCGACCACCACCATGACTGGCATGCTCGGCGCCGTCGCCGGCGTCAGCCTGCTCGTCGGCGGCATCGGCATCATGAACATCATGCTGGTGTCGGTAACCGAGCGCACGCGCGAGATCGGCATCAGGCTCGCCATCGGCGCCCACGAAAAGCATATCCTCATCCAGTTCCTGGTCGAGGCAACCGTGCTGTCGCTGCTTGGCGGCATCATCGGCATCCTGATCGGCCTGGCGCTTGCCGGCCTTGCCTCGCTGACGCTGACGATCCCGTTTGCGCCAAGCCCGGCGGTCATCCTGCTTGCGGTCGGCTTCTCCGCGCTGATCGGAATGGTGTTCGGCTTCTTCCCGGCGCTGCGCGGCGCGCGGCTTAACCCGATCGACGCGCTGAGACATGAGTAGGCGTTGCAGCAAGTGTCGCCTCCAGACGCTGCCGATTTTTTATGCAACCTGCCCTTGTCGCAGCACATTCTGCAATGATAACAATGCTGTTGGGGACTAAGGGGGAACAATGGATGAGCAAGAAAGCGCGACTGGCTCTGGCGATTGTGATCGTCGAAGCCGCCTTGGCAGGGCTTTGGTGGAATTTGATCCTTTATGGGATGGAGAATCCCGATCGCGTCACCGCTGACTTCCAGCAGGTAATTGGGCAGACGATGGGAACGGCGATGGGGGCGCTCCTGGGTCTCGGCGTGCTGTTGTATTTTGTCGCCGCCCGCAACGACCGCAAGGCTATTGAAGGCAGGCTACGACGTTAGAGTCGGAAGCCTTGCTCGCTCGCAAAGTGCCATTCGATCAGCGGTCTCATATGCGGCATCAGCCCGTCCGGCAGATCGGCGGCATTGCGGATGATGACGGGGCCTTCGATTTCAGGCTCTGACTCGGCGGCGACGAAAGCGCTGATCCGCTGTGCCAGGTCGTCGGCGGAGGCCGTCTCGCGGTAGCGGCGAAAGATCACCGTGCCGCTTGCCGTCGACAGGGCGTAATGGTGCCTGCCGCGTGCCGCGCCTGATAGGTCGAGGCCGGTCTCTTCCCGCACCTCGCGGATCATGTTGAAGTCGACGTCGACAAGGCCGTCGTGGAAATCGGTTGGCTCGAACGAACCGGCGGCGAAGTAGACGCGCCCGGCATTGACCGTATGCGGCGCCATGCGGATCGCCACCAACGCGTTGTCGCCGGCGACCAGCATGGCGTGCGCGTAGGCATGTTCGGCGCCAGGCACCTGCCTATTGCTGCGCCAAAGCATGAAGGTCGAATAACGCACCGCATGGCAGCGGCCGACGAGGCGATTGTCGCGATAGCTGAGAGCGGAAAGCAGCACCACGGTGCCGTCAAAAAGCGCCGGCTTGGCTGCGGTCTCACGCCGCCAGTTTGCGGCGATCGCCTCGGCATTATCGCGCTCGAACGGATGTGGGCCGGGATCGAGCCTGACGTCGATGGCATCGACCGGCAGGATGACGTTGCGCGGCAGGTCGAAACTCACGCGTGTCTCACGCCATGTCGAGGGCAATTGCTACCGGGCAATGGTCGGATGCCTTAGGCCGGTCCCACCCGGCGCGTGGAAAGCGCTCGACCTCCTGGCCCGCCGGAAATATGGTCCGCCAGGGCTGGCCGTTGCGGATGATATCGGGAACGGCGGTGGCGTTCTGCCTGGCTAGCGCCCTCGACAAAAGGATGTAGTCGAGCTGGCAGAGATGCCGCTCTTCCGGTCCGCGCGTGTGATAGAAAGTCCAGCGATCCATTTCCGGCCGCCGCTCGACCGCGTTTTCGCAAAAACCGCCGGCAGTGAGCACGTCGATGCAGGACCGGGTCTCGTCGATGACCTCGAAGCGATAGCCGTCGACGGCATCGCCGGTAATCTTCACGCGCTGCCGGTAGTCGTTCATGTCGCCGCAGATTGCCCAGCGTTTGTCGGCGGCATGGTCCTTGCCGAAGCGCTCCTCAATGATCCGCCGCACCGCTTGCGCCTCGGCGATGCGCAGCGGCATTGTTGCTTCACGGCCGTCGAGGCCGTTGCGGGGAGAGCCCATCGACTTGAAATGCACGAGATAGAGTGTCAACGGCGCGCCAGCCACCGTCAGATCGATTTCCAGGCAGTCGCGCCGGAAGATGCGTTCATTGGCCTGATGTCCAAGCGCTGCCAATTCCGCCGTGTGCAGCCCGAATTGCTCGAACGTGACATAGGCGTAGCTGGTCATACGCACGAATTCGATCGGCTGGCCCTGCGCGGTCTCGTTGCGCATCATCACGGCGACGTCAATGCCGCGCGAATCATTGCCGGCGGTGGTGTATTTCTGCCGGTAGCCTTGCCCCACCATCTTGAACAGATAGCCATATTCGAAGGCCCTCAGCGCCTCGATATTGTCGACCTCCTGCATGCAGATGATGTCGGCGCGGGTGGCCGCGATCGCCAGTGCCGTCAACTGCCGCGTGTCGTCAGACTGCGCGATCGCCCGCGCCTGCTCGAGCATCTTGTATTCGGCCTCGCTCTGGATGTCGAAAAGCGCCAGCGTGCGATCTTCGTTGAGCTGATTGCGGTATCCGGAATAATCAAACCTGTTCATCAGGTTTTCGACGTTGAATGTGGCAAGGCGCAGCGACATGGCTTTGACCTTTGCCCGCAAGCGCGCTCGAAAACAAGGGCGTAGAACCCAGGCGGCCCCGATTGACCGCGCGCTCGTCATGGTTGATGGAACCTTTTTTGTTCATCCTCCGTTCAGATGGAAAGTTCCATGAATGGGCTCTTCCCTGGGTATTCTGGGCGTGGGGCCTGAATCTTAGGAGAGTGCGATGAAACCGCTCTTTTTATCTTCCGTCAGATCCGGGCTGATGGCCCTCGGTCTGATAGCCGGCCTCTCGGCCCCCTCGCTTGCCGGGCCGATGCCCAAACCCCTGCTGCCGGTGGCGGGCAATGCCGCCGACATCGTGCAAATTCGTGAAGATTGGGCAGGCGGCAACGACAGGCAGATCTGGCGTTGGCGCCATCGCGGCTTTCGGCAATGGCACGGCGACAATGATTGGAGATGGCGGTCCAACAATTTCCGCGGCCGTCATTTTTCGAGACACTGGGACAATGGCGGCTGGGACGACAGCTGGCGTAGGCGCCATCATCGCCGCCATTACCGTGGCGGCTACTATGATGATGGTGGTGCGGGCGCCGCGATTCTTGGCTTGGGCCTGGGGCTCGGCCTTGGCAGCCTGTACAACAACTACAACTACTACGACGCGCCGCCACCGCGGCGCTATTACCGGACACAGCGGCTGTCCAGCGCGCATGTCCAATGGTGTTACAATCGCTACCGGTCGTACCGCGCCTGGGACAACACGTTCCAGCCCTACAACGGCCCGCGCCAGCAATGCTATTCGCCCTATAGCTGAGCAGGCCGACAACAAGCATCATTCGGCGCCGTGCTTCGCGGCGCCTTTTTCTTTCAGCCAGGAATCGCGAAAATCGTCCAGCCTCCACCAGCGATAACGCTATTTTTATCAGCCAGGTCTAATAATCCTCCCGATCAGAACGCCCGAGACGCGAAAGATCGCTGGATTGCGTACGATGGCCGAGGACGAACAGAGGGACAAACGCCGGCAGCGCGTCTTGAAGGGCGCGGCGATCCTGACCGGCATGACCAACTCCGAGGTCACATGCACGCTGCGCAACATGCATGCCGGCGGTGCCGAATTGAAGGTCTCGATCGACGCGCGCGTGCCCGATGAGTTCCTGCTCTACGTTCCAACCGACGGCATTGCCTACAAGGCGGAGGTCCGCTGGCGCCGCGAGGACCGAATTGGGGTGATGTTCACCGGCACCGAACCAAAGCCCAGCTGGCACTACGGTTGAGGTTCCCGGCCCTATCCGGGTGGCAGGACTTGCAGTGTCTGCTCGTCAAACAGCGGCTCCTCCTGGCCAACGCGAATGAACAGAAGCTTTCGCAGCTCGGGTGATTGTACCTCGAAATACTGAATGCCGTCCGGGGCTTCGCCCCATTCGCCGCATGGCGGTTCGCCGACCTCGTCAGGGTCTGCAACGGCTTTCAATTCACTGAGATAAACGGCATCGGGACTGAAGACATACCGCAGGGTGCCCGTGGGCGTGACCCCTTCGGTGTAAGGCATGAGCACGCAACGTGTGCTGACAGCCTTCTCGGTCTTCTGCGAGTATATTCGCTGCAACGCGGCGCCAGCGGCCTCGCCCGGCAGCATATCGAAGACTTCGACGACGGGATCGGCCGGCCCGCCATCGCTGTATTTGATGGCAAGAGCATTGCCGCCAAGCTCGAAATGGATCTGGCGGAATCCGAAATCGCAGCGCTGTACCCAGGCAGCCAGCCCGACATCTCTGTCCGCCAGCCGTTCCCAGGTGCATTTGTCGACAGGCGGACGCGACGGCTTGCTTTGGTCGGCACGCGCCCCGATGGCCATGGCCAGAAGGACCGGCACGGCGCAGATGCAGGCCGGCAGTCTCTTGCTATTCATCGCTGCAACCCGGCAAGGTAAAGGCATCCCAGGCTGAACCATCGGGGTTGGCTTTGGCGAAATCGGGCCATTCGGTAAAAATCGCGCCAAAGTCAGGCGGCAGCAACCCTGTTGGTGCCGGCGAGGCTTCGAGGGAGCTCAACTGCTCGGCACCGCCTGCGTTGAACGCATAGACCTGCCCATCCCACACTCTGCACAGCCCGGTGCCGTCCTCGAGACCCGCCTCACGATCGTCGTCGTTGCAGGTGTGCCGAATCGTCCCCACAGGAAACGAGTACTTGCCATTGGTCCAGGTGATGTCCGATGGCAGGCGAATGGGGGTATTGGGCACGATCAGCGAAAAGACCTCTGTCGTCAGCGCGGCCGGTTCGCGGTCGATGGGCCGGAACTGTATCGTCGCTCCCGAACGCGGCTCGCGATAGGTCGCGTGGCTGAGCGAACATTCTGTCGCGTTCGCTGCTTGCAACAGGCTCAGCATGCTCAGAAAAATAGCTGCTGCTTTGCGGATGATCATTTGAGTCCCTGGAGCAGCAGCATTGTGAAGTTTAAGCATCGATGCTTTAGCATGGCCCGAGGCCCGGTCGAAAGAAAGAAATCGATGATGCGAAATCTCTTGATGCTCATTTCGATCTTAACATTTTCGTGCGGCAGCGCCTTTGCCACGGAACCCTATGTGGGCACATGGTCCCGGGACAGATCGAACTGTACCGCCGTCGCGGATGTTCAACGCCAGACTGTTTACACATTGTACCCTGAGGCACTGTCGGTTCCTGCTTTCGGCTGCGAACACGCAACGTTTCGCAAGATATCCACGGGCTGGGTGGCGCGGGCCAGCCAATGCTACGGTTCTGATCCCACGATCGAAGAGCCGTTCTCGCGTCTCGTCCATATCGTTGGCAATGGCACGACGGTGAGATTGACCTGGCCTGGCTTCGACAGCGGAGTTCTTGTCAGATGCTGACGACAGGTGCCTTCTTCCGCTGGATATGCAGCATCTAGAACAGCAGCTTCAGATTACGCCTACCAGAAGCGCGGCTCCACCAAGGAAGCCAGCGGCGCAGATCCACAGTAGCCAAAGCCCACGCACCCTGCATTCGAGAACGGCTGCAGCCGGATTGGCGGGATCGTAGTAGACCTCGACCTTGTCGCCCTCGAGGTAGCGCTGCGATTGACCGCTGACGAGGCTCGGCAGCGACGCCGTCACGTTTGCGCCGAAAGCGATGCGATCGGCGGCGTAGCGCTGGCCGGCAACGCTATAGCTGTAGACGATGCGGGATTTGAAAACTGTGTGCCAAGGCCGATAGCCGCCTCCGGACCTGTCGCGGGTCTCGACTTTCTGCAGGCCCGAGGCGTCGATGCGTCCTGCCGTGATGGGCCACTTGGCCGCCTGTTCCGCAAGTGACTTCTGGGCAAAGCCCATGCGCAGGACAAACAATCCCATGAAAAGCAGCAGGGCCGCGGCGCCGAGGTTCTGCGGCTTGGGCAAAAACGGCCGGATCGCTTCCAGGACGCCGCCAACGGAGAAGACCAATACCAGCGCGCCGACCACCAACCCGGCCGAAAGCTGGACCATGAATTTGAAGGAACCGTCGGGCATGGTGCGTTCGATCACGGCCTTGGCTGGATCGGCCGGATTGTAGAAGACGGTTACGCCGGCCCCGTTTGGAAATTTCGCAAGGGTTTCCGCCACCGCAAAGTTTCCAAGGTTCTCCTGCACGCTGTAGTGCGAACTGCGAAACTTCTTGCCGTTCACCTTGTATTCGAAGGTGATCGCCGGGAAGTTGCGCATCTCGGTCGACCCTCTGCTGTCCGAACCGGATCCCGAACTGGTCACCTCGCGAGCCTCGACCCGCGACGAGATGATCTTTCCCTGCGTCGGAGACCAGCGGCTGACCGCCCTCACCTCCCACCACTTCAGCAAGGTGACGAGGGACAGCATGCCGGCAACCGCGCCGGCAAACCCGACCAACAGAAATTTGAGTTCCAACGCTCACCCCCTTGGCCATTTTGTGCCATGCCCTGCACACGCATACCACGACAGCGGGAATAGCGCGCCTGCTGAGAAATCAACGCAAAAAGGCCGGCGGATCGCTCCGCCGGCTTTCTTGATCGACAATGAAATTGCGATCAGTTCTTGGCCTTGTCGACCAGCTTGTTCTTGGAAATTCCCACGCGCCCGCAGGGCGAAGCCCGAGGACGCGTAACGAAACGAACGTGGATTTCCTTCAGTTCTTGGCCTTGTCGACCAGCTTGTTCTTGGAAATCCACGGCATCATCGCGCGCAGCTTGGCGCCGACTTCCTCGATCTGGTGGCTGTCGTTGTTGCGGCGGATGCCCTTGAAGCGCGACATGCCGGCGCGGTATTCCTGCATCCATTCCGAGGTGAACTTGCCAGTCTGGATGTCCTTGAGCACGCGCTTCATCTCGGCCTTGGTCTCGGCGGTGATGATGCGCGGACCCGAGACGTATTCGCCCCATTCGGCGGTGTTCGAGATCGAATAGTTCATGTTGGCGATGCCGCCTTCATAGATCAGGTCGACGATTAGCTTGACCTCGTGCAGGCACTCGAAATAGGCCATTTCCGGCGCATAGCCCGCTTCCACCAGTGTCTCGAAACCGGCGCGGATCAACTCGACCAGACCGCCGCACAACACCACCTGCTCGCCGAACAGGTCGGTCTCGCACTCCTCGCGGAAATTGGTCTCGATGATGCCCGAACGGCCACCGCCGACGCCGCAGGCGTAGGAGAGCGCCAAATCGAGCGCATTGCCCGAAGCGTCCTGGTTGACCGCGACCAGGCACGGCACGCCGCCGCCCTTCTGGTATTCGCCGCGCACCGTGTGGCCCGGGCCCTTTGGCGCGATCATGACGACGTCGACCGAGGCTTTTGGCTCGATCAGGCCAAAATGCACGTTGAGGCCGTGGGCGAAGGCGATCGCCGCGCCGTCCCGGATGTTCGGCGCGATCTCTGATCTGTAGATGTCGGCCTGCAGCTCGTCGGGCGTCGCCATCATCATCAGGTCGGCCCATTTGGCGGCATCGGCCACACTCATCACCTTGAGCCCGTCGGCCTCGACCTTCTTCGCGGTCGCCGAGCCGGCCTTGAGGCCAATGGCGATATCCTTGACGCCGGAATCCTTGAGGTTGAGCGCATGCGCCCTGCCCTGGCTGCCATAGCCGATGATGGCAACCTTCTTGCCTTTGATCAGGTTGAGATCGGCGTCGCGATCGTAATAGACACGCATTTTTCTTCCTTCCCGTTTTGAATTCAGAGGCCCTGCGGCCCGGTTTTTGCCCCGTAAAGAGCGAGAAACTGCTGCGTCGCCCGGACGGCATCGCCGCCGATCGCCGCATCAGTCAATTCCAGCCGGTCGCCGAGCAGCAGGCGGATCTGCACGTCGCGGGCGACCAGCCCGAAAAAGGTGCGGAAAGCCATCTCAGCGTCGGAAAACTCGAGGAAACCAGCTTCCTTGCCTGCCTCCAGCACCGGCTTCAGCCGCCTGGCCAGCGCGAAGCGGCCGTTCTCCAGCACGATGGCGCCGAGATCGTCCTTCCCCGAACTAGCATGGCCGACCGCCACCCGGTTCAGCGCGATCGAGGTGTCGCTCGAAATTACCCTGAGCCAGTCCGAAGCGAAGCGTTCGAGGCTCGCCGTCAGCGAGGCAAGATCGAGTCCCTTGCGGTCGACCGGCACTACCCGCACCTTGGACGCCTGCCATTGCACCGTTGCCGTCAACAGCCCGTCGCGATCGCCGAACCATTTGTAGAGCGTCTCCTTCGAGCAGCTCGCCCGCCGCGCCACGGCGGTCATGGTCAACTGATCGCCCTCTTCGACCAGCAGGCGAAGGGCGGCGTCGAGCACGGCCTTCTGCCGCTCCGTCAGCGTCTCGCTGGTGTCGATGTCGGTCACAGCGTGCAACACAGTCTTTCCTCAGGAGGCGAACTCACCCGCAGTTCAGATACGAACTCGACCGCGTACCGTACGTTACGGTTCGGCTTTATGGCGTATTGCCCGACCCGGCGCAAGCCTTATTTCTGTAGCTTGCTCCATGCGGGGCATTACGGGAGACACGGATCATGCTCGCCGGATTGCTTGCCTTGACCGTTGCCGCTGTGTTTGCAGGCGCGGCTATCTACGTCAGCGTCGCCGAACAGCCGGCGCGGCTTCGCCTCGATGACAAAGCATTGCTGCAGGAATGGCAGCCTTCCTACAAGCGCGGCGCCGCCATGCAGGCCTCGATCGCCGTCATCGCCTGTATTCTGGGCCTCGTCGCGTGGTGGCAGACCGGCAATCTCGCTTATCTGGCCGGCGCCGTGCTGATCATCCTGCCTTGGCCATGGACGCTGCTGGTGATGATGCCGGCAAATCGGCTGCTGGAGGTGATGGACGCTAACACCGTCAATCCTGAGGCTCGGACAATGATCGTCAAATGGGGCAATCTGCATCTGGTCCGCGTCGGGCTTGGGGTTCTGGCGACATTGGCATTCCTTTGGGGCAGTGCCTGACCTCGCAGATCCGCGCCATCTTCGGCACGAAGGCGTGTCACGCCAGGGCGGGCGGATCTCGCAGGCGCCCAAGCAGAGCCGACAGCGTGTCCAGATCATCGTTGGAAAGCTGGGAGCCGACCAACTCCGATATCGAGCGGCCGTAGACGACCCACATGCGGCGGCGCGTCTCGCGCCCCTTGCCGGTGATGCGGATGGTTTGCCCGCGGCCGTCATCGGCAACTGGAAGCTTCTCGACCTGCCCGTCGGCTTCGAGCCGCGCCAGCAGCCGCGAGATGTTGTATTGCGCAAACAGGGTGCGCTCGGTGAGTTGGAACGGCCGCAATCCGCCCTCGCCCGCCTCGGCAAGCTCATGCAGCACGTCGTACCAGGCAAGCGGCGGCAGGCCACTGTCCTTCAGCGCGTCCTCGGCTCGTTCCAACAACTGGCGCGAAACCCGCATCAGGCGGGCCCAGGCTTTGATTGCTGGAGGTGAAGGAATCCCGGTCATGATTACATCGTAGGCGATAGATGCAACTGCATCAAGCTTGACGATCGATGCAAATGCATCTATATAGATGCAATCGCATCAATCATGAGAGGCAATTCCGATGAAGCATGAAATCTGCAGGATCGCCGACATTCCGGAAACAGGCAGCCTGATCGCTCCGTTTTTCGGCCGCGAGGTCCATGTCTACGGCAGCGGCGAGCGTATCCGCGCCGCCGCCAACGTCTGCCTGCACTTCGGTGGCCCGCTCGACTGCAAGGACGGCAAGCTCGTCTGCCAATGGCACGGCGCCTCGTTCGACATGGCGAACGGTGATCGCCTCGAAGGCCCAGCGCCGAAGGGCTCCCGCCTGATGTTCCTCTCCACCCGCGTCGAGAACGGCGCCTTGAACTATGTCTGGGGAGAGTGAGATGACCGACAAGCTCATCCTCGTCAGCCACCATGTTTGTCCCTATGTGCAGCGCGCGGCGATTTCGCTTCGCGAAAAGGGCGTGCCGTTCGAGCGCATCGCCGTCGATCTCGCCAACAAGCCTGCCTGGTTCAAGGCGATATCGCCGCTCGGCAAGGTGCCGCTGCTTCGCGTTGAGCATGACGGCCAGGAAACGGTGATCTTCGAATCGCTCGTCATCCTCGAATTCCTCGAGGAAACCCAGCCCAATCCGCTGCATCCCACCGATCCCTATGCCCGTGCCCGACATCGCGCCTGGATCGAGTTTGGCTCGGCAATCCTCAGCGCCATCGGTCGCTTCTATTCAGCGCCTACGGAAGCCGCGTTGCTCGCCGAAAGCGAGGCGCTATCGGCGGTGTTCGATCGCCTGGAAGTGGAACTGGCGAATGGCGCGGTTGGGCCGTGGTTCGCCGGTGAGCGCTTTTCACTGGTCGACGCGGTCTACGGGCCGATTTTCCGCTATTTCGACGTCTTCGACCGGATCGGCGATTTCGGCATCCTGGACGGAAAGCCGCATGTCCAGGTGTGGCGCGAGGCGTTGCGCAAACGCCCATCCGTGAAGGACGCGGTCGCTCCCGATTATCCGCAACGCCTCCATACATTCCTACAGGCGAAGGGCTCGCACCTTTCGGAAATCATCCGCCGAAACGATCCGGCCACCGGGCTTCCGCAAGCCCGATCGGCTTGAATGGATTGATCACAGTGCCGGTAATCATCGAGGCAAGGATATTCGTTTCCGGCGGAATGCTTGCCACTGGCCACCAGCCTGTCGCGGACGCAAGCCTCCAGCGCAGTATCGATACGTCCGTTCCGATGAGCGCGTAACTGATCGCCGCGCCGGCAATCGCGATGTCCAGAGAATTGCCCATTTGCCCGACCCGACCCAGGCCGGACAATCCTTCAGCGTTGTCGCTAAATCAAGCCGCTGTCTCGGCCTTGAGACTCAGCCTTCGGCAGCATCGAAAACCTTCCGCGCCTCGCGTACAGCGCCGTGATTGAGCTCGGCCCATTGGATCAGCTGGTGCAAGGGTCCAAACATCGAGCGCCCGAGATCGGTGAGGCTGTATTCAACGCTCGGCGGTTTGGTCGGAAAAACCTCGCGATGCACATAGCCGTCGCGCTGCAGATCGTGCAGCGTCTGGGTGAGCATGCGCTGTGAAATATCGGGCACGAGGCGCCGCAACTCGCCAAAGCGGTACGGCTTCTCGGCCAAGGCCTCCATCAGCAGCGAACTCCATTTGTTGCTTATGCCCTGGATCACGTCGCGAACCGGGCAATCCGCAAGGTTTCCGCCACCGCTGCCTGCTTTGTAGATCTCGAGCTTCGATCTCAGATTGACGATCTTGCCGTCCATGGCTGGTTCCCTGGCTGTGCCTACCTCCCGCAAAACTGCCTTCTTTACGAGGATGGGTCAATTCCTATTTTAGTGCTGGTCTCTTTTTGAGACTAACATATGCACCCGCCGCTCCGGCGCAACGTCAGGACCTTTCATGACCGACACCCTTCTCGTCACCGGCGCCTCCGGCCAGCTTGGCCGCGGCGTCATCAATCATCTGCTTGACACGCTCAAGGTCTCCCCTCAGCGCATCATCGCCGCTACCCGCAATCCGGAAAATCTGGCCGATCTGGCAGCCCGAGGCGTCACCATCAGGACGGTCGACTTCGACGACACCGCATCGTTGGCCAATGCATTTACCGGCGCCGACAGGGTTCTGATCATTTCGACAAACGAGCTCGCCATTCCGGGCAAGCGCCTGAAGCAACATGAGACCGCGGTCGCCGCCGCAAAAAGCGCGGGTGTTTCGCATCTGCTCTACACATCGATGCCCAATCCGGAGCCAGGATCGCCGGTGCTGTTTGCGCCCGATCACCACGGCACCGAGCAGGCGATCAAGGCGAGCGGTATCCCCTCCACCATCTTCCGCAACGGCTGGTATCAGGAGAACCTGTTCCTGGCGCTGCCGCACGCCATCGCCTCTGGGCAGTGGTACACGTCCGCTGGAGACGGCCGCATTGCCCACGGCGCGCGCGACGATATGGCTGCCGCGATTGCCGCCGGCCTCGCTTCGAGCGCAACCGAAAGCACGACATACACGCTGACCGGCCCCAAGGCCCACACGATGGCCGAAATTGCAGCCCTCGTCACCGAGATCACCGGCAAGCCGATCGAAGTTGTCCAGCTTTCGGATGAAGCGCTGACCGAGGGATTGAAGGCAGCCGGCGTTCCCGAGGCTTTCGCCCCCGTTATCGTTTCCTTCGATACCAACACCCGCTCCGGTCGCATCAGCATGGTGACCGACGCGGTCGAGACGCTGTCCGGCAGGAAGCCGCAGCCGCTGAAGCAATTTCTTGAAGCAAACAAGGCGGCTCTGGTGAGCTGAGCCTCACAATGGCCGTGCCCTCAAGGGGCACGGCCGTTTGTTTAGATAGCCACCTGCGTCCCGATCTCGACGACGCGTCCGGTCGGGATCTGGAAATATTCCGTCGCATCGGCCGCCGAGCGCGCCAGCCCGATGAACAGCTTGTCCTGCCAGACCGGCATGCCGGAATTGGGCGATGCCTTGAGCGAGCGCCGCGACAGGAAGAAGGATGTCGTCATGATGTCGAACTTCCAGCCCTGCTTGCGGCAGATCGCCAGCGCGCGCGGGATATTGGGCTGCTCCATGTAGCCGAAGGTCAGCGTCACCCGCATGAACAGCTCGTTGACCGTCTCCATCTTGACGCGCTCGCTGTCGGGCACGACAGGCTGCGGCGCCGTCACCACCGAAAGGATGACGTTCTGTTCGTGCAGCACCTTGTAGTGCTTGAGGCTGTGCATCAGCGCCGTCGGCGCACTCAGCGGATCGCTGGTCAGGAACACTGCGGTGCCCGACACCAGATGCGGCTTCTTCTTCAGCAGATTGCCGGCGAGGAAATCCAGCGGGATCTCGTTCCGGCGGGTCTTTTCGAACAAATAGCGGGTGCCGCGGATCCAGGTCCACATGGTCAGCACAATAACTGCGGCAATGGCAAGCGAGGACCAGCCCCCTTCAAACACCTTGACTATGTTGGCTGCAAAGAAGCCGGTATCGACGAAGGCGAACACCGCCATCAAGGCGACCGCGACGCCGAGCGGCCATTTCCAGATGCGCGTCATTACAACAAAAAGCAGTATGTTCGTCACCAGCATGTTGCCGGTCACCGAAATACCGTAGGCCGAGGCCAGGCGGCTGGATTCGCCGAAGCCGACCACCAGCAACATCACCACCAGCGCCAGCATCAGGTTGATGCGCGGCAGATAGATCTGGCCCGACTGTTTTTCCGACGTGTGCTGGATGACGAAACGCGGCAGCATGTTGAGCTGCACCGCCTGCCTGGTCAGCGAGAAAGCGCCGGAGATCACCGCCTGGCTGGCGATGACGGTCGCCGCCGTCGCCAGCACGACCATCGGAATAAGCGTCCAGCCCTGGTTCATCTCAAAGAAGGGATGGCCGACAACACCGCCATTTGCGAGCACGAAGGCACCTTGCCCGACATAGTTGAGCAACAGACAAGGGAACACAATTGCCAGCCAGGCGAGCACGATCGGCTTGCGGCCGAAATGGCCGAGATCGGCATAGAGCGCCTCAGCGCCGGTGACGGCGAGGAAGACCGCACCAACAGTGACGAAGGCGACGTCGGGCGAGTTGACCAGGAACGACACGATGTAATGCGGGCTGATCGCCAGCAGGATTTCCGGATCGGCGATGATGTGGTTAATGCCGGAAAGGCCGATGGCCAGGAACCACAGCGCCGTGACTGGCCCGAACACCAATCCTACGCCGCCGGTGCCGAACCGCTGTACCGCAAACACGATCGCCAGGATGGCCAGCGTCAGCGGCACCACATAGGGCTGGAATGTCGGCGTGACGACATTCATGCCTTCGACCGCCGATAGTACCGAGATCGCCGGCGTAATGACTGCGTCGCCGAAAAAAAGCGCCGCGCCGACAATGCCGATGCCGAGGATCACCGCCGAGCGCGTCGGGAAACTGTTGCGCGCCAGCGCCATCAGCGACAGCACCCCGCCCTCGCCGCGATTGTCGGCACGAAGCACGAACATGATGTATTTGATGGTGACGGTGATCGTCAGCGACCAGATGATCAGCGAGAGTACGCCCAGGATGTCGCCACGGTTGGCGACGTTGCCGCCGGCTGATGCATGCAACGCCTCTCGGAATGCATAGATCGGGCTGGTGCCTATATCGCCGTAAACCACACCGAGTGCGCCCAGCATCAGCACCTTGGTGCTGTGCTGCTCGACCTCAGAATGGCTTGATTGTTCGACAGGTTCTGCCTCGTTACCAGCATTGGCAAGGGCCATGGACGACACTCCGATAAGCGGGCGGTGCTCTACGCTTGCTGCGCTGCAATATCAAGTGCCGTCACGTAATGGCTCCGTCCCGATATTGCGAGTCGTCCACGACTTGGCAGACTCAGTCCCATCGGCAGACTACCTGGAATGTCGCAACGGACACGTTTTTAAATAGCCACCTGCGTCCCGATCTCGACCACGCGTCCGGTCGGGATCTGGAAATATTCCGTCGCATCGGCCGCCGTGCGCGCCAGCCCGATGAACAGCTTGTCCTGCCAGACCGGCATGCCGGAATTGGGCGAGGCCTTGAGCGAGCGCCGCGACAGGAAGAAGGATGTCGTCATGATGTCGAACTTCCAGCCCTGCTTGCGGCAGATCGCCAGCGCACGCGGGATGTTGGGCTGCTCCATATAGCCGAAGGTCAGCGTCACCCGCATGAACAGTTCGTTGACCGTCTCCATCTTGACGCGCTCGCTGTCGGGCACAACCGGCTGCGGTGCCGTCACCACCGAAAGGATGACATTCTGCTCGTGCAGCACCTTGTAGTGCTTGAGGCTGTGCATCAGCGCGGTCGGCGCGCTCAGCGGATCGCTGGTCAGGAACACTGCGGTGCCCGACACCAGATGCGGCTTCTTCTTCAGCAGATTGCCGGCAAGGAAATCGAGCGGAATCTCGTTCCGGCGGGTCTTTTCGAACAAATAGCGGGTGCCGCGGATCCACGTGGACATGATCAGCCCCATGGCGCAAGCGACTGTTATCGAGACCCACCCGCCTTCGAGGATCTTGACGATGTTTGCGAGGAAAAATCCGGTATCGATCGTGCCAAACAGCAGTGTGAGCGCCGCCGCCAGTGCAAGCTGCCATTTCCACCGGAACCGCATCACGACAAACAGCAGGATGGTTGTCATCAGCATTTCGCCAGTCACCGAAATGCCATAGGCGGAAGCCAGCGAACTCGAACCGCCAAAGCCGACCACCAGCAACATCACGCCCAGCGCAACCACCAGATTGACGCGCGGCATGTAGATCTGGCCGGATTGCATTTCGGACGTATGCTGCACCTCGATGCGCGGAAGCAGATTGAGCTGCACCGCCTGGCGGGTCAGCGAGAAAGCGCCGGAGATCACCGCCTGACTGGCGATCACGGTCGCTGCCGTGGCCAGCCCAACCATGGGCATCAGCGCCCAATCAGGCAGCATCTGGAAGAATGGATTGGTGGGTTTGCCGCCGTTGGCCAGAACGAACGCGCCTTGTCCGAAATAGTTGAGGAGCAGACAAGGGAACACCACGGAAAACCATGCCAGCACGATCGGCCTGCGCCCGAAATGACCGAGGTCGACATAGAGGGCTTCGGCCCCGGTGACCGCCAGGAACACCGCCCCGACCGTGACGAAGGCACCGGTGGGCGTATTGGCCAGATAAGCGACCGCGTAATAGGGATTGATCGCCAGCAGGACCGACGGGTCGTCCAGCAGATGGTACACCCCGGCGGCGCCGATCGCCAGGAACCACACTGCCGTCACCGGTCCGAACACGGCCGCCACCCTGCCGGTGCCAAAGCGTTGCACGGCAAAAAGCATTGCCAGGATGACCAGCGTGATCGGAACCACATAGGTTTCCAGCGTCGGGGTCACCACTTCCAGGCCTTCGACCGCCGAAAGCACGGAGATGGCCGGCGTTATAATGGCGTCGCCGAAAAACAGCGCCGCGCCGCACAGCCCGATCCCCAGGATGAGCTTGGCTCCATTGGGATAAGCGCTGCGCGCAAGCGACATCAGCGACAGCGTGCCGCCCTCGCCCTTGTTGTCGGCTCTGAGAACGAAAGCGACGTACTTTATCGTGACGATGATCGTCAGCGCCCAGACGATAAGCGACAGCACGCCAAGGACGTCGTTGCGGGCTACCGGTCCCGACGATGCGTGCAGCGCTTCCCGAAATGCATAGATTGGGCTGGTGCCGATATCGCCGTAAACCACGCCCAGCGCGCCCAGCATCAGCACCTTGGTGCTGTGCTGCTCGACGGTGGAGTGGCTGGATTGCTCGATGGGTTCTGCCTCGCTACCGGCGTGAGCAAGGGCCATGGACGACACTCCCATAGACGTGCGGTGCTCTATGCTGCGGGGTGGAAAGGACGCGCTGCCATGCCGGGAACGCACGGCCTATCGGCTCGCCTCTCTCTACCAGCCACAAGCCTTCAGAAACCGCCTGACCGTTGCGGCCATGCCATACTCCAACGCATCGGCTGTCAACCCATGTCCGATCGACACTTCGGCCAATGCCGGGATGCGCCTGGCCAGTGCCGGCAAATTGCTCACCACAAGGTCGTGCCCGGCATTGACCTGGAGCCCTGCAGCAAGTGCGGCATCCGCCGTCTTTCCCAATTTCTCCAATTCCTTCGCCGCTTTTGCCGAATCGGAATGATAGCTGCCATATGGACCCGTGTAGAGTTCGATCCGGTCGGCGCCGGTGTCGCGAGCGGCTTTCACGCCATCGGGATCCGGATCGGAAAAGAGCGATACGCGAAAGCCTCCCTTCTTCAGGCGCTTGACGACCGGTGTCAGGAACGCAGCCCCGGCGGCGAAGTTCCAGCCATGGTCGGAAGTCGCCTGCACCGGGTCGTCGGGCACCAGCGTCACCTGTTCCGGCTGATGCTTTTCCACAAGCGCCAGGAACTCCTCGGTCGGATAGCCCTCGATGTTGAATTCCGCACTCGGGAACTCGTCGTCGATCAGCGCCCTGATCTCAGGCAGATCGGAATGCCTGGTGTGCCGCTCGTCGGGTCGCGGGTGCACCGTCAGCCCATGCGCACCGGCGGCAAGGGCGATGCGTCCGAGCCCCGTCACGCTTGGCCACGGCAGGTCGCGCCGGTTGCGCAGCATGGCGATGGCATTGAGGTTGACGGAAAGCTTTGCAGGCATTTGCACGGTTCCAGGCTGATCTCGGCGCGCATCTATAGCGCCTTTAAGGGGAACAGACAGAGGGTTTCAGGTGTTCCAGGGGAACGAAGAAAATCGAGCGCAAGGAGTTTCCTGTTGAATTTTCTCGATGCCGTGCCGGCGATCCGCCGCATCGATACCGATCGCGAAGACCTCTTCGCCATCGATGTCGTCGGCCATGTCGCAGCGGCTGATGCCGAAAACCTGTTCGGATTGCTGGAGGCAGCCTACGCGCTGCACACGAAAATCGACGTGCTGGTGCGCCTGATCGATCATGAGGGTGTCGACTGGACCGACGTATCGGACGAGACGATCGAACAGGGCATAGCTCACGCGGTGGAGCATATCGGCCGCTGCGCGGCGGTCGGTGAGCCGAACTGGATAGCGGAGGCAAGAGCCTTCTTGCCAGCCTCTTTGCCTATCGAACTCCGGCATTTCGAGGCTAAGGACGAAACCGCCGCCTGGGAATGGCTTGGCGCCAGACCGATCGCCCAGCGCTGATACGGCCGCCCTATCGGACGATCGTCAGCCGTTCGGCCGCGCGCGTGATGGCGGTGTAGAGCCAACGCTGCCGGGTTTCCTTGAATGCCCAGCTTTCGTCGAAAAGCACGATCTCGTTCCACTGCGACCCCTGCGCCTTGTGCACGGTCAGCGCGTAGCCATAATCGAAATCGTCGAAGCGCTTCTTCTGCTGCCAGGGAATGTCGGCGTCCGGATCTTCGAACGCCGCCTTGAGCAGTTTGATCTTGGCGACGCCGCGATCCGGATCGTCTTCCTCCGGCGAGACCAGCAGATTGATGCCGGGCTTGACCGTCTCGCGCGACGAGGTCATCACCTTCCACAGCGAGCCGTTGAGCAACCCCTTGGCTGGATCGTTGCGCAGGCAGACCAGCTTGTCGCCGGCTTGCGGATAATCGGCGTTGAACCCCTTCAGCTCGCGCAGCCGCTGATTATAGCGACGGCGCGTGCGGTTGGTGCCGACCAGCACCTGGTCCGCCTTCAGCACCAATTCCTGGGTGACGTCTTCCTTGCCGATCACTTGCGCCGCGCCATAGTCGCCGCGCATGAACTCGCGGCCCTCGCGCACATCGAGCGCAAGCCGGATGATCGGGTTGTCGCGCGCCTGGCGATGGATTTCGGTGAGCAGAATGTCCGGCTCATGGTCGGTGAAGAAGCCGCCGCCGGAGATCGGCGGCAACTGGCCGGGATCGCCAAGCACCAGGATCGGCGTGCCGAAGCTCATCAGGTCACGGCCAAGCTGCTCGTCGACCATCGAGCATTCGTCGATGACGACGAGCTTGGCCCGCGAGATCGGGCTCTGCCGGTTGAGCGAAAAGGTCGGCGACATCGAGGTTTTGCCGGTCACCTCGTCCGCTACCGATTCCTCGCCTTTCGGCCGGTAGATCAGCGAATGGATTGTGCGGGCATTGACCGCGCCCTTGGAACGCAGCACCTGCGCCGCCTTGCCGGTAAAGGCGGCGAACTGCACCTGGCCGTCGACATGCTCGGCGAAATAGCGCGCCAGCGTCGTCTTGCCGGTGCCGGCATAGCCGAACAGCCGGAACAGCTGCGGCTTGCCGGCTTTCAACCAGCCGGCCACCGCCTTCAGCGCCTCGTCTTGTTGAGGGGAGAATTCCATCAGCGCGACAGACCGGATTCGCGAGGGAAAGACAAGGTGACTGCCGTCACCATCAACTTCATCGCCTGCAATTACGCTGCTGCGACAGGGCCAGGCTATCAGCGACGAAGAGGAACGTAAAGAGAACAACGCCGGGCGACGACAGCTTACCCAGCCCGCTGTGGATCGTTCTCCAGCAGGATCGGCTTGCCATGCGGCGTAGCATGCGCGGCCCGTTCCCAGGCAGCAGCAAGGCTGTCGACGTCGCTCCTACCGGCAACGCCTTTGGCCGAAAGCAGCTTTTCTAGCGCGGCCAGCCAGTGCTTGTAATAGTCATGACCGTCGCGCGCGGCGCCCGGCCGCTTCACCTCGGCCGACAAGGCGTCCGCCCATTCGCTCCACGAAAACAGCCCGTTGTCGTGTAGCGCCACCGTCATGGCGAAGGCCTCTGCTTGCCACGGCTGGGCGAAGACTGGCGCCTCGACACCGGCGGGCAGCGCGATGGCGACTGAGCCCGTCTCACGCCGCTTCAAGATAGCTCTCCCAGGCATCGATCGACACGACAAGTGTCGGGTCGGCGCCCTCGCCCCAGATTTCGCTGCCGGTGAAGGCCACCGTATAGACCCATTGCGGGTTTTCGCCCTGGCCGTGCGCATTGGTGTCGGGAAAAACGAAGCCGTCACGCATGGCCTCGATGACGCCTCGCTTGCCACGCGCGTAACGCGGCAGCCTGGTGTGGCCGGTCGGATGAAAGTTCTTGGTTCGCACGAGGTCGCCTGCCTTGAATCGCGGCGGGACGGCGACCGGCCGGTCGCAAGGCCCGCCCTTGGCCAGCACCGCCGAAACGTCTTGCGCCTTCAGGACCCGCTTGGGTGTCGCTACCGGGTCGACCGCATCGCCCCTGGCCAGATCGCGGTCGCTGACGAAACCATGGCGTTTGAGTAACACCTCCAGCGCCTTGATCCAGATTTCGTAATAACTCGACGCATAGTAGTCGGCCGGGTGCAGCGATTCCCGCGCGTGCCGGCTCTCGTCGATGTTCCAGGCGCCCATGGCGCCGGCGCACAACGTCACGCCCAGCGCCCGCCTTTCCCAATCGGCATGGAAATAGGGTTCGTCCTGTTCAGGCGCGACCGGCCCGAAACCCATCTGGCCGCCGAGATCCTGCGGCCCGTTCATGCCGGTTCCCGCGCCAGCGCCGTGCCGATCATGGCATCGCGCGTCACCAGATCGGCGAGCCGCGCCTCATCCCAGCCCTCTGTGTCCCTGGGCCGCATCGGCACCACCAGATAGCGCAGCTCGGCGGTCGAATCCCACACCCGGATTGCCGTCGTCGCCGGCAAGGTCAGCCCGAATTCGTCGAGCACGCCGCGCGGATCGATCACCGCGCGCGAACGGTAGGGCGGCGCCTTGTACCAGACCGGCGGCAGGCCGAGCACCGACCATGGATAGCAGGAGCATAGCGTGCAGACGACGAGGTTGTGCGTGTCGGCCGTGTTGAACACCGCCTGCATGTGTTCGCCTTGCCGGCCGGTGTGGCCGAGCGATTCGATGGCCGCCGTCGCATCACGCTTCAGCCATGCGGCAAACCCGGGATCAACCCAGGCCTTCGCCACCACCTTTGCGCCGTTGCGCGGCCCGACCTTGGTTTCGTAGGTATCGACGATGACGTCGATCGCCGCTGGATCGATCAGCCCCTTGCGGGTGAGAATCGTCTCCAGTGCGCGCACACGCGCCGCAAAAGCATCAAGCTCGTTGTCGTGGTCGTGATTGTGCAGCATGGCATCAAATTACGATCGCGGACCTCCGGCCGCAAGCACCACGGCTTGGGCCAGTGCTATTCGGCTGCCGCCTTCTGCGGCACCGGTTCTTCCTCGTCGTCGAACAGTGACGGCTGGTCGACCGCCTCGACCGGGCTCGGCTCGCCCCGGTGCCCCGCCCATACGCTGACGAGCCAGCCGGAAAAATGCTCCATGTAGACGTAGATGACGGGCGTGACGAACAGCGTCAGTGCCTGCGAGGCGACAAGGCCGCCGACCACCGCCACGCCGAGAGGCTGGCGCAATTCCGCGCTGGCGCCGGTGCCGAGCGCGATCGGGATGGTACCCATCAGCGCGGCAAGCGTAGTCATCATGATCGGCCGGAAGCGCATCAGGCAGGCCTTGTGGATGGATTCGACAGGCGACATCCCCTCGCGCCTGAGTTCCAGCGCCACGTCGATCATCATGATGCCGTTCTTCTTGACGATGCCGATCAGCATCAGGATGCCGATCACCGCGATCACCGACAGATCCATCCCCGCCAGCCGCAACGCCACCAGCGCGCCGAGCACCGCCGATGGAAGCCCGGTCAGGATGGTGAGCGGATGGATGAAGCTCTCATAGAGCATGCCGAGCACGATATAGATGGTCAGGATCGCGCCGCCGATCAGCAGCCCCTGGTTGGAAAGCGAATCCTGGAACGTCTTCGCCGTGCCCGAGAAGGCGGTCGAGATCGTCGGCGGCATGCCGATCTTGTCCTTCAGCGCGTTGATGTGGCTCACGCTGTCGCCGAGGGCCACGCCCTGCGGCAGATTGTAGGAGATGGTCACAGCCGGAAGCTGGCCGAGCTGGTTGACGGTCAAAGCACCGGCGGTCCGATCGACGCGAGCGAACGCACCGAGCGGCACCAGGCTGCCGCTCGCCGTTCTCACCTTGATGGCCAGCATCCGCTCGGGCGACCACTCGATCTTCGGGTCGAGCTCCATGATCACGTCGTAGCTGTCGGCCGAGCCGAAGATGGTCGACACCTGCTGGGTGCCGAAACCGCCATAGAGACTGGAGCGCAGCGTGTCGGTATCGACGCCGAGGTTCGCCGCCTTGTCGCGGTCGATCACCAGCGTCGCCTGTAGCGCGTTGTTCTGCAGGTCATTGGTCACGTCGGTGAAGGCGGCATGATCGGCGGCCATTGCGTCCGTCAGCCTTTGCGCCCAGACGTTCGTCAGGCCGGTATCGAGGCCCTGCACGGCAAGCTGGTAGGCACTCGCCGAAGAACGCGCGCCGAGCCGCAGGTTCTGCACCGGCTGCATGTAGGTTTCGATGCCGGGCACATTGGCAAGCTGGCGCCGCAGATCCGAAAGCACCTTGTCGATGTTGGGGCGCTGGTCCTTGTCCTTCAGCTGCACAAAGAGCTGGCCCTGGTTGAGCGCATTGTTTCCGCTGCCCGCCGACCAGCCGACATGCGCGACATAGGGCGAATGGGTGAAGACATCAGCCACTTGCCCCTGCAGCTTCACCATGGCGTCGAACGAAATGTCCTGGCGCGCGATGGTCGTCACCGAGACCTGGCCGATATCCTCCTGCGGGAAGAAGCCCTTCGGCGATATCTGGATCAGCCACACCGACAGCCCGGCGGTTACCAGGAAGACAAGGAAAACCAGGAAATTGTGGCGCAGGCAGAATGTCAGCAGCCGGTCATAGCCCCGCATGAAGACGTTTTGTCTATGGCCTTCACCGTGCGCTGCTTTCTGCTCGGCTTTCGATAACGACAATAGCCGCGAGCACAGCATCGGCGTCAGCGTCAGCGAGACGAACATCGATGCCAGGATGGCGACCGTCACCACCACCGCGAACTCGTTGAAGATGCGCCCGATCACGCCGCCCATCAAAAGCACGGGAATGAACACGGCGACCAGCGAGATCGAGATCGAGATGATGGTGAAGCCGATTTCGCGGGCGCCCTTGAGCGACGCCTCCATTGCCGAGAGCCCATCCTCCTCCATATGCCGGAAGATATTTTCCAGCATGACAATGGCGTCGTCGACGACGAGGCCGACCGCCAGCGTCAGTCCCATCAGCGAGATGTTGTCGATGGAAAAGCCGAACAGGTACATCACGCCCAGAGTGGCGATGAGCGAAATCGGCACCGCCACGGCCGGGATCACCGTCGCCGTCACCCGGCGCAGGAACAGGAAGATCACCATCACCACCAGCGCGATAGTGAGCAGGAGCGTGAACTGCACGTCGTCGACCGCCTCGCGGATCGATGTCGAGCGATCGTTGAGCAACTGGATGCTCGCAGCTGCCGGCATCTGACCCTCGAAGGAAGGCAGCATCGCCTTGACGCGGTCGACGACATCGACGGTATTGGCATCCGGCTGACGCTGCACCGCCATGATGATGGCGCGGGTGCCGTCATACCAGCTTGCCGTCGTCGTGGTCTCGACCGAATCGATGACGCGGGTCACCTCGCCGAGCCGCACCGGATGGCCGTTCTTGGTGGCGATGATGATGTTGGAGAATCCCGCCGCGTTGGTCAGCTGCGTGTTCGCCGTGATGGTCAGCTGCTGTTTGTTGTTCTTGAGCACACCGAGCGGCGTGTTGCTGTTGGCCGAGGCAATGGCCGTCTGCAGCTGGTCGATCGAGATGCCGCGTGCGGCGAGCGCCGTCGGATCGATCTGGACGCGGACGGCATATTTCTGTTGGCCGTAGATCGAAACCTGCGCAACGCCGTCGATCGTCGACAGCGACGGCGAAATCACATTCTCGGCAAAGGCATCGAGATCGGTCAGCGGAATGGTGTCGCTGACCAGCGACATCAGCAGGATCGGCGCGTCGGCTGGATTGACCTTGCGATAGCTCGGCGGGCTGGTCATCTCCGGCGGCAATTGTCGTTGCGTGCGTGCGATCGCCGCCTGCACATCGGCGGCGGCTGCATCGATGTCGCGGTTGAGCACGAACTGAATGGCGATCGAGGTCGTGCCGAGCGAATTGGTCGTCGAGATCGAATCGATGCCGGCGATAGTGGCAAACTGCTTGATCAGCGGCGTTGCCACCGAGGTCGCCATGGTTTCCGGCGAGGCCCCAGGCAGCGAGGCCGAGACGTTGACAACCGGAAATTCCGCGCTTGGCAGCGCCGCGACCGGCAGGAATTTGTAAGCAAATAGCCCGCCCAGAACCAAGGCGAACGACATGAGCAGCGTGGCGACGGGCCTGCGGATGCAGAATTCGGAAATCATGGCTGTGTTCCGCCCGTCCTGTCGGCCTCCGCGACCTTCGGAGTCGCCTGGTCGTCGGTACCGGTCGAGGCCTTGCCTTCGCGGACAGCCGCGCCGTTTTTCAGCTTGGTCTGGCCTTCGACGACGACACGCTCGCCGCTTTCCAATCCTTGGCTGATCGCGGTGTTGGCGCCTTCTGTCAGCGCGACCTGCACGGGCCGCATTTCAACGGTGTTGTCCGGCTTGATCACATAGACGAACGGCCCCTTCTGGCTGGGCTGGACGGCGACCGTCGGAACGGACGTCATTTGCGGCATGATGCCGGCATCGAGCACAACATTTACATATTGGCCCGGCCACAGCGAAAGATCGGCGTTGGGCACGCTGGCCCGCGTTGCGATGGTGCCGGATGCCGTGTCCACGCTGGAATCGACGAAATCCAGCGTTCCCTTGCCGATCGGCTTCGGGTCGCCGTCCTTGGTCAGCGTCACCGCGCCTTGCTGCGGCGCCGCCAGCGCCTTGTGCAGTAAGGCAAGATCGCTTTCCGGAAGATTGAAGTTCACCTGCAGCGGGTCGACCTGCGTGATCGTCACCAGCGGCGTCGACGTGCTGCTGCCGTTGCTGGTGGTGACGAGGTCGCCGACCGCGACGCTGACCGCGCCAAGCCTGCCGGAAATCGGCGCTTTGATCGTGGCAAAGCCAAGCTGGACCTCGTCCGCATCGATCGTCGCCTTATCGGCGTCGACAGTGGCCGCGGCGGATTTCTGCGCCGCGACGGCCTGATCATAGGTCTGCTGTGTTCCGGCCTGCCTGGCGACGAGATTTTTGGCGCGCTGAAGATCGGCCGTGGCGCTGGCAAGCAGCGCCTGGTCTTTTGCGAGCGTCGCCTGATCGCGTGCCAATTGGGCCTTCAATGAGCGATCGTCCAGCGAGAACAGAAGGTCGCCGGCCTTCACCATCTGTCCGTCCTTGACCGCGATTGCGACGATCTGGCTTGAGACCCGTGCGTTGATGCTGACCACGGCGGGAGAGGACACAAAGCCGATGGCATAGCGCCGGACCGGGAAATCGGCCGTCGAGGCGGTGGCGGCAACCACCGAAGTCGAACGCGCGGCATTTGCCGCTGCAGCGGGCTTGTCCGCCGCCGCCGTCGTCTGCTTCGCCGACAGCATCTGCTGAAGACCGCTCATTGCGGTGGGCGAATGATAAAGCCACGCCGCCGCGGCAACGCAGGCTGCAGCAATCACCGCAAATACGATCTTTCCGCGCATCGACAAAAGGCCTCTCGATCCGACACGCCGCTATCCGGTGGCCGCAGTCTAGCTCAACTCGCAGCCTCTTGCCGCGCTTTTGCCAGATAATAGAGAATGCCGAAGGCGAAAAAGGGCCAAAAGCCGTCATTACGAAGATTTAATGTGCAGTGCACAATAAAACGGCAGCTAACGCAGCATCGGCCACAGCGTCGCCGCAAGCATCACGCCCATGGCGATGTTGAACCATTTGAGCCGCACCGCATCAGCCAGAAAACCGCGCAGCGCCATGCCGAAACCGGCCCAAGTCGAAATGCTCGGCAGCATGACGACGGCGAAAGCGGCCGCGATCAGCACCACGGACACAAACGGGCGTTCCGGATTGGTATAGACGGCCATGGCCGTAATCGCCATCACCCAGGCCTTAGGATTGACCCACTGGAAAGCCGCAGCCTCGATGAAGCGCATCGGCTGGCCCTTCGCCTCGCCTTCGACGCCGAGCGAGCGCGACATGGCGATCTTCCAGGCCAGATAAAGCAGGTAGAGGCCGCCGGCGATCTTCAACCCGGTATGCAGCACCGGAAAGGCCGTCAACACGGCCCCAAGCCCGAAGCCTACGGCAAGCAACAGCACGAGGAAGCCGAAGCCGATGCCGAGCATGTGTGGCACGGTCTTGACCAAGCCGAAGTTCACACCCGAGGCCAAAAGCATGAAATTGTTCGGACCCGGCGTGATCGAGGTCACGAAGGCATAAACCAGCAGGGCGAAGAATGCGTCGAAGGTCATGCCGTTCCCCTAATCAATGCGAGCAGGACGATTACATCCCCTGCGGGCCGCGGTTCATCGCCGCCACTCCGGTACGGCAGATTTCGACCAACCCGAGCGGCTTCATGATGGCGATAAACTGATCGAGCTTCGAACCCTTACCGGTGATCTCGAAGATGAAATGCTCGGTGTTGGCGTCGATGACGCTGGCGCGGAATGCATCGGCGAGCCTGAGCGCCTCGACGCGGGATTCGCCGGTGCCGGCGACCTTGACCAGCGCGAGCTCCCGCTCCAGTGGCCGCTCCTGTCCGAATTCCTGCGATCGCACAGTGAGATCGACGACACGATGCACCGGCACGATGCGCTCGAGCTGGTGCTTGATCTGCTCCAGCACGTGCGGCGTGCCGCGCGTCACGATGGTGATGCGCGACAGGTGCTTTTCGTGCTCGGTTTCCGAGACCGTCAGGCTCTCGATGTTGTAGCCACGTCCGGAGAACAGGCCGATGACCCGGGCAAGCACGCCCGGCTCGTTGTCGACGAGGACCGAAAGCGTGTGGTTCTCTGGTTTTTCCGTCTCCTTGGCGATGAAATAGGCGGAGCCGGTCGGTTGCAACTGTGCGTTCATGACATGAATCTCGATTTCAAACTTTTGTGCTAATCTGCTGTTTCCGCACAGCTTCCTTGAACCAGGCTACACCAGTTCCCTGCCCTTGGCGTCGATCGCGTTGGCGACAGCTTCGTCGGTCGCCTCATCAGGCAACAGCATCTCGTTATGCGCCTTGCCGGACGGGATCATCGGGAAGCAGTTGGCGAGCGTCGCCACGCGGCAATCGAACAGGACGGGCTTCTTGACCGCGATCATCTCCTTGATGGCGTCATCGAGCTCGTCCGGCTTGTCGCAGCGAATACCGTGGCCGCCATAGGCTTCGGCGAGCTTGACGAAATCCGGCATCGCCTCGGTATAGGAATGCGACAGCCGGTTGCCGTGCAGCAGCTGCTGCCATTGCCGCACCATGCCCATGTACTGGTTGTTGAGGATGAAGATCTTGATCGGCGCCTCGTGCTGTACCGCCGCGCTCATCTCCTGCATCGTCATCTGCACCGAAGCGTCGCCGGCGATATCGATGACCAGCGCATCCGGGTGCGCGATCTGCACGCCGAGCGCGGCCGGCAGGCCGTAGCCCATCGTGCCCAGCCCGCCGGAGGTCATCCAGCGGTTCGGCTTCTCGAAATGATAGTGCTGCGCCGCCCACATCTGGTGCTGGCCGACCTCGGTGGTGATGTAGGTGTCGAGGTCTTTGGTCAGCGCATAAAGCCGCTGGACGGCATATTGCGGCATGATCACCTCATGGTTCATCTTGTAGGCGAGTGAATCGCGCGCGCGCCATTTGGCGATCTGCTCCCACCACGGGTGAAGCGCCTTCTTGTCGGCCTTGGCGGTTGCCCGCCACAGTCGCACAAGATCCTCCAGCACACGGCCGACATCGCCGATGATCGGCACGTCGGTATGGACGTTCTTGTTGATCGAAGACGGGTCGATGTCGATGTGGATCTTCTTCGAATTCGGCGAAAACGCTGTCAGCCGCCCGGTGATGCGGTCGTCGAAGCGCGCGCCGATGCAGAGCATGACGTCGCAATCGTGCATCGCCATGTTCGCTTCATAGGTGCCGTGCATGCCGAGCATGCCCATCCAGTTCTTGCCCGACGCCGGATAGGCGCCAAGGCCCATCAGCGTCGAGGTGATCGGGAAGCCGGTCAGGTCGACCAGCTCGCGCAGCAGATGGCTCGCCTCCGGGCCGGAATTGATGACGCCGCCGCCCGAATAGATGATCGGCCTCCTGGCGCCGGCCATCAGCTCGACCGCCGCCTTGATCTTCTCCAGGTCGCCCTGGACCTTCGGCTGGTAGCTGGTGCGCGGCGCCGTCTGCGGCGGGACATAGATGCCCTTGGCGAACTGAACGTCCTTAGGGATGTCGACGACGACCGGACCGGGGCGCCCTGTCGTTGCCACATGGAAGGCCTCGTGGATCGTTGCCGCGAGCTGGTTGACGTCCTTCACCAGCCAGTTGTGCTTGGTGCAGGGCCGCGTGATGCCGACCGTGTCGCACTCCTGGAACGCATCCGAGCCGATCAGAGAGGTCGGCACCTGGCCGGTCAGGCAGACCAGCGGGATCGAATCCATCAGCGCATCCTGCAATGGCGTCACCGCATTGGTGGCGCCCGGCCCGGAGGTCACCAGCATGACGCCGGCCTTGCCGGTCGAGCGCGCATAGCCTTCCGCCGCGTGGCCAGCGCCCTGCTCGTGGCGAACGAGGATGTGCTCGACCTCGTCCTGCTGGAAGATTTCATCGTAGATTGGCAGAACCGCGCCGCCCGGATAGCCGAAAACATGCTTGACGCCATTGTCCTTCAGCGCCTGCACCACCATTTCGGCGCCAGTCATCTCGGTTCTTGGCGTTTCGCGCCGCTCATTCTGTCCACTGCTCATCGGTCTGGTCCCGTACTGTTCGCCATCGGGCGATTGCTGGTCGTTTAGTCGTGTTTCGGGCAATAAAAAAGGCCCCCGAGGGAGCCTGTGTCTTGCGCATGGGAGGTCACCGCCTGGCGGTTACACCGCCTTGCCCACGCGCTTTCCTACGAGAATGAGTGCCGTTTTCATGGTCGCGGACAATAGAATTGGTTTGATGGTGCTGTCAACGGCGAATGTGCGCGGGCCGGGACTGTACCAATGCGCTTCCAGTAGATGAGGGTGCCTGTCAGCCCGCCATGCGGCTTCAGCGCATAATCCGGTATTTCGCCGCCCAGCGTGAAGCCGAGCTTTTCATAGAGGCCGGAAGCCCCCTCCTCTTTTGCCGTGTCCAGCACCAACAGCGTGCGGCCTTTCTCCATGGCAACGGCTTCCGCCGCCTCCATCAGGCGGGTTGCGACGCCCTTGCCGCGAGAATTGAGGCGGGTCATCAGCTTGGCGATCTCGGCCCGGTGCGGCTGGTTGGGAGGGCAGTCGAGCAGCACGGTGACGGTGCCGATCAGAGCCTCGCCGTTCCAGGCCCCGAGCACCGCCCTTTCGCCTCTGGCGACCGCCTGAAGCGACTTGTTCCAGAAGGCTGCAGCCATCTCCGGCGCCAAGGGATGCATGAAGCTGACCGAGCCGCCCGCGGCAACCGTTCCGATCAGCAAATCGACCAGCATTTTTTTCGTTCCGGCAGTATTGCTGAGCAGGTTGATTTCTATTGAATCCATGTGGTCTCCTCTGTGTGCAACGGGAACGGCAGTGCATCGAGCGGCAGCTTGGCCTGCACCGTCAGCCGAAATGACTGGTCCGCTTCCGCTTCCCGGCTCGGCGGATTTCCCCGATGCGCTCGGCGTCTTCCTCTTGCAGATGCCGCCCGCGTTCCAGCAGTTCGAGCGTGTACTCCTCATAAGTCAGGCCCAGCCGCTCGGCCTTGTCCAGCCGCATCAGCATGATCTCGCGGCTCGGCACTTTCCATGCCTGGGCATGGTCGGTCCGCCAGGCAAGAAAGATATAGGGGTCTCCCTTGCCCCAAGGCGGACGGTCGTGGTCGTCGAGCGGCGGACCGCCATTGTCGGAACGTTTCGGACGGCGCGCCATCGTCTCAGCTCCTGGCCAATGCAACCAGATAGTCGGCGGCGTCCGGCCCCGGAGCGTGGAAGACGCAATCGGATGGCGCGCCGAGCGCCAGGCAGTCGCCGGGCTCGAGCCTGTGAATGACGTCGCCCTCGACGAATTCCAGCTGCCCGGAGATCAGCCAGATCTGTTGTCTGATGAAGGCATAGGAGGCCGCCGGGAAGCTCACCTTGGCGCCCGCCGGCAGTTGGACCCGGATCAGTTCGAGCGGCATGTCCGAAACCGGCGAAAGGTGCCGCCGCACATAACCCGTAGCCGGATCGCGCCAGACCGGCTGGTCACGTTCGCGAAGCAGGCCACCGCCTTGCAACTCCGCCCTTGCGATCAAAGTGGAAAGCGTCATGCCGAACGCGGCCGCAATGCGCACGAGGAGTGCCGCCGTCGGGCTCGTCATGCCGCGCTCGATCGTGCTCAGCATGGCTTTCGAGACATCGGACTGCTCCGCCAAATCCGCCAGGGACCAGCTGCGAGCCACCCTTTCGGCGTGTATCCTTCTGCCGATAGTCGATGAGATATCGTTCGCTATATTATCCATTCATCCACTATAGCGAAATCCGCGCGGGCAACGGCCGTTTCATCCAGTTTTCGCAAACCCCTTAACGTCCGCTAAACCATCCGGCCTCACCCCACCTTAACCCCGTCCGCCTAGGCTCATTGTTTGGGAAAAGGGGATCGGCCTGTCCATGCTCGTCGAACGCGAAACCTCCATTGGAGAACCGACTTTGCTGGAGCGCCGCAGGGCGGAGCAGAACGACAAGCGGATTCTGGGCAATGTCGTGCAATGCGATGGCGCGCGCGCCACCATCAGCGCCTATGCCGACGATATCGAAGGCACGGTCACCGGCCTATGGAGCGTCGGCAAGATGATCTCGATCAATCTCGGTACATCACGAACCGTCGGACTGGTCTACGAAATCGGCAAGTCGGATCGTGCCTGGAGCAGCGAGGGCCAGAATCCGATCGAGGTCAGCATCGAATTGATTGGCGAGGTGCGCGACGGCGCCGAACCCGGCGCCAAGCCGGTATTCGACCGCGGCATCACGACCTATCCGCATATCGGCGCCATTGCCCATCGTATCCGCAGCCGCGACCTACAGGCCGTCTACGATCTCGCCGGGCGTCATTCGATTACCATCGGCACGCTGTCGCAGGACGAGGCCATCGACGCCAATATTGCCATCGACGATACGCTGGCGCGCCATTTCGCCATTGTCGGCACGACCGGGGTCGGCAAATCGACCGCCGTCTCGCTGCTCTTGCGCAAGTCGATCGCCGCCCGGCCCGACCTGCGCGTGCTCATCCTGGATCCACACAACGAGTTCGCCGCGTCCTTGCCCGAATATTGCTTTAGGGTCGATTCGACGACGCTCGACCTGCCTTTCTGGATGTTCAAACTCGAGGAATTCGCCGAGGTGCTGTTTCGCGGCCGCGAGACGGTGCCGGAAGAGGTCGACGCCTTGCGCGATCTCATTCCCGCGGCCAAGAACCTCTATCGCAATCCGAACACCGGCAACTACCTGCGGCGCAGCACCGACGCGCTGACCGCCGACGCGCCGGTACCCTATCGCATTGCCGACCTCATCAAGCTGGTCGACGAACGCATGGGATTGCTGGAAAGCAAGAACGATCGTCCAACCCTCAGGTCACTGAAGACACGTATCGAATCGGCGGCATCCGATCCGCGCTACCGTTTCATGTTCAACTCGCGCCTGATCGAGGACACCATTCACGAGACGATCGGCAACATTTTCCGCGTGCCGCATCACGGCCGCCCGGTGACCTGCTTCGAAATGGCCGGTATGCCGTCCGAGGTGGTCAATTCCGTATGCTCGGTGCTGGCGCGGCTGGCGTTCGACCTGGCGTTGTGGAGCGAAGGCCGCTTGCGGCTGCTCTTCCTGTGCGAGGAAGCGCATCGCTATATGCCGGCCGATCCGCGCCTCGGTTTCGCGCCGACCCGGCACGCGCTGTCGCGCATCGCCAAGGAAGGCCGCAAATATGGCTGTTATCTCGGCGTCGTCACCCAGCGCCCGGGCGAGCTTGATCCGACCATCCTGTCGCAGTGCTCGACGTTCTTCGCCATGCGGCTCGCCAATGAGCAGGACCAGGCGATCATCCGCTCGGCGATCGCCGATTCCTCGGCTTCGACGCTGGCGTTCCTGTCTTCCATGGGGCAGCGCGAGGCCATTGCCTTCGGAGAAGGCGTGGCGACGACGATGCGGATGAAATTCGAAAAACTCTCCGAGGATTTGATCCCCGGCACGGCTAAGCGCGAGGACGCCTTGCCCTCCGAAACCGGCGACGAGGTCGACCTCGTGGCGATCGTCGAACGGCTGCGCAACGTGCCGAAATCACAACAGGCAATGCCTTTCGCGGAAGTCGTCGATCCGGGCCGGCAGGCCGGCGACTCGGACTATCGAAAACCGCCGGCCGCACGCACCCAGCGGAGCGACGATTTCGACTTGCGCTACGGCCTCAAGCCGGCGACCTTCGGGCTACGCCCGCAAAACGAATGAGTCGGCGACTTTTAGGCAGACCTCATCGGTGCGGCCGCAGGTATCAAAGCTGAGCTTCGATGGCTGCCCTGTCTATAACTGACCACACCTGGCGAATTTTCCCTCTCTGAAACTCATAGAATACGTTCTCGGCAAACGAAATTCTCTTCCCGCTTACATCAAGCCCAAGGAACGTTCCCCTTGGCGCGCAGTCGAAGCTTAGCCGGCTCGCTATATAAGGCGGATCGGCAACCAATAGCCGAATGTCGAAATAAAGGTCCGGAATTTCATCGAAGTCTCTCTCCAACATTTCGAGGTACCCGGATAATCCGAGCGGCCGACCGTTGTGGATCACTTCATCATGAACAAACTGCCCCAGAATTGGCCAATCCTGCTTGTTCAGACATGCAATATAGCCTCGGTAAAGATCGGAGAGGTCGGATTTGATCACGGCAACACCTCTATCTCCCACAAGCCTTGCAAGGCGCCGTCTCAGCCTACTTGGCGACGTCGGTCTGCGAGCGCCGGAAGCGCAGAAAACGGCACCAGACGGCCAGCATCCCGAATTTCCAGCATCACGAATTTAATGACGGGATTCAGGCGCAGACGCGGTTGCGGCCTTGCCTCTTTGCCTCATAGAGCTGGCGGTCGGCGCGGCGATAGAACTCCTCGGCGGTTTCCTTGCGGTCCCAGACGGCAAGCCCGACGCTGGTGGTGATTTTCAGTCGGACATTGCCTGTCAGCACCGACATGCTGGCGATCGCCTTGCGGATGCGCTCGGCGAATTTGGATAGCAGCTCGGCGTCCATATTGGGCGTGACCACCGCGAACTCCTCGCCGCCCAGGCGCGCCACCACGTCGTGATAGCGTGTCATGTCCTTGAGACAGTTGGCGACGGCCCGCAACACCTCGTCGCCGACATCGTGGCCGTGGCTGTCGTTGACCTGCTTGAAGTGGTCGAGATCGAGGATCATCAGCCCGACTGGTTTTTCGATGCGGCGAAACTCCTCGAGATATTCTTTCAGCGCATCGTCGAAATAGCGCCGATTCTGCATGCCGGTGAGGCTGTCGGTCAGCGCCGCATGCTCCAGCGTCTCCGAGCGCGCACTGAGTGAAACTGTCATCGCGCGCAGCTTGCCTTCTTCCGTCGCCTGCTTTCGGATCAGCGGATAGATGAAGAAAATGCCGAAGAACAGCGCAGTCGCCAGCAGCACGCCGATCGCAAACAGCAGCTTGTTGAGATAGACGATTTCATCGAGTTCCGAAGGCGTATTGCTAATGTCGGCCGCCAGGGTTTGCAGGAGTCCATAGGCGTAAAGCGTCACCAGGCCGGCGGCCAGGATCACAAAAATAAAGACGAAAAACGCTGATTCCGCCTTGTGGAAATGCATCTGCTCCCCGTTGAAAAGTTCCTATCGATCTTATGGCATGCGGGAGCTTACGGACAGTTAACCTGGACAACTTCAACGCGAAATGTCCCCTCGATGTCGACTTTTCAGGTTGCGCTCGAAGGAGGGGGTGAGATCACCCAGTTGATCCCCTCACCGGGACGCAACCTGTGCCATTCCGGACCCAATTGGTGCCTGAACCAGGTCGCCTGCCGCTTTGCATATTGCCGCGTCGCGATCTTCGCACGCTCGATAGCCTCGGGAAAACTGATGGCGCCGGCCAGCGCGGCCTGAAGCTCGCGAACACCGATTGCCTTCATCGCCGGCAGGTCGGGATCGAGGCCGAGCACTGAAAGCTGCTTCACCTCGTCCAATGCCCCCTTGTCCAGCATGCGGTCGAAGCGGCCATCGATCCGCTCCACCAGCGCCGCCCGCTCCGGCTCGATGACGAAAAAGCGCGCGCTGCTTCTGTCGATCAACGGCTGGCCACGCGCGGCCTGCCAGTCCAGGATGGAACGGCCCGACGCGTCGAGCACCTCCAGCGCCCGCACGATGCGCTGGCCATCCGTCGGCTTCAGCACCATGCCGGCCGCAGAATCCTCGCGCAACAGGATGCGGTGCAATCTCACCGCGCCCTGTTCCTGGAGCTCGTAGCGCCAGCGCTCGCGGATCGACTGCGGAATGTCGGGCATCTCCGAAATACCTTCCGTGAGTGCCCGGAAATAAAGCCCGGTGCCGCCGACGAAAATCACTTGCCGCGCCGAAAGCGTGCCGTCGTCGATCAGCTTCATGACATCACGCAACCAGGCGCCGGTGGAATAGGCGGTGGACGGATCGACGTGTCCATAAAGAAAGTGGGGGACGCGGGCGAGTTCGGCAGGACCAGGCCGCGCCGTCAGCACGTCGAGCACCGAATAGCCTTGCATGGAATCGGTGTTGACGATGACACCGCCATTGCGCTCGGCGAGGTCGAGTGCGAGTGCCGACTTGCCGCTGGCGGTCGGCCCGGCTATCAGGATCGCGTTCTTCACGCGACCTTCGCCCGCCTGTCTGCTGGAATTTTCGATGCCGCTGATCGCCACGCTTCTATCCCATCCCGCCGGCCGCGCATTGACGCCGACGCTAGCGAATATGGCCTCGCGGTTGGTCGGCGCAAGCGCTGTTCGCTGGCTGGCCGAAGGCATCGCCTGCGAGCTCGATTTGCCGGAGACCGCCGAAGCTTCCGAAATAACGGCCCGCCTGCATGCCGCGCTTGCTTCCGAACCCATCGACGTGGCCGTCCAGCCGGCTGAGAACAGGCGCAAGAAGGTCCTGATCGCCGACATGGATTCGACGATGATCGAGCAGGAATGCATCGACGAGCTTGCCGACGAGATCGGCGTCAAGGATCGCGTCGCCGCCATCACGGCGCGATCGATGAACGGTGAGATCGCATTCGAGCCGGCCTTGCGCGAGCGCGTGGCGCTGCTTAAGGGTCTCGATGCCGCAATCATCGACCGCATCATCGACAATCGCCTGACGCTTGCCTCCGGCGGTCGCACGCTCGTCCAGACAATGGCGGCCAACGGCGCCTGGACGGCGCTGATCTCCGGTGGTTTCGACATCTTCACCACCCGCATCGCAGCATTGCTCGGTTTTCACGAAAATCGCGCCAACCGGCTGATCGAGCAGGATCGCCGCTTCACCGGCTTGGTCGCCGAGCCGATCCTCGGCCGCGCCGCCAAGGCCGAAGCCCTTATCGAGATTTCCGCCCGCCTCGGCCTGACGCCTGCCGATGCCATTGCCGTGGGTGATGGCGCCAACGATCTCGACATGATCCGTCTTGCCGGCATCGGCGTCGCCTTGCACGCCAAGCCGGCCGTGGCAGCCGAGGCAAAGATCCGCATCGACCACGGCGACCTCACCGCCTTGCTTTATCTGCAGGGTTATCGCCGGAAAGAATTTATCGAATGACGCCGATCCGCACCGAGCGCCTGATCCTGCGCAACTGGGAAGATCGTGACCGCGAGCTCTTCCATCGCATCAATTCCGACGAGCGCGTCATGGAATTCTTTCCGTTTCGCCGCGACCGCGCCCAGGCTGACGCCAAGATGGAGGAGTTGCGCGCCGCTATCGATCGCAACGGCTTCGGCTTCGCGGCCGCTGAGATCACAGCCACAGGTGAATGCATCGGCTTCGTCGGCATAACCCGAACCGATCATTTGCCCTTCCTGCCGCCCGGCACGATCGAGATCGGCTGGCGGCTGGCACCCGAATTCTGGGGCCGCGGCTATGTCACCGAAGCAGCCGAAGCCTGGCTCACCTATGGCTTTGAAAGACTTGGCCTCCACGAAATCGTGTCCTTCGCCGTCAAGGATAACAGCCGGTCCACTGCCGTCATGGAGCGCCTGAACATGATCGCCGACCCGGCCTCCGACTTCGACCATCCCGGTGTTCCGGACAGCCACACCGCACTCAGGCGACATGTCTTCTACAGGCTGTCACGCACAGACTGGCAAGCAAGAAAAAGGGCGGCCCGCTAGCCGCCCTTTTTCTTTTCAAGATCAGAGTGTTACAGGCTCTTCCGGACTCAATCCATCCGGATTGTCACAAACCTCAGCTCGCCGGTCTTCGACGCCAGCATCAAAAGCGCGTTCTTGCGCCCTTGCTCCTTCAGCGCGCCGATCCGGTCCATGACGTCCTTGGGCGTGGCGACCGATTCCTGCGCGATCTCGGTGATCACCTCGCCCGGCTGGATGCCGCGTTCGGCAGCGGCTGAATCCTTGGTGACGTCGGTCACGACGACGCCGGAGACGTCGGCGGCGATGCCGAATTTCGTGCGCGTCTCGTCGTTGAGCTCGCCGATCGTCATGCCAAGCACGGCAGCCGTCGAAACGGCAGGCGCCTTGTCGGCATCGTCCTGGTCGGTGTTGCCGTTTTCACCGCCGCTGGCAAGCTTTTCGCCGTCCTCGAGTCGGCCGAGCGTCACCTTCACGGTCTGCTCGACCCCCTTGCGCACGATGATCACGTCGACCGCCTTGCCGACCGGGCTTTCCGCCACGACGCGCGGCAGGTCGCGCATTTCATGGATGTCCTTGCCGTCGAACTTGATGATGACGTCGCCGGCCTGGATGGTGCCGTTGTCGACCGGTCCGCCCTTGATGACGCCGGCAACCAGCGCGCCCTTGGCGGTCGCCATGCCCAGGCTTTCGGCAATGTCGTCGGTCACCGGCTGGATGCGCACACCGAGCCAGCCGCGCCGCGTCTCGCCGAACTGGCGAAGCTGGTCGACTACGCCCGAGGCGAGCTGCGACGGAATGGAGAAGCCGATGCCGATCGAGCCTCCCGACGGCGAGATGATTGCCGTGTTGATGCCGATAACCTCGCCGCTGCTGTTGAACAGCGGTCCACCGGAATTGCCGCGGTTGATCGCGGCATCGGTCTGGATGAAGTCGTCATACGGGCCGGAATTGATGTCGCGATTGCGCGCCGAGACGATGCCGACCGTCACCGTGCCGCCGAGACCGAACGGATTGCCGATCGCCATCACCCAGTCGCCGACACGCATCGTGTTGGAATCGCCGAACTTCACCGCTGTCAACTTGTGCCCTTTCGGATCGACCTTCAGCACCGCGACGTCGGTCTTGGTGTCGGTGCCGACCAGCGTCGCCTTGAGCGTCACCCCGTCGGAGAAATTCACCTCGATGTCGTCGGCATCGGCAATGACGTGGTTGTTGGTCACCACGATGCCCTGCTCGGCGTCGACCACAAAGCCGGAGCCCAGCGACTGCACCTTTTGCCCGCCGCCGCCCTTGTCGCCGCCACGGTTCTTGAAGAAATCGTCGAAGAAGTCCTGGAAGGGTGAGCCTTCCGGGAGCTGCGGCATCGGCACGGCGCCCGGACCCTCCGTGCCCTTCACCGTCTGCGAAGTCGAGATGTTGACCACGGCGCCGAGCAGGCCGGCGGCGAGATCGGCAACCGAGGGTGGCCCGTCGGCTGCCACTGTCGGCGTCACGAACGACGGAACGGCAACTGCGCCGACCAGAAGCGCAGCGGCCCCGGCGATGAACGTCCGCCTCGCTGCACGCAGAAGGGTGGTGGATGTCATCGAAAGGCCTCCGGGTGTTCTAAAAAAGCGCTTCGGCAAAAACGCCGCGTCGCGTCATGTTGGCAAGAAATAAGGCACGTTTGCGGCTACGGCTACCGCCAGAGGATAAATCCTCCGTTACGCCGGCTTCCCCTGCACCGGCCCTACTGGCCGGTGCCTGGCTGTGCCGCTGGCGCGGCGGGAGCGGGCGGCGCTGGCGGTGGTGCCGCCGGTGCCGCGAGCGTTTCCTTGCTGTTCGGGTCGCGGAAAAAGCGGAAGAACTCGGAATTCGGCGACAGCACCATCGTCGTTCCGGTGCTGTTCAGCGCCGTGCCATAGGCATTCATCGATCGATAGAAATCGAAGAAGGCCGGATCGCGCTGATAGGCCCCGGCAAACGTCGCGCTGCGCTGGGCTTCACCTTCACCACGCAGGATTTCAGACTCTTTTTGCGCTTCGGCGACGATTTCCACCACTTCGCGGTCGGCGCGGGCCCTGATCCGCTGCGCTGCCTCATTGCCTCGCGCCCTCAGCCGCTCGGCTTCGGCGAGACGTTCGGCCTTCATGCGGTCGAAGGTCTGCTGCGAGACCTCAGCCGTGAGATCGGTGCGGCGGATGCGGACATCCTCGATCTGCAGGCCAAGCGAGGTGGCGTCGGGCCTCAGTTGATCGCGTACCTCGCGCATCATCACGGCGCGCTCTTCCGAGAGTGCCGCCTCGAAGTCGCGCAGGCCGTAGACGCGGCGCAAGGCGGCGTCGAGACGCGTCCTCAGCCGGGCCTCGGCCAGTTCGATCTGGCCGGAGACCGCGGCGCGAAACACGCGCGGATCCGAGATACGATAGGCGATAAAGGCATCGACCTCATAGAACTTGCCGCCCGAAACCTGGACGCGGATGTTGTCGAGGTCGAAGCGCAGGACCCTGTTTTCGATCAGCTGCACGGTGTCGGCATCGAAGAAGGAGAACGGCGCCTTGAAATAGATGCCTGGCTGGTTCTTGACGTCGACGATTTCGCCGAACCTGAGCACCAGCGCCTGCTGGCGCGCATTGACGACGAAGACAGACGAATAGAGCAGGAACAGGATGACCGCGGCGATGACCGCAATGACGGGAAGACGGTTGGCCATCACTGGTTTCCTCCGGCGGCCGGTGCCGGCGCCTTCTGCTGCAATGCGGGCAGCGGCAGGTAGGGAACGACCCCTTGCCCATTGCCTTGCTCGACGATGACCTTGCTCGAATCCTTCAGCACCCTCTCCATTGTTTCCAGGTAAAGCCGCTTGCGCGTCACCTCCGGCGCCTTTGCATATTCGTCATAGACCGAGATGAAGCGCTGCGCCTCGCCTTCGGCCTCCTGCACGACCCGGTTCTTGTAGGCGGCCGCGTCTTCGCGGATCTGCGCGGCAGCGCCGCGCGCCTGGCCGAGCTTCTGGTTGGAATACTGATTGGCCTGCTCGACGAACTTGTCCTCGTCCTGTTCGGCCCGCTGCACCTCGTCGAACGCGTCCGCCACCTCGCGCGGCGGCGCGGCATCCTCGATCGAAATGGCGTTGACGTTGAGGCCGGCCTTGTAGCCGTCCAGCGTCGTCTGGATGATCTCACGCACCGACGCCGCAATTCCTTGCCGGTCGTCGCGGAAAATGTCCTGCGCCGGGCGCCGGCCGACCGCTTCACGCATCGCGCTTTCGGCGACCTGCTGCAGCATGCCGCCGGGGTCGGACACGTCGAACAGATAGGCCTTCGGGTCGGAAACCTGATAGGCCACAGAGAATTGCACGTTGACGATGTTCTGATCGCCGGAAAGCATCAGACCATTGCCGCTGGTGCTGCCGCCACCGATGCTGACAAGCTGCTCGGCGATGTTGGCGGTCTCGACCGTTTCAATGGGCCACCAATGGAAATGCAGGCCAGGCTGCGAGAGTTCCGCCTTCGGCTTGCCGAACCTGAGCTCCACCGCAACTTCGTCGGGCTGCACGGTGTAGACCGCCTTGAACGCCCACAGCACCACCAGCGCCGCAGCAATCAGCCCGAACACCGCCGGGCTCGCGCCACCGCCGCCCGGCAGTGCGCGCCGCAACCTATCCTGCCCACGCCGGATGATATCCTCGAGATCAGGAGGCGAGCCCTGCGGGCCGCTGGGTCCCTTGGGTCCCTGTCCCCAAGGTCCCTGATTGTTGCCGCCGCCCCACGGGCCGCCGCCGCTCTTGTCGTTCCAGGGCATGAATGTCCTTTCGCTTGGAATTCCCTCAAGCGCCGGCTCACCGGCGCAAAATCCAATATTATTCTTCTATAGGGATGCAACGGCACGCTTTCAACGCGATCGGCTGCCGTCACAGTCCGCCTTTGGGTCCATTTAGACCTGTCGCGACGCTTTGTCGTCTTCAATTCACATCGCGGCGCCGCTCGTAAACCGAATAGCGTGTCGCATGGCTGTCCTTCTCACCGGCCTCAACCTCCTGTGAGTAGACTATCCGCCACAGTGCCGGGTCGATCGGCGGGAAATGAGCGTCGCCGTCGACCGCGGCCAGCACATGGGTGACGTGCAGCCGATCGGCCAGCGGCAGCGCCTGAGCATAGATCTCGCCGCCGCCGATGACGCAGATCTCGTCGGCGCCTGCCATGCAGCGCCCGCGCACCGTCGCCAGCGCGATTGCGTCCTCGATCGAGTGCGCGACTTCTACGCCCTCGGCGCGCCATGCCCTGTCCCGCGTCACCACGATGTTGAGCCTGCCCGGCAACGGCCGGCCGATGCCTTCATAGGTCTTGCGGCCCATGATGATAGGCTTGCCCATCGTATCGGCCTTGAACCGCTTGAGATCGGTGGAAAGCCGCCACGGCAACCCACCCTCGCGCCCGATCACGCCGTTCTCGGCGATGGCGACGTAGATCGCGAGGTCCATCAGCCGCCGTTCCCGCCATCGGATGGCTCCAGCAGCAATATGTCAACGTCGCGCTCGGGGTAGAAGTTCTGCGCCTTCATCTCGAACGTCGTCGGTCCGATCTTCCTGACGTTTTCGCCGCAAAACGAGACCAGGTTCTTCGGATCGCCCTTGTCGACGGTCAGCTTGAACGTGCCGATGTTTCCCGACGCCCAGTTGCCGCCCGTGGTCAGGATATAGGCGATGCGGTTCTCGAAATATTTGGGGTAGCCGTCGGGATCGTCCTTGGCTGCCTTGCGCACGGCGTTCTCGAACGTGTCATCCATGCAGTAGCGGGTCTTGTAGGGGGCATACTGGCCCTGGAACTGGCCGTCATAGAAGAAACTGACCGAGGAGGTGCCGCCGACGCTCGGCTTGTAGCGATGCGAGACATGCACCGCCTTGTTGGCCGGAAAGGTCGAGCGCCACCAATAGGTCGAGCGCAATTGCCAGAACGGCGTATAGACGGTCTTCATGCCCGAACCGTCATCGGCAGTGTCTTCGATGATGATGCCGCGGTTGACCCAGTCGTCGGTGACCGCTTGCGGCAGCTTTGCCAGCGCTGCCTTGGCCGCATCGCCGAATGGATAGAAAGGCACGCCCTGCGCCTCCAGGTCGGCGCCGATGTCGATGGCGAGCGCGAACACCTTCTGCTCGAGCTGCGGCTTTGCCGGCACCCCGTCGATCGTCACTTCGAAGCCGAGGAAATTGTCGCTCTGCGCCTCGGGAATCGCCGGTATTTCTTCGGGGTCGCCTTCGATGTCGGGCATCGGAAAGGCGACGATCGCATCGACATCCTTGTCGGTGTTGTTGCGGAAGACGTAATCGACCGTCACCTTTTCCGGCGAGATGTAGAGATCCTCGCTTTCCATCGCCACCGCATCGCTGCGCGACAGGATCAGCCCACCGGTGCCGAGTTCGGCGACCGAATCATTGGCGAGTGCGGGCGTAGCCGAGAGCGCCAAGGCTGCGGTCAGGACGTAACGGAACATGGAAACTCCCCCGGCGAAAATGCCAACATGACTCTAGCCGTTCAATGTGGCGTTTCAAAGCCTTTCGGCAAACGCGCCGGCGCGTGCCGGCTTGTCGTGTCGGTCTAGACACGCCGGTCTCGATCGGGCAGGAGTTCGCTCATGCGCAAGCTTCTTGTCATCGGCATCGGCGCCGGCAATCCGGAGCACATGACGGTCCAGGCCATCAACGGCCTCAATCGGGCCGACGTGCTGTTCATCCCCGACAAGGGCGCGAAGAAGAACGATCTCGCCGAATTGCGCCGCCAGATCTGCGACCGCTTCGTCATCAATCCGAACTCGCGCCGCGTTGAATTCGATGTGCCGGTGCGCGCCGAGCCGGCGCCTTCCTACCGCTCGACCGTCGACGACTGGCACGAGGCGATCGCCGCGATCTATGAAGGCCTGATTCGCGGCGAACTCCCCGAAGATGGCTGCGGCGCCTTCCTGATCTGGGGCGATCCTTCGCTCTATGACAGCGCGCTGCGTATCCTGGAGCGCGTGCGCCTCAGAGGCAATGTCGCGTTCGAACTGGAGGTCATCCCTGGCATCACCGCCATCCAGGCACTCGCAGCCAGTCACAAAATGGCATTGAACCGCATCGGCGACGCCATTTTGATCACCACCGGCCGCCGGCTCGCCGAGGAAGGTCTGCCCGAAAACGCCGGCAGCACCATCGTCATGCTGGACGGCAAATGCGCCTTCAACACGCTGGCCGACAAGGACGTTAGCGTCCACTGGGGCGCCTATCTCGGCACACCCGACGAGATCATCATCTCGGGCCGGATTGGCGACGTCAGCGACGAGATCGTCAGCACTCGTGAGGAGGCCCGCCGGAAAAAGGGCTGGATCATGGACACCTATCTGCTGCGCAAGCCGGGCGAGCCTGAGGAGTGACAGGGATTGAGCGCGGCATGAATTCCGCCGAGTTCACGCAGCATCGATCTCGGCCTGCAGCGCCTCCATATGCGCCGCCGCTGCTGAAGACGCAGCCCGCTCGATGGCGCGGAAGCGGCTGACCACCGCAAGCCCGACCGACGTCAATTGGGCGCCACCGCCTTTCTTGCCGCCCGTCTGTGCCGCAACCAGCGGCTTGCCGAACACGCGGTTCATGTCCTCGACCAGATCCCAAGCGTGCTTGTAGGACATCTCCATGCCGCGCGCCGCGGCCGAAATCGAGCCGAAGGCAGCGATCTGTTCCAGAAGCTCGATCTTGCCCGGCCCGATGCGGCCATCTGGATCGAGATTTATCCGCAAGCTCAGCGACGGCATTTGCTCCTCCGCGGTCACGCCATTCTACAAGTTCTCCAGCGATACCGCTATTCCAACACGATATAGCGAATCATCGGCCGTTCACCCATCCGCCTCGGCGGGGAGGCCGGCGCCGGTATTTGCCCGGTCGAAGCTCACCGTCTTGACCACCGCGAAGACCTTTCGACCAAGCTGGAGCCCTAGCGTCTGCCGCGACTGTTCAGTGATGCGGGCAAGCACGGTTGCGCCATTGCAGTCGATGCCGATCTCGACCGTAGGCCCTTCGCCCGGCTTTATCGCCATGATCGCGCCCGGGAATATGTTGAGCGCGCTGAGGCCAACCGGCTGCTCGGTGGCGATCATCACGTCGCGGGCGCGGATGCGGACGCGCACCGGCGCACCGACCGGCGTTGCCAGAAGCGGCACACGGATCTCGCCCGCCGCCGAGCCAAGCACGGTCATGCCAAACGCCTCGTCGTGGCGCAGAACCGCGGTATCCAGCACGGCACCGCCCTCGCCGCGCTCTTCGGCCGGCAATAGATCCAGACGCTGCATGATCACTCCGGTTGGACCGGAAGCAGCGACCTTGCCCTGCATCAGTACCACGACGTCGCTCGCCAACCGCGCCACTTCGGCGATCGAGTGGCTGACATAGACGATCGGGATTTTCGTCTCGTCGCGCAGCCGCTCGATATAAGGCAAGATCTCGGCCTTGCGCGCCTCGTCGAGCGACGCCAGCGGCTCGTCCATCAGCAGCAATTTCGGACTGGCAAGCAGCGCCCTGCCGATTGCCACGCGCTGCTTCTCGCCACCGGAGAGTTTTGCCGGCCGCCGGTCGAGCAAATGGCCGATCCCGAGCAGTTCGACCACGCCATTGATATCCGCGTAGCGCTCAGCAGCCGGCGTGAACCAGCGGCCATAGCGCAGATTGCTCGCCACGCTCATATGCGGAAACAGCCGCGCGTCCTGGAACACCATGCCGATCCGCCGCTTGTGCTTCGGCATGAACAAGCCGGCATCGCTATCGACCAGCACACGGCCGTCGGCCGCGATACGGCCTTTGTCCGGGCGGATCAGCCCGGCAATCAGGTTGATCAGCGTCGTCTTTCCGGAGCCGGAAGGCCCGAACAGCGCAGTCAGCCGCCCGGCGCTTTCGAAGCGGGCATTGACGGCGAAATCGCCAAGCCGGTGGCTGATGTCGACCTGAACCGTCATTCGATGTCCATCCGCCGGCCGACGCGTCGCGCCAGCACTTCCGAGGCGACCAGTGCCGCCATCGAGATGACGATCGAGATCAGCGTCAGCCTGAGCGCGCCGGCGTCGCCGCCGGGAACCTGCGTGAAAGTGTAGATCGCCGACGGCAGCGTCTGCGTCTCGTTCGGAATGTTGGAGACGAAGGTGATCGTCGCGCCGAATTCGCCCATCGCCTTGGCGAAGGAGAGGATCGCACCGGCGATCAGGCCGGGCAGGATCAGCGGCAGCGTGATCGTGCCGAACACCCATAATGGATTGGCGCCGAGCGTGCCGGCGGCCGCCTCGATTTTGCGGTCGACCGCTTCGATCGACAGCCGGATCGCCCGCACCATCAGCGGAAAACCCATCACGCCGCAGGCGAGCGCGGCGCCGGTCCAGCGAAAGGAAAAAACGATGCCGAAATGTTCGGCCAGGAAAGCTCCGGCCGGACCGCGCTTGCCGAAAGTCAAAAGCAGCAAATAGCCGGTCACCACCGGCGGGAGGATCAGCGGCAGATGCACCAGCCCGTTGAGCAGCGTCTTGCCCCAGAACTGGCCGCGGGCGAGCACAAGAGCGATCGCTACGCCCGGCGGCAGGCTGGCAATCATCGCCACGGTCGCCACCTTGATGGACAGTCGGACCGCATTCCATTCGTCGGGAGCGAGATCCAGCAGCCAGCTCATGCTCAGGGCCGTTCGTCAGTTGCTCGGCGCAAGCACGGTAAAACCTTGCGCCTTGAAGAGTTCGCCAGCCTTGGCGGATTGCAGGCATTTCAGGAATGCCGGGGTATCCTTGCCCTTCGAATCCGCAAGCTGGGCAACCGGATAGATGATCGGCGGATGTGTATTGTCGGGGAAAGTGCCGACCACCTTCACGCCAGGCTCGGCATGCGCGTCGGTGGCATAGACGATGCCGAGTGCTGCCTCGCCGGTCGACACCAGCTTTAGGGCGGCGCGCACATTCTCGGCCTGCGCCACGTTGCCTTCGACGGAAGACCAGACACCGAGCGATTCGAGCGCCGCCTTGCCGTATTTGCCTGCCGGCACCGCCTTGAAATCGCCCATGGCAAGTTTGCCGTCACCCACGAGCCCGGCAAGATCGAAACCCTTTTCAATCCTGGTTTCAACCTTGGAATCCTGCGGCGCGATCAGCACGATCTGGTTGCCGAGCAATTTCACTTCGGTGTCGGGCTTGGTCAGCTCCTTGTCGGAAAGATATTTCATCCAGTCGAGATCGGCCGAGATGAACACGTCCGCCGGCGCGCCGCTTTCAATCTGCTTGGCCAGCGCCGAGCTCGCCGCGTAGGAAATGGTTGCCGCCTCGCCGACACTGGCCTCGCAGGCCTTGTTGACGGCATCGAGCCCGTCCTTCAGGCTCGCCGCGGCAAACACGACCACCTTGTCATCGGCATGGGCCGCCGGCACCGCGGCCATCAGCATGGCAGCGAGACCCGCGATGGCAATCGTCGTCGAACCTTTGCGCGCCAGCATGAACTCTCCTCATCTCGGATCGCCCGAAGCCGTCCATCGATATATCCATGTGAACATAACAAGGAAAGGCTCTTTACCAGGCGACGGCATTCTGAGCTGCGGTTTTCTCCGCCTGCGATAACCTCCTTTAGATACAGCGGTATCGAGGTCGAAGAAAATATCGCATGGAATCTGTTGCGCGCACCACAGACGTCGGTCGATCAAGATGGATGCTGACAACGTCCGAGGGCGTAGCCGCAGTAGGCAATTTCGATATGCACAGTCAGGTAGGGTGCTAAACCGCGATCGGCGCCTTGATCGTCGCGTCGGCGAAATAGTTGTCGAGCCGGAAATCCTCGAAGCCGAAGGCAAAGAGATCCTTCACCTCGGGATTGATCCATAGCGTCGGCAACGCCTTGGGCGTACGCCGCAATTGTTCGCGCGCCTGCTCGAAATGGTTCGAGTAAAGATGCGCGTCGCCGAGCGTGTGGATGAAATCGCCGGGTTTCAATCCGGTCACCTGCGCCACCATCAGCGTCAGCAACGCATAGGAAGCGATGTTGAAGGGCACACCGAGAAAGATGTCGGCGGAGCGCTGATAGAGCTGGCAGGAAAGCTTGCCTTCCGAAACATAGAACTGGAATAGGCAGTGGCAGGGCGGCAACGCCATGGCCTCTACCTCGGCAGGGTTCCACGCCGAAACGATCAGCCGCCGCGAGTTAGGATTTTTGCGTATCTCCTTCAGAAGATTCGCAATCTGGTCGATGGCGCCGCCATGGCCGTCCGGCCACGAACGCCATTGCTTGCCATAGACCGGGCCGAGATCGCCATTCTCGTCGGCCCACTCATCCCAGATCGAGACGCCGTGATCGTTGAGATATTTGATGTTGGTGTCGCCGGCCAGGAACCACAAAAGCTCATGGATGATCGACTTGAGGTGCAGCTTCTTGGTGGTGGTGACCGGAAAGCCGCGGGCCAGGTCGAAGCGCATCTGGTAGCCGAATATCGAGCGCGTTCCGGTGCCGGTACGGTCGCCGCGATCTGCGCCGTTTTCCAGCACATGCTTCAGAAGGTCGAGATACTGGCGCATCGGCTCCGGTCCGATTCGGGTTGTCAGCCATCATAGCCGAATGACCGTCGGCCGAACACAGCAAAGCGAGACAATTCCAGCAGAAGCCTCGCCAGCATCAGCGGCGAGTTTGTTCAGAGCGAGCCGAGCATGCCCAGATCCTTGGCGACAAGATAATAGAACGTCACCCGGCTCTTGCTGTTGTCGGCCGCCATCGCCTTGCAGGTCTTTTCGATAGCCGCATCCGCCTTGGCGCCGTCGGTGACACCGAGCTTGCCAGCGACCCAGCTGTTCCTGACGCGCTTCAGTTCCTCCGGGTCGGTGCAGGACACCAGCGAGGAATCGCGGTTCCTGAGCGCGATGCCCAGATGCTTGACGATCTTGGCGACCGCGTCGGCATCCGCCGCCGCATCATATTTTTTTACGTCTGCGAGATAATCGGCCATCGAATTTCCCCTCGTCGGCGCCACGGGATCCGGTCGATGAGGATTGTGGCGCGCTGCCGCAACTGTGCGCTGGGTCTCCTCACCGCCACAAAGCTTCGGTTGAGACCGGCTGCAAGTCAACCCCTTGATGATCCACTTTGACACGGACGAAAGTGGCATTCCGGCCTTTCATTTTCCACCGCCAGTCCCTATATTCGCCTCGTCGGCTCGACCGACTATGGTGATAAACAGGCGATGAAATAAGCCGTTCGGACCCGGGGGCGGTACCCGGCGCCTCCACCAAAAACCGCTGCTCAAGAGCGGCTTTTGCTGGGGGCGAAATAGGATCGACGAAGGTGTAAAGATCGTACTTTTGCCCGGCATTGTACCACCGTTATCGGGCTAAACTTATAGTTGCCAACGACAACTATGCGGAAGCACGTCTCGCCGCGTAAGCGGTGCGATAGCTTCAATTCAAGCCCTAGTGGTTCGCACTTCTAGGCGGGGTTCGGAGGTACCTGGCAACAGAAACCTCCATTTCTTCTTTTTTGATATGTGCAGCTGCAGGCCTCGCCGGCTGGGCTTTTTATGCGCCCTGATACGCTCAAGACGCCGCGGCGTTTATACCAGCCCCTGGCTGACCGCGTCGATCGCACCGGCGAATGTTTCACCAGTAGCCTCATCGGGCAACAGCATCTCATTGTGCCCTCTGCCCGTCCGGATCATCGGAAAACAATTGGCGAGCTTGGCAACACGACAGTCGAGGAGCACCGGCCGGTCCACGTCGATCATTTCCTGTATCGCATCGTCAAGGTCGGCTGGTTTGTCACAGCGCAGGCCGACCGCTCCGAACGCCTCGGCCAATTTGACAAAATCGGGCAAGGCCTCGGAATAGGAATGCGCGAGGCGGTTGCCATGAAGGATTTGCTGCCACTGGCGAACCATGCCCATATATCCGTTGTTCAGGATGAATATCTTGATCGGCGCGTCGTACTGGACTGCCGTCGACAGCTCTTTCATGGTCATCTGAACCGACGCGTCGCCGGCGATATCGATGACGAGGCTGTCCGGATGAGCGATCTGCACGCCGAGCGCCGCCGGCAGGCCGTAACCCATCGTCCCCAGGCCGCCCGAACTCATCCAGCGGTTCGGCTTTTCGAAGCCGTAGAATTGGGCCGCCCACATCTGATGCTGGCCGACTTCAGTGGTGATGTATGTGTCGCGATCCTTCGTCAGCTCGTAAAGGCGCTGCACCGCATATTGCGGCATGATCACGTCGTTGTTCATCTCATAGGAGAACGAATTGCATGCGCGCCAGGCGGCGATCTTTCTCCACCAGTCCTGAAGGCGGCTTCCATCCGGTTTCTGAGATAATGCGCGCCATAGACGAACCATGTCACCCAGAACATTGCCGACATCGCCTTGTATGCCGATATCGGCGTGGACGTTCTTGTTGATCCAGGACGGATCTATATCGATATGTATCTTCCTGGAGTTGGGCGAAAAAGCATCCACACGCGAGGTCACGCGGTCATCGAAGCGCGCGCCGATACAGATCATGACGTCGCAATCGTGCATCGCCATGTTCGCCTCATAGGAACCATGCAGACCGTCCATCTTGAGCCAGTTCTTGCCGGAGGCGGGGTAAGCTCCAAGGCCCATAAGCGTCGAGGTGACCGGAAAGTCGCTCAGTTGAACCAGCTCCCGGAGCAATGTCGATGCTTTCGGGCCGGAATTGACGATGCCGCCGCCGGCATAAATAACGGGACGGCTGGCATTGGCCATCAGCGCTATCGCCTGGCCGATCTTGTTGATGTCGCCCTGCAGCTTCGGTTGATAATTTTTCAGCGCAGCAACGTCCGAACGCGGCGTGTACATGCCGGACGCAAACAGAACGTCCTTTGGCATGTCGACGAGAACAGGCCCCGGTCGCCCCGACTGGGCGATGTGGAACGCCCTATGGATCGCTGACGCTAAGTCATCGACGTCTTTGACCAAAGAGTTGTGCTTGGTGCAGGATCGCGTGATGCCGATCGTGTCACATTCCTGAAAGGCATCGGAGCCGATCAATGTTGTCGGCACTTGTCCGGACAGACAGACGACCATCAGTGCGTCCTGCAGGGGCGTCACGGCATTCGTCGTGCCTGGGCCTGACGTGACCAGCATCACGCCGACCTTGCCCGTGGACCGGGCATAACCCTCGGCGGCATGGCCGGCGCCCTGTTCGTGGCGCACAAGGATATGCTTGAGATCGTCCTGCTGGAATATCTCGTCATAGATCGGCAAAATAGCCGCGCCGGGATAGCCGAAAATATGCTCCACACCATTGTCTTTGAGTGCGCGGAGAACGATCTCCGCTCCTGTCATGCGGTTGCTCGTATCCTGAATGGAATTATCGCTTGTCATGGTTCTGTCCCGTAGCGTGATGAGGATGGGTTGACGGGGCATCGCCGAAATCGGGCGTAAGAAGAATTTCGGGCATAAAAAAAGGCCCCGTCAGGAGCCTGTTTGTCGCGCACGGGTGGCTGTCGCCGGATGGTTACACCATCCTGCCCATGCGCTTTCCTACCACTGCAAGAACCATAGCGATCTTCATGATCATCGCTGCTAACACAGAAAATCGCGCATCGTCAACGTCTCAGGCTAAGGCGTCTCAGGCCAAGGCGAAAACCCAAGGGCTTCCCTTCATCGGAATTTCCGATGGCAGCATTCGTATCTTCCCGTTTCCCTTCTCCCCTGCCTTTGTCGAACAAGGCTTCAGTTTCTCGCCGCGTGTCGGTCACGCCCCGCGAGCTACCTGATGGAGAAAAGATGAACCAGGAAACCACACCAACACCCGAACGCATCCTGATCGTTGGCGGCAGTTCCGGCATGGGACTGTCGCTTGCCGAACAGCAGCTTGCTGCCGGCGCCGAGGTTACGATCGTCGGCCGCTCCGAGGACCGGTTGTCGGCCGCACGGCAGCACTTGCCTCACCCGGAAAGGCTGAGGACGATCGCAGCCGACGTCACAAGCGAGGACGAGGTCCAGCGCCTGTTCGAGGACGTCGGTACGCTCGACCACATCGTCTCGACCGCCGCAGACATCATCGGCGTCTATGTGTTGCTTCCCGAGATGGACGTCTCGATAGCGCGGAAAGTGATGGATTCCAAAGTCGTCGCGCCGCTTCTTCTCGCCAAACACGGCGCGCCTCATCTGACGCCCAGGGGGTCGATCACGCTGACCTCGGGCATCGCCGCCTATCGTCCGGCGGCGAAAGGCTCGGTGGTGGCAGCCGTTAATGGGGCCCTTGGCTCACTCGCCTACGCGCTTGCCGTCGAACTGGCGCCGATCCGCGTCAATGTCGTCTCGCCGGGCTGGGTCGACACGCCGATTTGGGATGCCGTCGTCGGCAGCGGAAAGACGGCTGCGCTGGACGCCATGGCAAAGCGTCTGCTCGTCGGCCGGATCGGCCGGGCAGCCGACGTTGCCCAAGCTATCACGTCCCTGATGCATAACGGCTTCATCACCGGAACCGTGCTTCATGTCGATGGTGGCCAGCGATTGGTCTAGTGATGGCCAGACCTCGCGAACCATTGCGAGGAACAGTTGCAAGACCGGCGCTTGAATGCGCCGGTGGCGCCATACCATGGTGACCGGCGTCACCGGGCTGCTTCCGACCCAAGGCAGCACGACGATATTGGCGTCAGCCGCAGAACCCACGAGACGCGGGACCAGCGCGCATCCAAGACCGGCTGCAACAAGGCCCCGTATCGCGCCCATGCTGGCGAACTCGCCGACCAGTTTTGGACGGTCAGGCAACGTTGCGGCAAACGTTTCGTCGAACATCCGCCTGTAGACGCAACCGGGCTGGGTGACGAGGAAGGCCTCGTCAGCCAGATCGTCGGGCGTTATGGCAGAATATCCGGCCAACCGGTGATTTGCCGGCATTATGATGACGAGCTCTTCTTCTGCCACCTGCTCGCTTCGCAGCTCCGGCGCCGCCGCCGGGGCGGCCCCGAAATGCAAAGACACGTCCAGCGCCCCGCTGGCCACGCCGGCACGCAACCGGCTGCTATCGCCCGCCTGGAGGTTCAGTTCCACGTCTGGATAGCGCCGGTGGAATTCGCTCAGCAAGGCTGGCAAGCGCGTAACGCAAAGCGTCTCCAGGCCGCCGACCGTCAGGCGACCGGCAACCGTACCGCTCGCGTCGGCGACAGCGGAACGGGCTTCGTCCGCAAGGTCGAGGAGATCGTTTGCGTAGTCCAGCAGGCGCTGTCCTGCCGCCGTCAGCTTCAAGCCACGCCGTGACCTGTCGAACAGCGACGTGCCCAGATCGGCTTCCAGCGCCTGGATCTGTTCGGTCACGCTCGATTGGGCAAGATGAACCCGCTCGGAGGCGCGCGTGATGTTCAAGGTGGTGGCGACCGCCACGAAGGTCTTGAGATGTCTAAGCTGCATGTCTTGAACCCGTCATATAGGCAAAGGCTGCTTTGAACCGGGACCGCAAACGTGAAAAGGCCGGGAACATCGCCCGGCCTTTTTGTCTCGATAGGTGAAGCTTACTCCGCCGGCGCTTCCGCAACGTCCCGGCTGCGGCCGAGCGTTATCTTGGCCAGTGTGAAGGAGATCGCCGCGCACAGCGTGATGCCCGCCACCATTGGCAGCGGCGTGCCGTCAAAGAACACGCCGGCGACACCCATGGCGACCGCGCCGATGGCGAAGTGCAGCGTGCCCATCAGCGCCGACGCCGTGCCGGCGATCTCACCATGCTCTTCCATGGCCAGCACCGACGTCGTCGGGATAACCAGGCCGAGGAAACCGTAGCCGATGAACAGCAGCGCCGCCATTACGTCGAGCCGGTCGACACCCGATGCCATCACCGCAAACAGCACCACCATCGTCGTCGCATAGCCGGTCACGGCGACGCGCACCACGCGCTGCAGCCCGAACCGCTCCGATAGCAACCCGGTCAGCTGCGACATGCCGATGAAGGCAACCGCATTGATCGAGAAGAACACGCTGTAAACCGAAGGGGACAGGCCATAATGGTCGATCAGGATGAAGGACGAGCTCGACAGATAGACAAAGAAGCTCGCAATGCCGAAGCCGGCGATGGCCGTCAGGCCAAGGAAGTTGCGGTCGCCCATCAGGAAGCGGTAGCCGGAAAGTGCCGTCCCGAAGGACGAACCGGCGCGCTCTTCGACCGGCCGCGTCTCCTTGAGAGAGGTCGCCAGCAGGATGGTGGCGAGCACGGCCGCGCCCGTCACCGTCCAGAACACGGCGCGCCAGCCGAAGTTCTCGATGATCTGGCTACCGGTCAGCGGCGCCAGGATCGGCGACACCGAAAACACCAGCATCAGCAGCGACATCAACTTGGCGGCCTCGGTGCCGGTATGCAGGTCGCGAACGATCGCGCGCGGCACGGCCATGCCGGCGCTGGCGCCGAGCCCTTGCAGGAAACGGAAGGCGATCAGCCATTCGATCGAGGGAGCCAGCGCCGAGCCGACGCCGCCGACCATGAACAGCGCCAGGCCGCCGTAGAGCGGCAGCTTGCGGCCGACCATGTCGGAGATCGGTCCGACGACGATCTGGCCGAAGCCCATGGAAAGAAAGAAGATCAGCAGGCTCATCTGCACCGCGGCAGTGCCGGCATGCAGATCCTCGCCTATTGACGGCAGGGCCGGAAGATACATGTCGATGGCAAACGGGCCGATCGCGGACAATAGGCCGAGCACGACCGCAATGCGGAGGAATTTGGCGTTCATGATAGCAGGCTCTTTCGAATTCTGGTTGCCGCCGAGGACCGGCGCGTAACCCTAGGACGTTCCATCCCATGGAGTTCCGACTCTTCTGCGGAACGAAACTCCCTTCGTGCAGTCCACAAATTTAGACAGGCTTGTCTAATTCGTCAACCACCTCTATATAGTTTTGCATGAAGGCCAACGTTTCTCCTGACATTTTCCCGCCACGGGGCCATGAGGCCAAGCGGATGTCGATTGTCGATGCCGCCACCTCGGTCTTCTGCCGCGAAAGCTTCGCCGGTGCCAATATCGACATGATTGCCGCCGAGGCCGGCGTCTCCCGCCAGACCATCTACAATCATCACGGCGACAAGGAAAAACTCTTCGTTGCCATCGTCCGCGACCTCACCGAACGTTGCAACGCCGGCATCTTTGCCACGATTTCCACTTTTCCCGATCAGCCGAAGGATCTCGAAGCCGACCTCATCGCCTTTGCTGTGCGGATGAATCACAACTGCATCTGCAACCGCGACGGCAAATTCCTGCGCAAGCTGATCCAGACCGAGGGCGGGCGCTATCCCGAGTTGTTCGCCGAATGGCGCGAAGAAGGACCGGGCAGGACATGGCCGGCGATCGCCGCCCGTTTCGCCCGCCTCGCTCATGCCGGCTTCCTTGATATCGACGATCCCGATGTCGCAGCGCGCCAGTTCATGGCGCTTGCCAATGCCGAGTTGCAGACGACGTTCATGCTCGGCGGCGCACCAACCGAGGACGAGGTGGTGCAGTCAGCGACAAATGGCGTGCGCACCTTCCTGCGCGCCTTCGGCAAGCGGCAGCCTGTGGCTCGTAAGCAGGGCGCGCTCGCCAGCGCTTGACGGTCAAAGCCGTTTGACGATCAAATCGTCGCCAATGGGCTTCGCTTCCGCACGCAGGCGATCTATATCCGGTTTACGCCGCGCTCAAGCTTGATTACAGCTATCAGGACGATTCAACGGAAGCCGACAGCCACATGGCCGACGACCACATCCGCTACGACATTTTGGCCCAGGAGGCGTTGCGCGGCGTCATGCGCAAGGTCCTGGCCGAGGTCGCGCGCACCGGTCTCCCAGGCAACCATCACTTCTTCATCACATTTCTCACCGGCGCGCCGGGCGTGCGCGTATCTTCGCGGCTGCGCGAACGCTATCCCGAACAGATGACCATCGTTATTCAGTTCCAATATTGGGACCTGAAGGTGAGCGACACCGGCTTCGAGGTCGGGCTGTCGTTTTCCGACGTGCCGGAGAAACTGGAAATCCCGTTCTCGGCCGTACGCGGCTTTTACGATCCGTCCGTCAACTTCGAGCTCGAATTCGACGTCAAGACGGATACCCCGGCTGAACAGGAGACAAAGGCCAAGCCTGCTCCCGAGCCGCTGGCCATCGTCGCCGAGAAAAAGCCTGAGACGAAGAAGAAAACCGCTGAGGCGGAAAAGAAGCCTGCCGCGGCCGACGCCGGCGCCAAGGGGGCCGACGTGGTGTCGCTCGACGCCTTCCGCAAGAAGTGACCCGACGGGCGGCGTGACATGGCCGAGATCGTCAATCTCCGTCAGGCACGCAAGCAGAAGGCGCGAGCCGAGAAGGAGCGCCTGGCCGAACAGAACCGGGCGCTGCATGGCCGTTCCAAAACCAGCCGGGATCGCGACCGCCTGATCGCCGACAAGGCCGACAAATTCGTCGCCAGTCATCGCCGGGAAAAATCGGGCGATTCGGACAAATCCGATGCTTGAAGTGTGAGGGCGGTCGCGTGAGCCCGGTCGAAAAGCGCTCGGTCACCATTCGCGGCCACCGCACCAGCTATTCGCTCGAAAAGCCTTTTTACGACGACCTGGTCGCCATCGCGGCCGCGCGAAAATTGACGCTCGCCGCGCTTGTCGCCGAAATCGACGAGAGCCGCCCGCGCGATGCGAACCTCTCCTCGGCGCTCAGGCTCTATGTGCTGGACTGGGCCAAGCGCCGCAAGTTGTAGCCTTCAGGCAACGCTATTTTGTTTCCTGCGCCGGATACGGAAGCCCAGCAAAGCCGAGCGGTCGCGTTCTTCGGCCTGCTTCTTCGATCTGACACGCATCAGGTCCTTCCAGCCGACATAGCCCACCAGCCGCGCATTTTCTCGCGTGACGACGGGCAAATGGGACACGTTCGCCATCAGCAGCTTGTCGGAGGGGCCCTCGAGATACTCATCCGGATAGGCAACCGTCTTTGCGAAGCCGGGCTCGTCGCGAGGGACCACTACGAGGAGGACCACCGCCGCGTGCTGCTGCGGCTGACCGACCGCGCCGACGACAGTCTCGCCGATCTGTCAGCCGCTCATCTCGACGAACTCGGGCGGATCGAGCCGATGCTGAAGCGCTTGCTTGCTGGACGCGGCGCATAAGGGATGCGCCGTCACCCGCCATTCAGCGATTTTAGCAGATCGTCGATCGACGAGGGATCGAACTTGAGCTTTGGCGGGGGCGGCACTGAGGGTGGCACGTTATTTGCGGCCGGTGGCGCACGTTCTGCTTTCTGCGCTTGCTCCGCCGCGGCCTTGCGTTCGGCGTCGAGCTTTGCCTTCTCTTCCGAGGCGATCCGCAACGCCTCTTCCGCCCTCTGGCGTTGCTGTTCTTCGGCCTGCGCTGCTTCCTCGGCAGCCTGTTGCGCCGCCTCGGCTTTGGCTTCGGCATCCGCTTTGGCCTTTGCAGCCGCCTCGGCTTTCGCCCTGGCCTCGGCTTCGGCCTTCGCCGCTGCATCCGCTTTCGCCTTGGCTACAGCCTGCGCCCTGGCCTCCGCTTCGGCTTGGGCCTGCGCCTCAGCTTCGGCCTTTGCCTTGGCGTCCGCTTCAGCCTTCGCCTTGGCTTCAGCCTGCGCCCTGGCCTCCGCTTCGGCTTGGGCCTGAGCCTCGGCTTCGGCCTGTGCCTTAGCGTCCGCTTCAGCCTTCGCCTTGGCTTCAGCCTGCGCCCTCGCCTCCGCTTCGGCTTGGGCCTGCGCCTCAGCTTCGGCCTTTGCCTTGGCGTCGGCCTCGGCCTTCAGCCGCGCTGCTTCCTGTTGCCTGCGCAGTTCCTCCGCCGCTCTTTCACGCTCGGTTTGCAGGGCAGCGTAGTAGCGCACCTCACGCCGCAGCCTTTGTTTCTCGAGCAGCGCGGCTTGCATGGCTTCGACCCGCTGCTGCTCCTTTTCCAGCGCACGCTGGGTCAGGAACTGTGCCAGTGGCTCGCTGTCGAACTGCCGTTTGATGGCGCCGAACGGACCGTCGACGCTGAAATTCAAAATTGGTTCGGAGCCGACCAGCGCCTCGTCGCCGGGTCGGTAGGCGATCTCGCCCTTGGCATCGACGGTGCTGGTATTCAGATCGGCGGTGATGTCGGCGGACAGCGTCGCGCCCGGGCTTTCGAATTTGACCGGTGGCGCCCTCAGCGTGCCGCCGGCGATGGTGAAGGCAATATCGGTGTCCTGCGCCGGAAAACTTCCCGCCGCGGCGATCTGCGGCACGAAGCCGGCAGTCTTCGACGCGTCGATATCGCGCCCTATCGCGTCGGCCTTGGCGATGAATGCGCCAAAGGCATCGGGATTGAAGCCGGCAATAGTCATGCCCTTCAGCGTCGCCGTGCCGGAACCGGACAGCGCCGCGACCATCGCGTCGACCGATTTGCCGCTGGTCGAAAGCGCCGTCGAGAAATCGCCGCTTCCGCTGAAACCGGCCTCCGGCAGCACGGCTGCCAGATCGGAGCCGGCGAGTTTCATCTGACCGGAGAAAAGCCCGGTCCCGTCATTGTTCTTGAGCTCGAACAGGCCACTCAACTCGCCGCCGAGGAATTTTGCCTTGAGGTCGGAAACACGAATGCCCTCCTGGTCGAGCTGCAGCGAAAGCGCAGCGTCATAGGCGGTGGCAAGCGGGCCGGCGGCAAGCGACGCCGCCGTCAGATCGAGATCGGCGGTAAATGGCAAACTGGATTTCTGGCTGAACGGTGCCGTCGGCCAGGCCCCGTCATTGACGAGGAAGGCCTGGTCGCCGAACAGCATCATCGCCATCGGATCGAGGTCCAGCTCGTCCAGCGACAGCGCGCCGGCAAGATGCGGCAGCCCCTCCTTGACGTCGATATTTACGTCACCGGAAACCGCCGCTTCGTTGACGGCGCCGTTGAGGCCGCTCAGCACCAAAAGACCATTGCCGTAGTCGGCATCGGCAGCAAGCGACGTCGACATGCCGGTCCCCATGCCAGGCAGGCCGACGCCGGTCGTCATCAGCCATGGCTCGATGTCGGCCGTTTCCAGGCTGACCTTGCCCTTGGCGGCCGCGCCCTGAGGCGTGTCGGCAACTGTCCCGTCGAAACCAGCTTTGAAGTCGTTGCCGGCCAGGCTGAAGCGTGTCGCCAGGCCGCCGCCAAGTGTGCCTTTGGCCGAGACGTCGGTGGTCGCCTCGCCGAGCATGCCGAGTGGCAGCGCCGGCAACCCGTAAAGCGCCAGAAGTGCGGTGGCGTCGGCGTTCCGGGCATTGAAGGTCAACGTCACCGGCGCTTCGAGGGGCCGGTCGAGCGCCCCTTTGCCGGACAGCGACGCCGAAAAGGCCGAACCACCGGCCCTGCCCTGTGCGCTCATTGCCAGTCCAGTCGTACCGTCGCCGTTGTCTGCGGCACTCGTGACGGCGTCGATACGCGCATCCTGGAACAGCTCCGGATAGGCAGCGGCGCGCGCCGCCAGCCCCTTCAGCACCGCATTGTCCGGATAATGCCGGACGGCGACGTCGATCAGCGGCTTGAGGTCGACGGCGACCACCGAGGCGTCGAGCTTGCCGGTCGGGCTCGCTGGGAAGTCCTTGATCCGGCCGGTGGCGCTGATAGAGGCGCCGGCAAGTCCGCCGACCGACAGGCGGTCGATCTCAAGCAGCCCGTCGCGCAATCTAAGCGCGGTGTCGACGCTATCGGCGGTCAACCCACCTGCGCTGACCGGCCCGGCCTTGATCTGGAAATCGAGGTCGCGGTCGGAAAAGCGGTTGGCGCCCTTGTCGCTGACGAAGATCGAGGCGAAGGCGGCGAGCCCATCGACGTCGAGTTCGCCACCTTCCAGTTGCATCAGCACCGATGGCCTTGTGTCTTCGGGCTGGGTGGAATCGATGCGGCCGGAGAACTTCGCCTTGCCGAGGATGAGTTCGAGATCGCTGAAGGCCTGGTGTTTTTCACTCAAATCTACTTTTGCCTTGAAGCCAGCGGCCGGCAAGCGGCGGATCGCCTCGTCGACGTCCTTCGACAGCCAGGCGGCAAAGCCGGAGGGCTGCGCCACGGCCAGAAGCAGCGATCCGGTGAATCCAAAATGATCCTCGACGCTGACCATGCCATTGGCTTCCAGCTTGGCGCGGCCGGGCAGCGTGGCGGCCAGCGATTTTACCGCCCAGCCGCCCTCGGCCGGTTCGGCGGACAGATGCACGTCGCGAATCGTCGTGTCGCCTGCCACCACCGCCGGCAGTTTCACCTCGACCGTGCCCGGTATGGTCGGCTTCGGCAGATCGAGCAGCGCCTGCTCCAGCGCCGCCACCCGCTCGGACAGCGTCAATCCGGCACTGGCCGCCGCCCCCACTGCCTCGTCGAACTGCACCTGCGCGCCATTGGCCTCGATCGAGAAATGCGGCTTCAGCCCAAGGTCGACCGCAGCCTTGCCATCGGCGGTGTAGGGATTGTCGAGCGGTCCGGTCTCGAAGCGGAATTCGTCGACGCCGAGCTCCTGGTGGTCGAGCGAAAACTTGCCGTTCAGCCTGAACCCCGGATCCGGCTTGCCGGCGCTGACTTTCACTGCCTCGCCGTCGGTGCCGCGCAACTGCGCTACAGTCTGGTCTGCGCCCGATATCTTGAACTGGCCCGAATAGACCGCGGCGCCCTCGACGAGGCCCACATTGCCGTCGGTCTCGATGACCAGCGGATAGTCATCCGGACCGGCTTTGAGCCTGAGCCGCATTTGCCCGTCCGGTTCAGCCTTGCCGGTGGAAGCGGCGATCGTGGTCCGCAACCCGTCCAGCAACAGGGAGCCGTCCATCCGCCAGGGGCCGCCCAGCGACTTGGCCGAGATCGTCGAGTTGATCTCGGAAATAAGATGGCTACGGCCGCCGGCGGCGTGGCTGAGCGCGATCTGTCCTTCCGTCACCGTCAGCTTCTCGATGGAGATCTGGCCGGGATCGAACGGCGAGGACGGCCGTATCGTCCAGTCGACCGTGCCGTTGGCGGCGATGTCGATCGTCGCCTTCGGCCGCACCAGGCGCATGTCGAAGATCAGCACCTCGCCGCGCAGGAATGGCGCGAGTTCTGCATCCATCGAAAAGGTTTCGACGGTCATCGCCGGCTGGCCGTTGGGGCCACCGGCGACGGCGACGTTGGAAAAGGTCACCGAGGGAAACGGCAGCAGCCTTGCCGTTGCATCGCCTCGCACGGTCACCTTGCGGCCAAGAACGGCGCTCGCCTCGCGTTCGAAATCGGCGCGATAACCCGTCCAGTCGACAAAGTACGGCACCACCAGCGCCGCACACAGCACCAGCACGAGAAGCCCACCGAAGATCACGAACAGGCGTGCGAGCATGAACTCCGAAGCGGTTGATTGAAAATCAGCCGCACTCTACCCGCATCAGCGTGTCGATAAAGAGGCAATTCCCGCCAGACAGGCGTCCAGGGCAAAAGTCCAGGGCAAAAGAAGGCGGCCAAGAAAACTCAGCGCGCGTCGCGCTTTGCCTGCGCCACCTTTGCCGCCTGCCGCTGCCGGCCGAGTTCCATCGGCCGGATCAGATTCTCGGGCCGCCGGCTCACGATCGCGCGCATGCCTTTGTGCGCGGTGCGCGTGTTGAACTCGGGACCGTCTGCCGCAGCGCCCTGCTTCATGGACAGCGCCTTGCGTGCATTCTCGACCAGCGAAACACGCGCTGCCAACTGGCGGCGGCGTTCGGCCTCGCCATTGAGCCGCCGCATGGTCATCGCCAGAACCGCCAGCTTCAACTGCGAACCTTCATCGGCCTTCGAGGCGCCGGCGCCCTTTGGCGCACCCTTGCCGCGCATTTCGCGGCGGCGGCGATGCGCCTCGGTCTGGGCCTTGTCGCGCCGCTCCCTTAGGAGCTTGACCAGGCTGGCGAGTTCGGCGTCGGCAAGATGCTGCACTGCTGGATGGTGCGACTTCTCGACGAGAGCATGTTCGTCGGCGCTCAGCGCCCGAGCCTCTTCCTTGCGTGAAATCGCCATGACACCATTCCTCCGTCTGTGACGCCTGCCTGCCTCTCAGGTCCTTGGAGTCTCGATCCAAATGGTGGTGCGGTCAAGCCAGGGACCATCTGGATCTTCTTCCACTATTCGGCCGGCAATATCTTGCCCGGGTTCATGATATTCAGCGGGTCGAGCGCCTGCTTGATCGTGCGCATGATGTCGACGCCATGACCGAGCTCATGCCGCAGGAAGCCGATCTTGCCCTGCCCTATGCCATGCTCACCAGTGCAGGTGCCGTCCATGGCGATGGCGCGCATATTGAGCCGCGCCACGAATTTTTCCGCCAATGCGATCTCCTTCGGGTCGTCCACGTCCATCAGCACCAATACATGGAAATTGCCGTCGCCGGCATGGCCGACGATCGGTGCGATCAGGCCCATCTCGGCGATATCCGCCTCGGTCTCGGTGACACATTCGGCAAAGCGCGAGATCGGCACGCAGACATCGGTCGACAGGCCCTTGGCGCCCGGCCGCAGCGTCAGCGATGACCAGTAGGCATCGTGCCTGGCTTTCCACAATTTTGTCCGCTCTTCGGCGATGCTGGTCCACAGGAACGGGCCGCCGCCATTTTCCTCGGCGATCATGCCGAAAGTCTCGGCCTGTTCGGCGACGCTGGCATCGCTGCCGTGGAACTCGACGAACAGGCAGGGGCTCTCCGGATAGTCGAGCTTCGAATAGGTCTTCATCGCTCGCATCTGCAGCGCATTGACCAATTCGATGCGCGCCACCGGAATGCCCATCTGGATGGTCGCGATCACCGCGTTGCAGGCCGCCTCGACGCTGGGAAACGGGCAGACGCCGCCCGAAATCGCCTGCGGAATGCCCTGCAGCTTCAAGGTCAGCTGGGTGATGATGCCAAGCGTACCTTCCGAGCCGATCAGCAGCCGCGTCAGATCATAGCCGGCCGAGCTTTTCTTGGCGCGCTTTCCGGTCGTAACCGCTTCGCCGTCGGCCATCACCGCCGTCAGTGACAGGACGTTGTCGCGCATCGTGCCGTAGCGCACGGCGTTGGTGCCCGACGCCCGTGTCGCCGCCATGCCGCCGAGCGAAGCGTTGGCGCCCGGGTCGATCGGAAAGAACAGGCCGGTGTCGCGCAGATGCCGGTTGAGGTCCTCGCGCGTCACGCCGGGCTCGACGGTGCAATCGAGGTCCTGCGGATTGACTGCAACGATACGGTTCATGCGTGACGTATCGAGCGAGATGCCGCCGCCCGGCGCATTGGTATGGCCTTCCAGCGAAGAGCCGACGCCAAAGGCGATCACCGGCACGCGATGTGCAGCGCACGCACGCACGATCTCCTGCACCTCCTCCGTCGTCTCGGCAAAGGCGACACCGTCCGGCGCCTGCGTCGGGATATAGGTCGTGGTGTGCGCGTGCTGGGCGCGGATCGCCTGGCCGGTCTGGAAGCGCTCGCCGAGCCGCTGCTTGAGGATGCCGAGCACGGCGGCAATGCCTTCCTCGTTGCGTTCGACCGGGTTGAGGTCGCTTAGAGCCATCGATTCCTCCGCGAATGGACCAGCGTCCACCCTTGTTCTGCATCTAGGGATGCGTAGTCTCACCGACCACGCTCTGTCCAGTCCACGCTCATCCCGGCATGACGAGAAGGAAGTTTCCGATGCCCATCCCCGCCCCTTTCGTCTCTCGCGCCATGGACATCGAGAAGGCCTGGATCGACTACAACGGCCATCTGAACATGGCCTATTACAACGTGCTGTTCGACCGTTGCTCCGACGAAGCCTTCGAGATGATGGGAATGGGGATGGACTATGTGAGGGAACGGCGGCTGACCATCTACACCGCGGAAGTCCATGTCTGCTACGTCCAGGAGCTGCATCTCGACCACAAGGTCACGGTCTCGTTCCAGCTCCTCGACCATGACGACAAGCGGCTGAGGGCCTATCAGGAAATCCGCCATGTCGACGGCTGGCTTGCCGCCACGTCCGAAACGCTGTCGCTGCATGTCGACATGGCTGGCCCGAAGGTGGCGCCCTTCCCCGCCGACGTCCTTGCCAGGGTGGAAGCGATGCGCGCCGCCCATGCCGCCCTGCCGATGCCGGAGCGCGCCGGCCGCTCGATCGGTATTCGTCGTAAGCCGGCTTGAACCGCAACCCAACCGCCGTTAACCTTACCGAGGTTTTAACGTGAACAAGCCGAATTGAGACGTTGAACGACTCAGCGCGGCGTTGGAAAACCATCCGCATCGAGTTGCGATACGGGCGGCGGAGCAGCAGCGGTTCGGGGAACGTGCATGAAAACCGACATAAAGGTCGAGGCGGACAGGCTGGCGGCTGACCCACGCATCACCGACTATGATTTCTGGCGCTCGCTGAAGAACCTCAACAACGAGATCTTCCACATCGCCAACAACAACGAGCCGATCCCCTTCGCCATGATCCGCTGGCGCGCCATCCTTAAGCAGGCGCGGATGAAACGCGGCCACGCCTGAAACTGTTATGATAACACCGAGCTTGCGGCACAAGAATACAGCGTTGCTTACGACAACGAATGGTCGCCAGGCAGCAAGCCACCGAATTCCGGCATCTATCGTTGCAAGAATTGCGGTGAAGAAATTGCGGCGAACAAAGAAAACGGCCAAACAAGGCGATGGATTGGAAGCTGTTTCAGCAGCCAACTACAAACAGACAATCCCTGATCCTCTAAGATTTTAGTCTTCAGGCCCGGTAAATCCACTGTTCTGGCACGCGCACCGAAATCTCCTCGCCGGCCGTGATCGTGCCGGGCTTCTCGACCCAGGCGACGAGGCCGCGCAAACGCTTCGCCGCTTTCGCGAACAGCAGCGCGCCGGCCTCGTGATCGGCCATCCCGGCATTTTCGGCGACCGATCGCCCGGCGATGCGGCAAGGCCCGTTCTGCGCGTCGATCTTGACAGTCGCGCCGCCTTTGAAGAACAGCAGCGCGCCGGACGGCAGCATCGAGAGGTGCGGCAGGCCTTCGATCAGGAGATTGGCGCCGATCCATTCCGGCTTGATCTCGGCGATGCCCATCCGTTCGGCAACGATTGCCAGTTCGTCCGCCGCGACGATCGACAATTGCCGTTCGTTGCGCATTTCGGTGCCGCGCGGATACCAGGGTTCCCGTCCGCCGGAGCGCCGCGTCGTGCCGGCGTGGAAATCGCCTTCAATGCCGTCGAAGCCAAGCTGCAACTTATCCACCGCCCGTGTCTCGAAATGATCGAATGGTGCGAGATAGAGCGAGGCCACCCTGGCGGTGAGCTTTCGCGCCGGGACGATCTCGACCGGAGTTTCGGCTTCGGGAAAAAGATCCAGCATGGGTTCGTTCCTCGCGTGATACGCGCAATTAGCCGCGGTCAGCTCATCGGGTCCAGTCGAAAGCGCTGATGCTCCGATCAAGCGGACTGATGCGACTCTGCTCGGCGCGTTCCGATGCTGGTTCCGTTCGCGCCGAAATGGTCAAAGCGTGCGCAATAGCGCGCCGCCGATCGAGTAGCCGGCGCCGAAGGCGCAGAGCAGGCCGTAGTCGCCGGCCTTCATGTCGGCATGGTTCTCCGACAGGGCGATGATGGCACCGGCGGCGGCAGTATTACCGAGGCGCTCCAGCACCATCGGCGCGCGGTCATGGTCGACGTCATGGCCGAACGACAATTTCAGGATCATGGCATTCATCCGCGCATTCGCCTGATGCAGCCAGAAGCGCCGGATCGCTTGCGGTGTCAGCCCGTGTTCGGCCAGGAATTCGACGATGAACTTGTGGCCGGCGACGGTGACTTCCTTGAACACCTTGTTGCCGATCTGCTTGATCAGATTGCCTTCCAGATCGATCATGTACGGATCGTCCTGGGTGGCGCGGGTATAGTAACCGAGATTGGTGCGGATGCTGTTCGACATCTGCGTCCAGGCACGCGTGTCGAGCACCTCGAAACGCCCCGACCGCTTCTCGCCCTGGGCGAGCCCTTCGACGATCATCGACACGGACGCGTCGCCGAAGATGAAATGCGTCTGCCGGTCGCGAAAATTGAGGTGGCCCGTGATGATCTCCGGCGTCGTCACCAGTACGCGTTTATGCGCCCCTGCCCGCACCAGATTGACCGCAATGTGCAATGCGACCGCCGCCGAAGAGCAGCCAAGCCCCATGTCGAAGCCGGCGCCTCTCGTGCCCAGCGCCTGCTGCATTTCGATGGCGATAGCCGGATAGGGCCGCTGATGGTGCGAGGCCGAGCAGATCACCAGGTCGATATCCCCAGGCTTCAGCCCGGCATGATCGAGCGCCTTGCTGGCCGAGGCGATGCCGAACTCGGCCTCCAGCGACAGCGCATCGTCGGGCCGCGCCGGGAAGCGCGGCGCCATGCGGGTCGGGTCGAGGATGCCTTCCCGTTCGATGACATGGCGGGTCTGGACGCCCGAGGCGTGGACGATGAAGGCACTGTCCGATTTCTGCAGCAGCGGCTCGCCCGAGACCTCGCGCCGGACGTTCTCCATGTCCACCCAAGTGTTGAAGCTGGCGACGAGCTCCTCATTGGTGATCGACGCTTCGGGGATTTCAACGCCGATGCCGCTGATGATGACGCGATGCATTTCCAGTTCGTCCCGTGCGCAGGCGTTGCGGCTTCATGTCGACGCCGCAAAAGCTCGGCGCAACCTCTTTTTGCACCTAGCCAGTTTATGCCGGCTTAAATCAAGTCCCTGGAACGGGTCTTTACCAGGCGCAGAGCTTGGTATTGGTCTGCGGGTTGTTCCAGCAGGCACCGTCATCATTGCTGCGCACGAATTGTCCGGGCAGCGGCACGTTGCGCTGGCCGAGATTGACATAGCCGTAGGCAAAACCCGGGTCGTCGATCTCCAGGACGTAAGTCGGATAGCCCGGCGCCGAGATGCGAAAGCTGCCGGCATCATCCAGCGCCCGATAGCTGCAGGAGAAATACCCGTCATCGCTGGTGAAGCAGCGCGCTCGCTTGGCCTGCGCCGATATCGAAAGGCAAGCACAGCGGCCGCACAAATGCTGCCGCCGAAAATGAGCGTTTTCAGTGTCATCATCCACCCCCCATGGCCCATGAGGGCCGCCATCCCTGCCCCAGCGAGATGCGCATGACGGCGAAAGCCGGTCAAGCATCCGCTGCTGGCTGTTTTTGGGTGTAGCTAAGAGTTTCTAAGCAGAACGCCGCGCCACGATGAAGACACGGGGAAAGCGCAGCAACACCTTGCCGCTTGCCGTTTTCGGATAGGCTTCGGCGATCCTGGCCGTGTAGCGCTTCAGGAAAAGCTGCCGCTCGCCTTCGTCGAGCGGATCGAGGAACGGCTTCAGCCCCGTCGACTTCACCCATTCGACGATCGCCTCGGCATCGGCCAGCGGATGGTTGTAGATCGTGTGCCAGATATCGAGCCGATCCGAGAATGGCGACAAAAGGTCGTAATAGAACGCGACAGGCGGCAGCGGCGCGCGGGCCGCACGCTCGAACTTTTCAGTGAACGGCATCTCGGCCGCGGTCTCCCGCATCAGCCGGTGCGAAGGCTCGCCCATATTGTCCGGCATCTGCACGGCAAGCGCGCCGCCGGGCGCCAAAAATCCTATCAGCCGCTGGAAGACAGCCGGATGCTCCGGTAGCCACTGAAACACTGCATTGGCGAAGATCACGTCGACCGGTTCGGCCGGCTGCCACGTCGCCGCGTCCGCCAAGGCAAAGGTGACGCCGGGCAGGCGCGCCTTCGCCTTCTCGATCATGTCGGGCGAGGTATCGAAGCCGCTGATCTGTGCCTGCGGCCAGCGCTCGACCAGCAATTCGGTCGAATTGCCCGGCCCACAGCCAATGTCCACCACCCGGCGCGGTTCCGGCACTGGCACCTGCGCTAGGAGGTCGCGCGCCGGCCGCGTGCGCTCATCCTCGAATTTCAGGTAGAGTGCGGCGGACCAGTCGGGTTTTGCCTTTACCGCTATGCTGTTATTCATCGATAGATCTCGCGACGGTTGCCTATCTCCCGATCAGCACGACGAGCCGGCTGTCCTGAAACTGGGCAATGATTCTGTAGTCGCCGACGCGAAACCGCCAAGCTTCCTTGGTCCCAGTCAGCCGTTTGGCGAGTGCTCTTGGATTGGGGTGCACAGAAACTCTTTGATACAGGAATTCTAGGACACGGCGCTAGTCCTTCGGTGAAAGCCCTTCAATGTCTTTTTCGGCTCGCGTAAACTCGACCTGCCAACTCATTCAGCGGCAGGTTTCTTGTGCCGCTCCTCGACTTCGCGAAGTTCAAGCTTCCGGATCACCTCTTCCAACGGAATGCGTACGCCGTCGTCATCCCTCAGGCGTTCCTCCGCAATCCTGGCATCCTGCCAATCCTCAATGGTTTCGAGGATCGTTTCAACTGCGACCTGATCGATCGTACGGCCGCTGGCCTTGGCAATATCGGCCAGCAGCTTCTCGGCTTTTTGCGGCAATTTGACCGTGATCATGGGCAACTCCATCCGATCAATTTAGGCCAAACGACGATCGCCCGCAACGGATCGAGACCCTACCTCGTCAGCCGCTTATACGTCATCCGGTGCGGGTTGACCGCGTCCGGGCCGAGGCGGCGGATCTTGTCCTGCTCGTAATCCTCGAAATTGCCCTCGAACCATTCGACATGGCTGTCGCCCTCGAAGGCGAGGATGTGCGTCGCCAGACGATCGAGGAACATGCGATCGTGCGAGATGATGACGGCGCAGCCGGCGAAGCTCTCGAGCGCGTCTTCAAGTGCGGCCAGCGTTTCGGTATCGAGATCGTTGGTCGGCTCGTCGAGCAGCAGCACATTGCCGCCGGTCTTCAGCATCTTTGCCAGATGCACGCGGTTGCGCTGTCCGCCGGACAGGTTGCCGACCTTCTGCTGCTGATCGCCGCCGCGGAAATTGAACGACGCGCAATAGGCGCGGGTGTTGGCTTCGAACTTGCCGAGCTTGACCACTTCGGCGCCGCCCGAGATCTCTTCCCAGACGGTCTTGGTCGGGTCGAGTGCGTCGCGGCTCTGGTCGACATAACCGAGCTTGACCGTCTCGCCGACGCGGATGGTGCCGGCATCGGGCTTTTCCTGGCCGGTGATCATGCGGAACAGCGTCGTCTTGCCGGCGCCGTTCGGGCCAATGACGCCGACGATGCCGCCGGGCGGCAGCTTGAATTCGAGATCGTCGATCAAAAGCGTGTCGCCAAAGCCCTTCGACAGGTCCTCGACCTCGATCACCACATTGCCGAGCCGCTCGCCATGCGGAATGACGATCTGCGTATCGCTCGGACGCCGCTTGTCGGCCGCATCCAGCAGATCCTGGAACGCCTGGATACGGGCCTTCGACTTGGTCTGCCGGGCTTTCGGGCTGGACTGGATCCACTCGCGCTCGCGGCCGATCGCCCGCTGGCGCGCATCGTCCTCGCGGCCTTCCTGCTTGAGCCGCTTGGCCTTGGCTTCGAGATATTTGGTGTAGTTGCCTTCGTACGGGATACCGCGGCCGCGATCGAGCTCGAGGATCCAGCCGGTGACATTGTCGAGGAAGTAGCGGTCGTGGGTGATGATCATCACCGCGCCCGGATAGGCGCGCAGATGCTTTTCCAGCCACGCCGTCGTCTCGGCGTCGAGATGGTTGGTCGGCTCGTCGAGCAGCAGAAGGTCGGGCTGGCGCAGCAAGAGCTGGCAGAGCGCGACGCGACGGCGTTCGCCGCCCGACAGCTTGGTGACATCGGCCTCCTTGGGCGGGCAGCCGAGTGCCTCCATCGCCATCTCGACCTGCTGCTCGAGATCCCACAGATTGAGCCGGTCCATCTCGTCTTGCAGCTTGGCCGACTCGTCCGCCGTCTCGTCGGAATAGTTCATCATCAATTCGTTGTAGCGCTCGATGATCGCGGTCTTGGCGGCAACGCCTTCCATGACGTTTTCGAACACATTCTTGTTCGGATCGAGCGCCGGCTCCTGCGCCAGGTAACCGACGGTCGCGCCTTCGGCCAGCCAGGCCTCGCCGCTCCACTCCTTGTCGATGCCGGCCATGATCTTGAGAATCGTCGACTTGCCGGCGCCGTTGGGGCCGAGGATGCCGATCTTGGCGTCCGGGTAGAAGGACAGATGAATGTTCTCGAGCACCTTCTTGGTGCCGTAGGCCTTGTTGAGGCCGGCCATGTGATAGATGAACTGGCGTGCCACGCGCGCTTTCCCTGAAAAGTCGACTGATGTCGGATTGAATGGAAGTTGGGGGCTATGTAAGCGATGCGGCCCCGAACGGCAAACAGTTTTGGTCCCAGGCGGAATTGGTCGCACCGCGAACGCTTAGCCGCTTCATTTCGTGCCGGCGCCCGGGCGAAAGCTCCGGTTAACCATTCCGCGTCAAAACAGTGTTTGGATGGGAAATCGCTGGCAGCCGCGATTTCGGGGAGAGAGATCGGGCCGTGCTGAACAGTTTCCTGCTTTTTGCCGAAGCGGTTCTCTATTTCGGCATCATGGTCACGCTTTTCCGGTTCAGAGGCCGCATCGGCCTCGGCGTCTTTGTCTGCGCCCTTGGCGTTATGCATTTCCTGGAAACCTACCTCGCCAGCGTCTTCTACGTCGCGCTGCCGTTCGGCATGGTGTCGCCGGGTTCGGCTGTGCTGTTTTCCGGCAAGCTGGTCATGCTGCTCCTGCTCTACATCAAGGAGGACGCGGCAACTGTCCGGCAGCCGATTTACGGCCTGCTGCTCGGCAATGCCCTGATGATCGGGCTCGTGCTGATCCTGCGCCTGCATGACATCGCACCGCTGCCCGACGGCAAGCTTCCCGACATCGGCTTCATCGACGAGATGGGCTGGCTGATGGTGTGGGGCACGACGCTGCTGTTCGTCGACGCCATCCTGATCATCCTGCTCTATGAAAAGCTCGGCAAATATCTGCGCAAGGCGCTTTTCACCCGCATCCTGGTCTCCGTCGCCTGCGTGCTCACCTTCGACCAGGCAGGCTTTTTCACGGCGCTGCATTTCGTCACCGGTGCGCCGGTCGCGGTGTTCTTCGGCGGCTGGTTCGCCAAGATGGCAGCGGCCCTGGTCTACAGCACCATGCTGGTCGCCTATATCAGGTGGTTCGAGGCGCGGCAGGTGCCGGCGCCGCGCGGGCTTTCCGACATTTTCGACACGCTGACCTATCGCGAGCGCTATGAGGCGCTGGTCGAGCATGTCGGTCGCGACGGCCTCACCGGCCTCCTGCACAGGGGGCGCTTCGACAGCGATGGCGAGGCCGCCGTCGCCGCCAGCCTGCGGACTGCCAGGCCGCTCAGCCTGCTGATCATCGATGTCGACCACTTCAAATCGATCAATGACCGCTTCGGCCACGCCGAGGGAGACAAGGTGCTGAAAGCCCTGGCGATTTTGCTTGGCGAACTTGTCGGGACCGAAGATCAATTGTTCAGGATCGGCGGTGAGGAATTCGCCATCCTCTGCTGGCGTCCACAGCCGCTCGCCAGACTGCTGGGCGAAACCGTCAGGCAAGCGGTCAAGACGTCTGCGAGCACCAGCCGGTTCGACATCACCGTCAGCGCCGGCATCTCGACGGTCAGCGAGACGACGCGTTGCCTTGCCGATCTCTTTGCGCTGGCCGACCAGCGTCTCTACAAGGCCAAATCGACCGGACGCGATCGCGTTGTCGGCGAACCGGGTGGCAACGAAGCAGACGGGCGCAACACATGGAACAGGCCGGAGCGCAGCGCCGGCGCGTAACTCTCACTCTGGTCTCGGATTGGCGCAATCAGGATTGTTTGCGCCGCTGCCATGCGCCGATCGCAACCGAAACCGCCATCAACCCGATCGCCAGCCATTTCATTGCCGCGATGACCGGGCCGGCATCGATGTCGTAGGCGATGAACAGAAGAATGCCCGGCACCAGCAGGCCGCAAAGCACGAGCGTGATCCGGTTGATCTGCCATGACACTTTTGCCGCAAGCATCTGGTCGCCGGGCACGGCGACAAGCGCGGCCCGCATTGCCTTCGGCGCGACCAGCGCGGTCGAGAGACGCAGCGAAATCGGCAAGCCGATGCCGATGATCAGCAAGGCGCATGCCGCCAGGAGCAGCGAAAACTTGAGCGCACTGGTTTCGGGTGGTACCGGGAACAGCAGCGTCGCCAGCGGCAGGAAGACACAGAAGATCCCGAGCGCGGCGATGGCGATGAAGATCGCCGCGTTGACCAGCGTGAACAATTGGTAGGTGCCGCCGCCGATCGGTTTGGCCAGCGTGGTCATGCGCGCCCACTCCACTTCGGTGTAGGAAAAGCCCGGCCATTCCATATGGCCGTCTCGGATCGCCGTCATGCCCCTGGCCCAGAACGCCAGCCGCGCCAGCGCCCCGTTCGTCATGCCACTCATCGCCACCCCCTACGAATGTGTGCCTTCAAGACCATACCACCCCCGGCGCAAGGCGACAGTCGCGTTCGGCCTGTCTACTGGAACCCGACGGCGTCGACGGTACCCTTCGGACAACCCACCTTGGCTGTCGGTGCCGAGGCAAGCAGCAGCGCACCGAGCGAAGAGTTCGAAGCGATCGGGCCGGCCAGGCCGAGCGTCAGCTCGTCGATCAGCCGCCTGCCGCTCGAGGGATCGACCACGCAGGATACGCGGACCCGGTCGCCCGCGCCTTTGCCGAAGGCGCTGTCGAAGGTGCTGCGGATCTGATCGGATGTCAGCTGCTTGCCGATGTTCCTGGTGAAGAGATCGCGCACCGGCGACGCGTTCACCGCTTGCATCAGGTTCAAAGCGTCGGAGAAATACTCCTGCTGGCTCTTGCCGTAGCAGGTGCCGTGCTTGATCCATTCATGCCTTTCGAGGGCGGATGCGGTGCCCGGCATCACCTGGTCGAGTTCCGATCGCGTATTCGGGTCCAGCGTGACCGGCGGCAAATCCCGCCAATGTGCCGGATCGTCGTTCGCCTTGTCGCTTGCCGCGACCTGGCAATAGAAATTTCCATTCGGTTGCGGCCACAACCCATGCAAGGTGAAGTGGGTCGCATCGAAACCGGCGGCGGTCTGCGCCCGGCATTCGGTCTTGCTGGATTTGGTCTCACAGAAAGCCGGCTGCCAGCTCAGCGCGAAGACATATTCCGGCTTTCCGGACGCCGATGGCTTGTTCGGCTCGGCAGGCGCCGGTGCAGCCGGTATCGTCGACGCGCTGCCGCCCGAAACGTGACCGCAGCTGATCTTAACCCAGCGGCGCTCCGGATCGGCGCCCGGAACGCGGATGAGATAGTGCGTGGGCGCGTCCTTGTTGCCGGCCAGCAGATCGTAACTCTGGCCAGCCGCGGTCGAGACGTTGCGGGGATTCTTGCCGCTCTTGATCGCCTGCGTTGCCGGACAGGCGGCATCGGCGACGAAAGAGCCGGTCATCTTCACATCGGCCCGCGCCGCGCTTGCGCCAGCAAACGCAAGAAACACCGCCCCCCATATCGCCCAAATCCGCATTCCGGCACTCCTCGTATTCACGCCGCAAGCTAGAACTTGCGACATGTCAGAATTACGATTTCTTTCGTCGGCCGTAAAAACAATCGCCAGCGCATTGAGACGGTTCCCGTGTGGTCGATCAGGATCCGCCCGCCTCCACGCGTTCTGTCAAGGTGCGCAGCAGATCAAGCGAGGCTTTTAGCGCGTCGGCGTCCATACCCTCCGAAACGCGGTTCGCCCAAACATGCTGGCGTGTGCCGATATTCTTGACCGCTGCCCGGCCGGCATCGGTTATCGACAACAGCTTGGCGCGGCGATGCGCTGGGTTGTCGGCATAGGCGGCAAGCCCCTCCGCAGCCAGTATGTCGGCCAGCCGCTGTACGCTCTGACGGGCGAGACCCATGTCGCGGGCGACGTCGGCCACGGATTTCGGCTCCTTCAAAACCGCACCCAAAACCTGCCAGCGCGCTGCCGTCAGCCCGGTTGGAGCGGCCAGCCGGTCGGCCGCATCCAGAAAACTGCCGTTCATCCTGAACACGGCAAGCACGAGTTCCGTGAACACATTTGCCGCTTCGGTCCTGGTCGTCATTTCTGGCCGGCCTCGATGGTCGCGACGAAATTATTAACGGCTTCGGCTACGACCTCGGGCTTGTCAAGCATCACCCAATGGCCGCTGCCCGCCACGATCTGGCGCGGAATGTCCGTGCGCAGCCGGTAGAGCGCGGCTGGAGTGTCACTGGCCTCGGTAGCCAATACGAACATAGGCCCGCGATACGCATTGAGTGCCGGCTCCGGGTTCCATTCGGCCAGTGCCTTGCCGACACCTGCCCTCGCCGCCGGATCGACCACTGCCACATCGGCCAGAACACGCTGGCGAACAGCCGCGTTAGGGCCGGCAATCGACGTGTAATAGGCGTTCAGGACATCGCGGCCTTGCGGACCGGCCAGATCGCGGACAAAGCCGTCGCGAATCGCCTGCGGCAGCGCACGAGGATTGGTCGCCGGGTCGACGAGCAAGACACCTGCGACCCGGTCGGCATGGCTGGCGGCATAAGCGAGCGCCACACCACCGCCGCCGCTGTGCGCGACAATGAGAAACCGCTTCAGGCCAAACGCGTCGGCCACGGCACCGACATCCATTGCACGGCCGTCATAGCCATAGTCACCGTCCTGCGCCGGCGCGGAGGCGCCATGGCCGCGAAAATCGAAGGCTACCGCCTCGCGGCCTTCGACGGAGAGCTGCATCACCCGGTCCCAGTGGGAAGCGCGGCTGCAATCTCCATGCAGGAACAGGATCGGCAGGCCATTGCCGGCGTTGATCCTATAAGTGGCAAGCTGGCCTTGCGGGCCTGGAACGGTGGACGTCATCATGGGTCATCTCCCTGGTTTCCTGACTGAACGCAGCAATCCCTGGCAACAGGGTGGCCGTCGTGAAGGCGAAGCCCGCCAGCAAGATTGCACGCCGCGAAATGGCCCCGGTGGTTTTCATAGTCATACCCCCAATCTGCTGGCCAATTGACAGTATGCTGTCATGTAATCATATTGACAGCATACTGTCAACTAGCGTCGAATGGGTACCCTACGTCTCTTGACGTCGATCGCTGCGTCGCCCAACAGTCGCCGACGGGAGCGAGACATGCCATTTGACAAGCAGAGGATGCTGGCATCGCCGACCGGCGCCGAGCTCAACCTTTATGTGAAACACGCCACAGGCCAGCCGCGCGCCATTGTCCAGATCAATCACGGGTTGGCCGAGCACGCGGCGCGCTATGCCCGCTTCGCCGATTTCCTCGGCGCGCGCGGCTACCAGGTCTACGCGCACGACCACCGTGGCCACGGCGTCACCAAGGCGCCCGACGCGCCACCTGGCAGGTTCGCCGATGCGGATGGAAGTGCCAAGGTCATCGCCGATGTCGCTGCCGTCCATGATCTGATCGCCAGGGAACAGCCCGGCCTGCCGGTCATCGCCTTCGGTCACTCCTTGGGCGCGTCGGTCGCGCTGAACTTTGTCCTCCGCAACTCGGCGCGCATCCATGCCGCCGCGATCTGGAACGGCAATTTCTCTGCCGGACTGCTCGGCCAAATCGCGCTGGGCATGCTTGCCTGGGAAAAGTTCCGGCTTGGCTCAGACGTGCCGTCGCGCATGCTGCCCCGGCTGACGTTCCGGGCTTGGGGCAAGGCAGTGCCCGATCGCCGGACGCCCTTCGACTGGCTGTCGCGCGATGCCGCCGAAGTCGAGAAATACATCGCCGACCCGCTCTGCGGCTGGGACGCATCGGTGTCGATGTGGCAGGACATCGTCAAGATGACGCTGCATTGCGGCCGCGACCGCAATTTTTCCGGCGTGCGGCGCGACCTGTTCGTCAATCTGGTCGGAGGCGAGCAGGATCCGGCCTCGGACAGCGGCAAGGCGGTCAGCCATCTTGCCGTCCGGATGCACATGATGGGTTTTTCGAATCTCGTTTCAAAGGTTTACGCCGAAACCCGCCACGAAAGCCTGAACGAGATCAACCGAGACATCATAATGGAGGATTTTGCCGCCTGGGCCGACCGCGTGCTGAGGGTGCCGTAACGGTTGGCCCATCGCAAGGGCCGTGACAGCGGCGCGCGGGGTTGATAGAGGCTGCGCTTTCGATCAACCAGGTGATCCATGACTGAGCCTCCGCTCAAAGGCATCCGCGTCATCGAACTCGCACGCATCCTTGCCGGGCCATGGGCCGGGCAGTTGCTTGCCGACCTCGGCGCCGACGTGATCAAGGTCGAGAGCCCGGACGGCGGCGACGACACCCGCAAATGGGGACCGCCCTTCGTCATCGGCCATGACGGCGAGAACCTTTCGGCCGCTTATTACCATTCCTGCAACCGCGGCAAGCGCTCCATCGCCATCGATTTCTCGACGCCCGAGGGCGCCGAGACGGTGCGCCGGCTGGTCGCGACATCGGATGTGCTGATCGAAAACTTCAAGGTCGGCGGGCTTAAGAAATACGGCCTCGACTATGACAGCCTGAGGAAAATCAACCCACGGCTGATCTATTGCTCGATCACCGGTTTTGGCCAGTCGGGACCGTATGCGCCGCGCGCCGGTTATGATTTCATCATCCAGGGCATGGCCGGCATGATGTCGATCACCGGCGAAGCCGGCCGCGAACCGCAGAAGGCGGGCGTGGCTATTTCAGATGTCTTCACCGGGCTTTATTCGGTCGTTGCCATCCAGGCGGCACTTCGCCACGCCGAGAAGACCGGCGAAAGCCAGCATATCGACATGGCGCTCTACGACACCCAGATCTCAACGCTCGGCAACCAGAACCTCAACTATCTCGTCTCCGGACAATCGCCGGTGCAGATGGGCAATGCGCATATGAACATCGCGCCCTACGAGGTGGTGCCGGTGAAAGATGGCCACATCATCCTGGCGGTCGGCAATGACGGCCAATTCGCAAAGTTTTGCGCTGCCGTCGGCCTCGATGAGCTGGCTTCGAACCCTGACTTCGCCACCAATCCCGCCCGCGTCGCCAACCGGGCAAAGCTGCGCGAGCACATGGTCGAGGCGCTGAAGGTCTTCGATCGCGACCCGCTGCTGGCCAAGCTGGAGACAGTCGGCGTGCCGGCCAGCCCGATCAACAATATCGGCCAGATGTTTGCCGACCCGCAGACCATCGCGCGCGGCATGCGGCTCGACCTCGATGACGGCCATGGCAATCTCTTGCCCTCGGTGCGCGCGCCGATGGTCATGTCCGGCACGCCGCTGGTCTATGAACGGCCGTCGCCGCGTCTCGGCGAACACACCGAAGAAATCCTTGCCGAACTGGAGAGGTCAGGAAAATGAAGACCGGCGGACAACTCATCGTCGATGCGCTCGAAGCCAACGGAACGGACCGTATCTATTGCGTGCCCGGCGAATCCTATCTGGCGGTGCTCGACGCGCTGCATGATTCGCCAATCCGCACCATCGTCTGCCGCCAGGAGGGCGGTGCCGCAATGATGGCCGACTGCCATGGCCGCCTGACCGGCAGGCCCGGCATCTGCTTCGTCACCCGCGGCCCAGGCGCCACCAATGCCTCGGCCGGCATCCACATCGCCATGCAGGATTCGGTCCCCCTCATCCTGTTCATCGGCCAGGTCGCCAGCCACGCCAAGGGGCGCGAGGCCTTCCAGGAGGTCGACTATGTCAGGTTCTTCGGCGATATCGCCAAATGGGTGGTCGAGATCGACGACGCCGCGCGCATCCCCGAATTCGTCACACGGGCATTTGCAGTGGCGACGTCCGGCCGCCCGGGCCCGGTCGTCATCTCGCTGCCCGAGGACATGCTGACCAGCCTTGCCGAGGCACGGGAAGCCCGGCATTACACCCCTGTCGAGACGCGGCCTGGCGAAGCCGAGCTCGACGCGCTGGACGAGCTGCTCAACAAGGCAAAGCGGCCGTTCGTCATCCTTGGCGGTACGCGCTGGGATGCGCAGGCCGTTGCACGGATGCGGACGATAGCCGAAGCCTGGTCGCTGCCGGTCGGCTGCTCCTTCCGCCGCCAGATGCTGTTCGACCATCTCCACGCGAACTATGCCGGCGATGTCGGCATCGGCATCAATCCCAAAGTGGCAACCGCCATCAAGCAGGCCGACCTTGTGCTGCTGATCGGCGGCCGCATGGGCGAGATGCCGTCATCCGACTACACGCTGCTGAAGAGCCCCTACCCCGACCAGACGCTGGTCCATATCCATGCCGACGCCGGCGAGCTCGGCCGCGTCTACCGGCCGGCGCTGGCGATCAATACCTCGCCTGCCGCTTTCGTCGAAGCCTTTGCCAAACGCAAGCCGGCCGCAACGCCGGTGTGGGCGGCGGAGGCAGCGAAGCTGCACACCGCCTATCTCGACTGGTCGACGCCTCCGGAGAGCGGCCCCGGCGCCGTGCAGATGGGGCCGATCATGAATTATCTCGAAACGATGCTGCCGGACGACGCCATCCTCACCAATGGCGCCGGCAACTACGCCACCTGGGTGCATCGCTACCATCGCTTCCGGCGTTTCGGCACGCAGGCAGCACCCACATCCGGCTCGATGGGTTACGGCACGCCGGCGGCCGTCGCCGCCAAACAGCTTTTCCCCGACCGCGACGTGATCGCCTTTGCCGGTGACGGCTGTTTCCTGATGAACGGGCAGGAATTCGCCACCGCCGTGCAATACGGGCTGCCGATCATCGTCATAGTCGTCAACAACGGCATTTACGGCACCATCCGCATGCATCAGGAGCGCGAATATCCGGGCCGTGTCGTCGCCACCGATCTGAAAAACCCCGACTTTGCTGCTTTGGCCCGTGCCTATGGCGGCCATGGCGAGACGGTGGAAAAGACCGCCGACTTCGCGGCGGCCTTCGAGCGCGCCCGTGCTAGCGGCAAGCCGTCGATCGTCGAGATCAGGCTCGACCCCGAAGCCATCACGCCGACCCGCACGATGACCCAGATTCGCGACAAGGCCTGACAAACAGGGTGGTTGCCCTGTTTTTGTCGTCTTGATGTGCCTATTTGACCTTTTCGATCTGGCCGCGGATCTCGCCGTCGGCGTGGGCCGCGGTGTGGATGTTGACGTAATATTTGCCCGCCTCAAGATCGGTGGCCTGGGCATCGGTCAATGTCGCCGAACCCTTGATCGGGCTCTTCAGCTTGCCTTCGAACGGCACCACTGGATCGGCGTTTTGACCCTCTGCCGCCGGGCCGTGAATGTGTGCGGCCTTCGCCGGCCCGCTGAGGCCGGAATATCTCACCGTCCAGCTGAGTTTCTTGGTGGCGGTGTTGAATCTGAGCGTGGCGGTGCCCTTGCCCTTCGTGGTGACGGGCGGGTTCTGCTGAGCACCATCGAGCGTCGCCGTCATCTTTATAGTTTCGGCCAGGGCCGGTGAAGCAGAGAAGATGGCTGCAGAAATGGCCAGCGCCGAAAGCATCGGCGTGAAGGACTGGATGCGCATGGAAACCTCCGTTGTGACACCCTTGAGGCGGATGCACCGGCACAACGATTTTGCGAGCGGATGTTTCCACCGGTAACGTTCATTTTACATCCCACTAAAAAGGGGCGGTCGCCCGCCCCTTTCGGTTTCCAACGGAGCCGGTTTGACAGCCCCTATTTGATGGCCTTGTCGGTGATCGCGGTCGTGTAGGCGCCGGTAGGCTCCTTGCTGATGATCTTCTGGTCGAGCAGCGCCTTCGCGGTGCGCTCGTACGTCGCCGGATCGAGCTTGCCATCGGCATTGTCGATCAGCTTGGCGACTTCGCCCATCATCCGCTTCTGGTGGTTCTCGTCCTGGCCGCCATTGTCCATGACGATGCCGGCCGCCTCGTCGGAATTGTCGACGGCGTATTTCCAACCCTTCATCGAAGCGCGCACGAAACGCACCATCTTGTCCTCGAAGGCCGGATCCTTGAGCTTGTCCTCCAATGCATAGAGCCCGTCTTCGAGCAGATCGTTGCCCATGGCGGAATAGTTGAAGACAGTCAGCTCTTCCGGCTTGTAGCCGGCGTCGATGAGCTGCCAGTATTCGTTATAGGTCATGACCGAAATGCAATCCGCCTGCTTGTGGATCAGCGGCTGCACGTCAAAGCTCTGCTTGAGCACGGTGACGCCGTCCGGCCCGCCGTCGGTCTTGAGGCCAAGCTTGTTCATCCAGGCATAGAACGGATACTCGTTGCCGAAGAACCAGACGCCGAGCGTGTGGCCCTTGAAGTCGGCTTCCGTCTTGATCGGGCCGTCCTTCGGGCAGACCAGCTCCATGCCGGCCTTCTTGAACGGCTGGGCGATGTTGACCAGCGGCACGCCCTTTTCGCGTGCAGCCAGCGCGCCGCCCATCCAATCGACGATGACGTCGGCGCCGCCGCCGGCAATGACCTGCTCGGGTGCGATGTCCGGGCCGCCGGGCTTGATGTCGACGTCGAGGCCTTCGGCGTCATAGAAGCCCTTGGCCTTGGCGACATAATAGCCGGCGAACTGTGCCTGCGTGACCCATTTCAGCTGCAGCGTCACCTTATCCGCGGCCATCGCCTGGAAGGCGGCAAGCGACATCGCGCCGGCCAGCATCGAAACAACAAGTCTTTTCATGTTTTTACCCTCTGAAGTTAGCGCCCTAAACCCACCGCCCCTATCCACCACGGACAGAGGGATGCCAAAACGTGATTGCTCTCTCGAAAAGAGCGACCACGCCATAAAAGACCGAACCCGCAAGTGCTGCAACTGCGATTTCGGCCCACACCATGTCGATGTTCATCCGTCCGACTTCCGTCGAAATGCGGAATCCCATGCCGACCACCGGCGTGCCGAAGAACTCGGCGACGATGGCGCCGATCAGCGCCAGCGTCGAATTGATCTTCAACGCATTGAAGATGAACGGTGCCGCCGCCGGCAGCCGCAGCTTGAACAGCGTCTGCCAGTAGCTCGAGGCATAGGTGCGCATCAGGTCGCGCTCCATATGGCCGGAGGCGGTAAGCCCGGCGACGGTGTTCACCAGCATCGGGAAGAAGGTCATGATTATGACCACGGCTGCCTTGGATTGCCAGTCGAAGCCGAACCACATGACCATGATCGGCGCGACGCCGATGATCGGCAGCGCCGACACCATATTGCCGATCGGCAAAAGCCCGCGCCGCAGGAACGGCACACGGTCGGCGGCGATGGCAACGAGGAAGCCGGCGCTGCTGCCCACGACATAGCCGAAGATCACCGCCTTGAAGATGGTCTGCCTGACATCGGCCCCCAGCACCGGCAGCGAGCCGACGATGCGTGCACCGATGGCGCTTGGCGGCGGCAACAGGATGAAGGGAATGCCGGCGCCACGCGTCACCGCCTCCCAGATGATCAGGATCCAAGCGCCGAAGATGGCTGGAATGATCAGGCGCAAGGCGGTTGACGCCCAGCGCGACGTCGGGCGAACCGACGACAAGACCGTTACGCAGCGCCAGGCCAAAAACCACGCCGCGACGAGCAGCAGATAGAAGGAGCCACGAGCGCTGCCCTCATTGCCGGTTATGCCGGCGAGCAACATCCACGCCGCGCCGTGCGCGCCAAGGAACAGCAACACCACCCCGATCATCGGTGGAAAGTTGTCGGCCTCGATTGCCATGAGCAGCAAAATGAAAATCAAAACCGTAGTCGCCATGCCGTAACCGGGCGTAGCACTGACGAGCGGCCAAAGAAGCAGCGCGCCGACAAGCAGGATAAGCGCGGCATATCCTTGCCAGGATCGGGGGGTGATTGAGGAAAGGCTCAGGAGCGAGCTCATGCCGGCCTCCCGCCCATGGCGCGGTCAACAAGGCGCCCAGCAATGCCGACCAGCATAACCAGCAGCGCCGCCACCACCGAGCCGGCGACCAGCGCCGACCAGATGTCGATCGTCTGGCTGTAGTAGGCGCCGGCGAGCAATTTGGCCCCGATGCCGGCGATGGCGCCGGTCGGCAGCTCGCCGACAATGGCGCCGACGAGGCTGGCGGCCACCGCCACCTTCATCGAGGTGAACAGGAACGGCACCGAGGCCGGCACCCGCAATTTCCAGAAGGTCTGCGAGGGACTGGCATTATAGGTATGCATCAGGTCGAGATGGGTGAGCTCGGGCGAGCGCAGCCCCTTCACCATGCCAACCGCCACCGGGAAGAACGACAGATAGGTCGAGATCAGCGCTTTCGGGATCAGCCCGGTGATGCCGACCGCCGCCAGCACGACAATGATCATCGGCGCCACCGCCAGGATCGGAATGGTCTGCGAGGCGATGATCCACGGCATCATGCTGCGGTCGAGCGTCGCCACATGCACGATGCCGACGGCGATGACGATGCCGAGCGCCGTGCCGAAGGCAAAGCCGAGCAGCGTCGACGACAGCGTCACCCAGGCATTGTAGACAAGGCTGCGGTTCGAGGTGATGCTGCGCAAAAAGGTGTTTTCGAAAAAATTCACCGCCACCTGGTGTGGCGCCGGTAGCGTCGGCTTCGGTTGTGCCAGCGTCTTGCCGATGAATTCCACAATGCCCGGTGTCAAATTGGCGCGGCGGTCGAGATCGCGCTGGAACGGCGCGTTGAGGACAACGGCCATGACGTACCAGACGACGACCACGCCCAGGAGGATCGAGGTCACGGGAACGATCTTGTCGCGAAACGAGTCCATCTAGCGATCCTCGGGCGCTTGGCGCCCTCCTCTCCCCAACGGGGAGAGGGTGGCCGGAGCGAAGCGGAGGCCGGGTGAGGGGGTAGAAATCTTTCCGTCGAGGCAAGCCAATATCGTATCAAGGACCGCTCGACGTTCGGCCAGAACTTCATGGTTCCAGAACCGAAGAACGGAATAGCCATAGCCATTCAGCCAAGCAGTTCTCGCCGTATCGGTTGGAGAATCCGCATGCTGACTGCCGTCGACTTCAACAATCAGACCCTTCTCGCGACAAACGAAGTCCGCGATGAAAAGGCCAAGCGGCACCTGCCTCACAAATTTGTAGCCGTTGAGATGACGTCCTCTCAGTTCCCCCCAAAGCCGGTACTCAGCCTCGGTCTCGTCAAACCGGAGCTTTCGGGCACGAGCGGTTGCCCCAACATTTCTTTTAGTTGGATCTGTTGGCGCCGCCCCCTCACCCGACCTCCGCTTCGCTCCGGCCACCCTCTCCCCGTCGGGGAGAGGAGGACCCTCATCCCGCTCAATCATCATAGCTGTGCCCTGCCCTCAGCCCGTCGCGCACCCGTGCCGCGATGGCCAGGAACTCCGGCGTCTCGCGGATATCGAGCGGCCGCTTCTTCGGCAGCGTCGATTCTATGACATCGCTGACACGCCCCGGGCGCGGCGACATGACGATGATGCGCGTCGACAGATAGACCGCCTCGGGGATCGAATGGGTGACGAAGCAGATGGTCTTGTTGGTCCGCTCCCAAAGCTCCAGCAGTTGTTCGTTGAGGTGGTCGCGCACGATCTCGTCCAGCGCGCCGAACGGTTCGTCCATCAACAAAAGGTCGGCATCGAAGGCGAGCGCCCGTGCGATCGAGGCGCGCTGCTGCATGCCGCCCGAAAGCTGCCAGGGGTATTTCTTCTCGAAGCCGCTGAGGTTGACGAGGTCGAGGGTTCGCTTGATGCGCGCCGCCTGCTCCGCCCTGGACAGGCCCATGATCTCCAGCGGCAGCGCCACATTGCGCTCGATCGTGCGCCACGGATAAAGTGCGGCCGCCTGGAAGACATAGCCATAGGCGCGGCGCTGGCGCGCCTGCTCGGGCGTCATGCCGTTGACGGAAATGGCTCCCGATGTCGGCTTCTCCAGATCGGCGATGACGCGCAGCAAGGTCGTCTTGCCGCAGCCGGAGGGCCCGATGAAGGACACGAATTCGCCCTTGCCGATGGTCAGGTCGACATTCGACAGCGCCTGCACCGGACCGTCATTGGTCTGGAAGGTCAGGCCAAGCTTGCTTGCCGAAACAACGGCTGGCGATGCTCCCGTCATCGGCCGTAGCCTGTCGCTTCCGGCCACTGCGCCACCGGCCGGAATCCGATTGATTTTACCCCGATGTTGCTTTCCACTCGCCCAGTCCTACTCGCGCCAGTTCTACGCGCCCCAGTTCTACGTGCCCTTGTCCCATCAGATAGACGCCCGGAGTTGCCCCGATGTCGCCCAAACCGACGTGCCATCTTATCCGCCCTGAAAGCTCTTATGAAGGCAAGCAGGGCCTGAGCTATTTCGCCGGTATCGCCGCCGAAACAGTCGGCTCCTCCGGTATCTGCATGCATCTGCTGACCATGCCTCCGGGCGCCCGCGCCAAGGCGCATATGCACGAAAACCATGAAACCGCGATCTATGTGCTCTCCGGCGAAGTCCATACCTGGTATGGCGACCGGCTCGAACAGCATATCGTGGTCAAGGCCGGCGATCTTTTCTATATTCCCCCCGGTGTGCCGCATCTGCCGGCCAATCTGAGCGACAGCCCCGCCTCGGCGGTTATTGCCCGCACCGATCCCAACGAACAGGAAAGCGTCGTCCTGCTGCCGGAACTGGACGGGTTGGTCGCCTGAGGACTGGGTCGAGGCGGCGGCCGTCATCGGCACCGTCACGAACATGATTTCAGCGGCCCTATCTCCTCAAGGCCGGGAATGGTCACGAAGAAACCGTCCCCTCCTTTGTTGATGACCTTGACGACATCTGTGGTCGTCCCCTCCTCGCCCTCGGCGAAACAGGTGGAGCTCAACAACTGGGTGCCAGGCGTCGTCGTCAATGGCTGTGCGAACTCGCAGCCGCTGCCATAGGTTTCGACGCCCTCGGCGGTCAGCACGACATAATCGTCGCGGTCCTGATAACCGAGCCGTACACCAGCGCAACCGACCTCATTGCCAAAGGAGCCGGCAAGGACGTCCGCCGCCGGCCCGGCGGCAAGGATCACCGCGGCCATTGAGATGATCGCTCCGTGGCTCGCCAAGCTCAAACGCCCGTCGCCGGGATGCCTGTACGCTCCACCTTGCGCGGCGCGGAAATTTCCTTCCAGGTCGACAGTGCCCGGTTGACCGCCGCGTTCGGCTCGCGAGCGACGAACTCGCCATGGCCGGGCTTTGCCTTAACCTCGTTTTCCTCGATCGACAGTTCGCCGCGCGAGAAGACGTAGCGTGGCAGGCCGGTCACCTCGAAACCTTCGAAGACGTTGTAGTCGATGACCGACTGCTGCTTCTTGGCCGTGATTTTCTTCTTGCGCTTCGGGTCCCAGACAAGGATGTCGGCGTCCGCGCCTTCGACGATGGCGCCCTTCTTCGGGTACATGTTGAGGATCTTGGCGATGTTGGTCGAGGTCACCGCGACGAACTCGTTCATCGTCAGCCGGCCGGTGTTGACGCCGGTCGTCCACAGCACCGGCAAACGATCCTCGAGCCCGCCCGTGCCATTCGGGATCTTGGTGAAGTCGCCGACGCCGTTGCGCTTCTGCTTGGTGGTGAAGGCACAATGGTCGGTCGCCACCACTTGCAGTGACCCAGCCTGCAGGCCGGCCCATAGCGAATCCTGATGCCATTTGTTGCGGAAGGGCGGGCTCATGACGCGCCGCGCCGCATGGTCCCAGTCCTTGTTGAAATATTCGCTCTCGTCCAGCGTCAGGTGCTGGACCAGCGGCTCGCCGAATACCCGCATGCCTTTCTGGCGCGCCCGGCGGATGGCCTCGTGGGCCTGCTCGCAGGAGACATGCACGACATAGAGCGGCACGCCGGCCATGTCGGCGATCATGATGGCACGATTGGTCGCCTCGCCTTCGACTTCCGGCGGGCGCGAATAGGCGTGTCCCTCCGGACCACTATTGCCCGCCGCCAGCAGCTTCTGCGACAGTGCCGCCACCACGTCGCCATTCTCGGCATGGACCAGCGGCAGCGCGCCGAGATCGGCACAGCGCTGGAACGACGAATACAGCTCGTCGTCATCGACCATCAGCGCACCCTTGTAGGCCATGAAATGCTTGAACGAGGTGATGCCCCTGTCGACGACGGTGGCCATCTCGTCGAACACCTGCTTGCCCCACCAGGTGATCGCCATGTGGAAGGAATAATCGCAGGAAGCCTTCGAAGTCTTGTTGTCCCACATCTGCAAGGCCTCGAGCAGCGACTGCTGCGGCGCCGGCAGGCAGAAATCGACGACCATCGTCGTGCCGCCGGCGAGCGCGGCGCGGGTGCCGCTCTCGAAATCATCGGCCGAATAGGTGCCCATGAACGGCATTTCGAGGTGGGTATGCGGGTCGATGCCGCCCGGCATGACATAGCAGCCGCTGGCGTCGAACTCATGGTCGCCATGCAGATCCGGCCCGATGCCGACGATCTTGCCGTGCCTGAACAGCACATCGGCCTTCCATGTCCGGTCCGCGGTGACGATGGTGCCATTCTTGATGACTTTGGACATTTTCTTGTTCCCTTATTCTTTTCGCGCTTCTTGCGAGCGGCGTTGCGAGGTGGCAGCTATCCCATCATTCGACAATCACCGCCGTATCGACCACCGCGTGGAACAGCACGTCGGCGCCGGCCGTTGCCCATTCCTTGGTGATCTCCTCGGCCTCGTTGTGGCTGAGCCCGTCGACGCAGGGACACATCACCATCGCCGTCGGTGCGACGCGGTTGATCCAGCAGGCGTCGTGGCCGGCGCCGGAGACGATGTTGCGATGCGTATATCCCAGGCGCTCCGCCGCATCCCGCACCGCCTTGACGCAGCCCGCGTCGAAAGTGACCGGATCGAAATGGCCGACCTGCTCGATTTGATATTTGATGTCGAGCGCCTCGCAGATCGTGTCGATGCCTTCCCGGATGCGGCCGTCCATGGCGTCCAGCACTTCCTTTTCCGGTGAGCGGATGTCGATGGTGAAGACGGTGCGACCGGCGATGATGTTGCGCGAGTTCGGATAGACCTCCATATGGCCGACCGCGCCAACGGCGTCCGGCTGGTAGTCCATGGCGATCTCGTGCACCAACTCGATCACCCGCGCCATGCCGAGCCCGGCATTGCGCCGCTTCGGCATCGGCGTAGAGCCGGTATGCGCCTCCCTGCCGGTCAGCGTCACCTGCAGCCATTTCAGTCCCTGGCCATGGGTGACGACGCCAATGTCGATGCCCTCGTCCTCGAGGATCGGGCCCTGCTCGATATGCAATTCGAAGAAGGCGTGGATCTTGCGCTCGCCGACCTTTTCGGTGCCCTTCCAGCCGATCCGTTCGAGCTCCTCGCCGAATTTCTTGCCGTCCTTGTCGACATGCGAATAGATTTCGGCCTGATCGAGCACGCCGGCGAATACCCCGGACGCCATCATCGCCGGCGCAAAGCGCGCGCCTTCCTCGTTGGTCCAGTTGGTGACGACGATCGGGTGCTTGGTCTTGATGCCGAGATCGTCGAGCGAGCGCACAACCTCCAGGCCGCCGAGCACGCCGAGCACGCCGTCGTACTTGCCGCCGGTCGGCTGCGTATCGAGATGGCTGCCGACATACACCGGCGGCAGGCTGGGGTCGGTGCCTTCGCGACGGGCAAACATCGTACCCATCTCGTCGACGCCCATTTCGAGCCCCGCCTCATCGCACCAGCGCTTGAACAGGTGCCGCCCTTCGCCATCCTCGTTGGTAACGGTCTGGCGATTATTGCCGCCGGCAATGCCGGGGCCGATCTTCGCCATCTCCATTATCGAATCCCACAAACGGTCTGAATTGATTCGCAGATTCTCGCCGGGGGCGGCCATTCAAGTTCCTCTCATTTACTCACATTAGGACGACGGTTCCCGTCGTCGCCCTACATGTTGGGGAGCATCTAGTCCACCGCCCTCAGCACTTCGCGCACATGGTCGATCAATTCGTTGATCTGGCCCTTGGTAATGATGAGCGGTGGCGACAGAGCGATGATGTCGCCGGTGGTGCGGATCAGCGCACCGCGCTCGAACGCCTTGACGAAAGCCGAGAAGGCGCGCTTCGTCGGCTGGCCTGCGATCGGCGCCAGCTCGATCGCGCCGATCAGGCCGATGTTGCGGATGTCGATGACGTTCGGTTCGCCCTTTAGCGAGTGCAGCGCGTCCTCCCAGTACGGCGCCAGTTCCTCGCCGCGCGTCAGCAGCCCCTCTTCCTTGTAGGTGTCGAGTGTGCCCAGCGCCGCCGCGCAGGCGATCGGATTGCCCGAATAGGTGTAGCCGTGGAAGAACTCAATCATATGCTCGGGCCCGGTCATGAAGGCGTCGTGGATTTCCTTCTTGACGAACACCGCGCCCATCGGGATGACGCCATTGGAGACGCCCTTGGCCGTCGTCATGATATCCGGGGTGACACCGAAATAGTCGGCGGCAAACGGCGTGCCGAGGCGGCCAAAACCGGTGATGACCTCGTCGAAGATCAGCAAGATGCCGTGCTTGGTGCAGATCTCGCGCAGCTTCTGCAGATAGCCCTTCGGCGGCAGGATGACGCCGGTGGAACCGGCAACCGGTTCGACGATGACTGCGGCGATGGTCGACGCGTCGTGCAGGGCGACGATGCGTTCCAGCTCGTTGGCCAGTTCCGCGCCATGCTCGGGCACGCCTTTCGTGAAGGAGTTCTTTTCCGGCAAATGCGTGTGTGGCATGTGATCTACGCCGCCGAGCAGCGTGCCAAACATCTTGCGGTTGGTGACGATGCCGCCGACCGAGATGCCGCCGAAATTGACGCCGTGATAGCCGCGCTCGCGGCCGATCAGCCGGGTGCGCGAGCCCTCGCCTTTTACGCGGTGATAGGCGATCGCCATCTTCAGCGCCGTCTCGACTGATTCCGAGCCGGAATTGGTGAAGAACACATGGTCCATGCCCTTCGGGGCGATGTCGACCAGGCGATTGGCCAGCTCGAACACGATCGGGTGGCCCATCTGGAAGGCCGGCGCATAGTCGAGCTCTGCCGCTTGGCTCTGGATCGCCTCGGTGATCTTCGGGCGGCAGTGGCCGGCATTGACGCACCACAGGCCGGCGGTGCCGTCGAGAACCTTGCGCCCGTCGCTGGTCGTGTAATGCATGTCCTTGGCCGACACCATCATGCGCGGCGCCTGCTTGAACTGCCGGTTTGCCGTGAACGGCATCCAGAATGCGCTGAGATCGTTCGGCGTGACTTTCAGCCGGTTGGACATGACCAAGACTTCCCCTTGTAACCTGTTTCGGTGCGGCTAACGCTTGGTCTTTCCAACACTTGGTCTTTGCTGCGTTTTCGTGCTACGCAAATTTTTGACCGGTTGGACAAACGTTAGCACCGCCTTATCAGCGGTCAAGGGATTACTAGCGGAAATGCGGCTTTCGAAGTGCGCTCCACAGGGCGGGGAAAAACTGGTCCAGAGAATTGGTCCAGACGCTCCTCACAGCGAAGGTTGTTCGAGGTGACGGGGGCGGTCGAAAGCTCCGCTCCACGCCGCACCCGCATCCAGCTGGAAAAGCGCGAGCTCATTCTGGAGGCGGCGCTCGAAGTCTTCTCCACCAACGGTTTTCGCGGTTCGACCATCGACCAGATCGCCGAAGCCGCCGGCATGTCGAAGCCGAACCTGCTCTATTATTTCCGCCGCAAGGAGGACATCCACGAGACGCTGATGCAACGGCTTCTCGACACCTGGCTGGCGCCGCTGCGCGAACTCGACGACATTGGCGATCCGCTGACCGAACTGCGCAACTACATCAGGCGCAAGCTCGAAATGGCGCGCGATTTCCCGCGCGAGAGCCGGCTATTCGCTAATGAGATCCTGCAGGGCGCGCCGCGCATCATGCCGATGCTGGAAGGTGAGTTGAAGACGCTGGTCGACGAGAAAGCCAACGTCATCAAGGGCTGGATGCGCGCCGGCAAGATTGCCCGCACCGACCCCTGGCACCTGATCTTCTCGATCTGGGCGACGACGCAGCATTATGCCGATTTCGACGTCCAGGTCCGCGCCGTGCTCGGCCCCGACCGCGGCGGCGACGGCCGCTTCGAGGATGCCGCAAGGTTTCTCGAGCAACTGTTCATCGACGGGCTGAAGCCGAAAGACTAGCCTTGATGGTTCACGCGCTGCGCCGCGCGGCCGGCAGCGCATCGAGCAGCTTCTGCAGCTTGGCGATCGAGTTCTGCTCGGCGAGCGGCGTGTAGACGATCAGCTTCATGTCCGAGCCGTCGTCGATCGACAGGCTCATATGTTCGAACGCCATGGCGCCCGCTATCGGATGCCTGACATGCTTCACACCCGATAGGTTGCGGGCCACATCGCGCAGCGGCCACCAGGCGCGGAACTCCGGGCTTGAATGCGTCATCAGCGCAATCAACCGCTCGAAATCCGGATCGCCGACATACTTCGCGCTTTCCGCCCGGAATGACGCCAGCACGGCGCGCGCCAGTTCCTCCCAGTCGACGAGCAGGCGCCGATGCTGCGGGCTGGTGAAAACCATATGGACGATGTTGCGGGCATCGCCCTCCAGCAGGCCATAATCGCCGAACACGGCTGCCGCCGCCGGGTTCCAGGCCAGCACATCCCAGCGCCGCCCGACGACATAGGCCGGCTGCAGGACCAGGCTCTGCAGCATGTGCAGCAAGGGGCCGTCGATCCTTTCCGGCGCGTCGACGCGACGCTCCGGCTGCGGCCGGCCGGCGAGAATAAACAGATGCCGTTGCTCAGCCGCGTCCAGGCGCAGCGCCTGGCTGAGTGCGGTCAGCACTTCCACCGACGGCCGAACGTCGCGGCCCTGCTCCAGCCAGGTGTACCAGGTCGTGCCGACGCCGGCGATCATCGCCACCTCCTCGCGCCGCAGCCCGGGCGTGCGCCGGCGTAAGCCGGTCGAGATGCCGGTGGCCGAAGGCGTCAGCCTTTCGCGCCGCGAACGCAGGAAGGCGCCGAGCTCGCGGCGGCGGCTGTCTTCGGCGGAATGCGCGGTGGAATCCATGGCCGCTATTATAGCAGTACCGATACCAGGATAAAGTTTGAACTGTTTGGCAAGTGGCTGGTGCCCCATCTTTCCGCTCAGAGCGATGAGATGGAGGCTCTGAACATGGAACTGAAAGACAAGACAATCCTCATCACCGGTTCGACCGACGGCGTCGGCCGCGTCGTCGCGCAAAGGCTCGGCGCCGGCGGCGCCCGCATCCTGGTGCATGGCCGCGACGCGACCAGGGGCAAGGCGGTCGTGGCCGAGATCGAAGCCACCGGCGGCGAGGCCGAGCTGCTCGTCGCCGATCTCTCCTCCTTGGCGGAAGTCCGCCGCCTCGCCGAGGCCGTGCGCACAAGGACCAAGCGGCTCGAAGTCCTCATCAACAATGCCGGCGTCGGCACCGCCGGCCCCAACGCGAAACGGCAGGTCAGCGCCGACGGCTACGAGTTGCGCTTTGCCGTCAATTATCTCGCCGGCTTCCTGCTCACCACGGAGCTGCTGCCGCTGCTCAAGGCCAGCGCGCCGGCGCGCATTGTCAACGTCGCCTCGGCCGGCCAGCAGGCGATCGATTTCGACGACGTCATGCTGACCCGCTCCTATGACGGCGTCCGTGCCTACTGCCAGAGCAAGCTGGCGCAGATCATGTTCACCATCGATCTGGCGGAGCAGCTGAACGGCATCGGCGTCACGGTCAACAGCCTGCATCCGGCAAGCTACATGAACACCACGATGGTGCGGCAGGCGGGCGTCACACCCTGGAGCTCGGTCGAAACCGGCGCCGAAGCCATCATCAACCTCGCCGCATCGCCGGCCCTGGAAGGGCGGAGCGGCCTCTATTTCGACGGCCAAAAAGAATCCCGCGCCGATGCGCAAGCCTATGACGCTAAGACACGACGTCGATTGCGGGAATTGAGCCTCGGTCTTGTCGGGCTCGCACCGGCTTCCGCAACATCGAAGAGAGAAAATTCATGATCGAGAAAGCGCAACACACTGTGGTCGTCGGCGGCTCCTCCGGCATCGGCCTCGCCACCGCGAAAAAACTGCTTGGCCCGGGCATGAACGTGACGATCACCGGGCGCAGCCGGGAACGGCTCGACAACGCATGGCAAAGCCTTGGCGGTGCCGTCGGAAAAGCTGCCTTCGATGCCGCGAAGCCGGACGAGGTTCGCCGGTTTTTCAGCGATCTCGGCCCTTTCGATCACCTGGTGCTGGCCGCGAGCGGCGGCAAGGGGCTCGGCCCGTTCGAAACGCTTGACCTGACCGACATCGGCGGCGGCGTCGACGAGAAGGTCCGGCCGCAGCTCTCCTGCCTGCAGGCCGCCTTGCCGACGCTGAACAAGAGCGGCTCGGTGACTTTCATCTCGGCGGTGTCGGCGCAATTGTCGGCGCCGGGTGTCGCCGGCATCGCCGCCGTCAACGGCATGCTGCTGACCGTAGTGCCGATCCTGGCAATGGAGCTGAAGCCGTTACGCGTCAATGTCGTGGCGCCGGGCGTCATTGACACGCCCTGGTGGGATTTTTTGCCTGATGAACAGCGCCATGCGGTGTTTGCCGATTATGCAGGCAAGACGCCGGTCGGCCGCATCGGCCGCGCCGAGGACGTTGCTGAGGCGATCGCGTTCCTGGTTTCGAACAGCTTCGTCACCGGCCAGATCCTGACCTGCGACGGCGGCTTGCGGTATGCGGCGTAACGCGGCTACATTTACGCGGCAATCGCTTTCAAAGCGACTGCGCGATCAGCGCCAGAAATCCTCCGGTCAGCGCGACGTTGCCGACAAAGCCATTGATGCGGGACGCGCGCTCGGGACCCTGATGATCCCAGAAATTATGGAACATCGGCGTAGCAACGACAAGGAACAACACCAGGCACAGAGCGGCGGCAGCGGTCCAGATGCCCGCGATCACCAGTGCTCCGGTGACGGTCTGCAGGACGATCCCCAGCCAGAGCACCAGCCGCGCCTGCGGCACGCCGCGCGTCGTCATCAATTGGGTCAGGAACGCCGCGTTCTGGATGTTGCGCAGGCCGGCAAAGACAAAGGCGCCGCCGAGCAGCAGGCGGGCCGCGAATAGAATCTCACTATCAAAGCTTGAAAACATGCTGTTGGTCCTTGGGCAGAAAAGAGGCGCGCGACGCAGGCCGCGCGCCTGGTCCATGCTCAAGCGGCCATGACCGCCGGCATCGGATGGATTGCATGGAACGGAACGCAAAGTCGGTTCCAGGTGTTGATCATGCCGAGTGCAACCGACAGCTTGACCAACTCCTGCTCCGAAAAATGCTCGAGCGTCCTTGCGTAGAGTTCGTCCGAAACACCGTTGTCGGCGATCCTGGTCAGCGCGTCGGTCCAGGCAAAGGCTGCGCGTTCGCGCTCTGAAAATAGCGGCGATTCCTTCCAGGCGGAGACGAGATAGAGCCGCTGCTCGCTCTCGCCGTCGTGGCGCGCCTCGCGGCTGTGCATCTCGACGCAATACGAGCAGCCGTTGATCTGCGACGCCCTGAGCTTGATCAGATGCAACAGGCTTTTTTCGAGCCCGCATTCGTCGACTGCCTTGTTGAGCACCGACACCGCCTTCATGATCTCCGGCGCCGCGCCGAAAAATTGCAGCCTCTCTTTCATCGTTTTTAGCCTTTCATGCTTGCTTGGTTGAACTTGATTTCTGCGGACGCTGACGGCGCTCGACGAAGGCGCAGTTGGCGGCGACCGAACGGGGATCGGCATCGGCCGTGTATTCTGCAACGATGTCGGACAGCCGGGCGTCGGCGAGCGCTGCGCGGTAGGCACGCTCGGCCTTCAGCATCGCCACCTTGATGCCGCAGGGTTTGACATAAACCGAGGCATCGAGCCTGGCGGGGCCGCGCTGGCGGATTTCGGCGCAGCGAAAGGCCGGTTCTCGCCCTTCGACGGCCAACACGATATCGAGCAGCGTAATGCGTTCCGCCGGCCGCGCCAGCCGGTAGCCGCCGGACGGCCCCGGAACCGATTCCAGAATGCCCGACACCGTCAGCATGTTGAGATGCTTGAGGAGATAGCTCGGCGACAGCCCGAACGCTTCCGCCATGGCAGCACCCGGCATGGTCGCGGCGCCATCAACGCCAGCAAGCATCGCGGCGCAGTGGATGGCCGCTTCGACGCCCTCACCCAGCTTCATTTCGCTCTCCTAGTCATGGATATAGATTATCGTGGATAATCTTTGTCCGCAATAGGGAAATTAAAAAAGCGGCGCCCGTGAACGCCGCTTTTTTTTCGCAATGCTATTCCGCCGCCACCTTGGCCATCGGGTTGTTCGGATGCGTCGTCCAGTTGGCGTAGATCGGTGACACCGGCTTGCCGGTGCGCTGGTCCATCACGCCGACCGCCAGCGGCTCCATGGTGATGCAGTTCTCGACCGGGCAGACATTGACGCAGAGATTGCAGCCGACGCATTCGGCCTCGATCACCTCGAAATGCCTGACGCCGTCCACCATGCTGGTGATCGCCTGGTGCGAGGTGTCCTCGCAGGCGATGTGGCAGCGGCCGCATTTGATACAGGCGTCCTGGTCGATATGCGCCTTGGCGATATAGTTGAGGTTGAGATACTGCCAGTCGGTGACGTTGGGCGTGGCGCGGCCGACGATGTCGTCGAGCGAGGCATGGCCCTTCTCGTCCATCCAGTTTTCCAGGCCGGCGATCATCTCCTGCACGATCTTGAAGCCATAGGTCATTGCCGCCGTGCACACCTGCACATTGCCGGCGCCGAGCGCCATGAACTCGGCGGCGTCGCGCCAGGTGGTGATGCCGCCGATACCGGAGATCGGCAGGCCATGCGTTTCCGGGTCGCGCGCGATCTCGGCCACCATGTTCATCGCGATCGGCTTCACCGCCGGACCGCAATAGCCGCCATGCGAACCCTTACCGTCGATCGTCGGCTCCGGTGCGAAATTGTCGAGATTGACGCCGGTGATCGAATTGATGGTGTTGATCAGCGACACCGCGTCGGTGCCGCCGGCAAGGGCAGCGCGTGCCGGCTTGCGTATGTCGGTGATGTTGGGCGTCAGCTTGGTGATGACCGGCATGCGGGTGTTGGCCTTGCACCAGCGCACCACCATTTCGATGTATTCCGGCACCTGGCCGACCGCCGCACCCATGCCGCGTTCCGACATGCCGTGCGGGCAGCCGAAATTGAGCTCGATACCATCAGCGCCGGTCTCCTCGACCACCGGCAGGATAGCCTTCCAGGCATGCTCCTCGCACGGCACCATCAGCGAGACGACGATCGCCCGGTCGGGCCAATCCATCTTGACCTGCTTGATCTCGCGCAAATTGACCTGCAGGTCACGATCGGTGATCAGCTCGATATTGTTCAGGCCAAGCAGGCGACGATCGGCGCCCCAGATCGCGCCGTAGCGCGGGCCATTAACGTTGACCACCGGCGGACCCTCTTCGCCGAGCGTCTTCCAGACAACGCCGCCCCAGCCCGCCTTGAAGGCGCGGATGACGTTGTAGGCCTTGTCGGTCGGCGGCGCCGAGGCCAGCCAGAACGGGTTCGGCGATTTGATGCCGACGAAATTATTGCGGATGTCTGCCATGCTCATGCCCTCCCGTTCGAGGCAAGTGCCCGATGAATGCTTTCCGCCGCGTCGCGGCCTTGCGCGACGGCCGAGACGGTCAGGTCGTCGCCGCCAAAGATGCAGTCGCCGCCGGCCCAGACGTTTGGCAGCGAGGTGCGGCCTTCGGCGTCGACCTTGATGCGGCCGGCTTCCAGGTCAAGCAAAGCCCCGCTGCCGTTGAGCGCAGCCGGGACAAAACTCTGGCCGATCGCCTTGAACACCTGGTCGGCGGTCAGTGTCAGCCGCTCGCCGGTGCCGACGAGCCGGTCGCCGTCCATCGCGGTGTATTCGAGCTCGATCGCCGACACCTTGCCGCCATCGGCAATGACCCGCTTCGGCTGCAGCCAGTGCCGGATGATGACGCCGTTGGCAGCGGCCAGGTCCTGCTCGAATTCGGAGGCGTTCATGTGCTCCGGGCCGCGCCGATAGCAGATCGTCACCTCTTCGGCCCCGAGCAGCTTCGATTGCACCGCCGCGTCGATCGCCGTCATGCCGCCGCCGATGACGACAACACGCCGGCCGACCGGCAGGCTGGCCAGATCACTGGCCTGACGGAGCTCGGCAATGAACTCGACAGCATTGGTGACGCCTTGCGCCTCCTCGCCATCCGCTCGCAAGGCATTGACGCCGGCAAGCCCCATGCCGAGGAACACCGCGTCGTAATTCCGGGTCAGGTCCGACAGCTGGTAATCACGGCCGAGCGCCTTGCCGTTCTGGATGTCGATGCCGCCGATCGACGTGACATAGTCCACCTCGGCTTGGGCGAAATTGTCGACGCTCTTATAGGCCGCGATACCGTATTCATTAAGGCCGCCGGCCTTCGGGCGGGCTTCCAGGATGGTCACGTCGTGGCCGTAGCGGGCGAGCCGATGCGCGGCCGCTAGCCCGGCCGGACCGGCGCCGACCACGGCGACGGTCTTGCCGGTCGGTTCGGGGCGCTTGTAGAACTGCTTGTTTTCGGCCATGGCGACATCGGTGGCGTAGCGCTGCAGGCGACCAATCTGCACCGGCTTGCCTTCGGCCACTTCGCGCACGCAGACCTCTTCGCACAGCGTTTCGGTCGGGCAGACGCGGGCGCACATGCCGCCCAAAATGTTCTGTTCGAAAATCGTCTTGGCCGAGCCGATCGGATTGCCCGTCGAAATCTGGCGGATGAACAGCGGGATGTCGATCGAGGTCGGGCATGCATTCATGCACGGCGCGTCATAGCAGAAATAGCAGCGGTCGGATTCGACCAGCGCCTCGTGATGATCGAGCGGCGGATGCAGGTCGGCAAAATTGTCGGCATATTGTTCCGGCGAAAGCCGCCCGCCGGCAATGCCTTGCTTGAACTGGCCTTCTGCCATCGTCAGTTCCCCATGTTCTTGTTTTGGGGAAGGCTAGCACGTTTTATTTTTTTATCAATTGGTCAATTTTCGGCCAAGCGACTGAAAAGCTTCAACAAACATGATTGTAATAATCATGTTTTTCCAAACGGCCATATACGTCACGAAGCAGGTACGGAACCGCATTCAGGAGCGTTGCCATGGAGCAACCTGATCTCGTCGCACAGCGCGACAAGTTCGGAAGTGAGCGACATCCGGCGCATGGATCAACAACCCCTCGTTGACTGCAAGCAAAGTCGAAAACCACAGGGCGCGCAACCCGGTAACATTTCCGGTTTGCCGTCATCTTTTTTGGTTGGCTGTCGGATTTTCGTCGTGAAGATCGTCCTAGAATGGATCGCGCATGATCGAAAAACCGCAAGGAGCACGACAATGCCACAGTCCCCCACGCCCTTCTTCTGGTACGAGCTGATGACCACCGATCTCGACGCCGCCGAGGCGTTCTACACCGCCGTGGTAGGCTGGCGGGGGCAGCCTTTCGACGGGGCGCCGGGCATGCCGCGCTATATCGTCATGAATGTCGGCGAGCGCGGCGTCGGCGGGCTGATGACGCTGCCCGATGACGCGCGCAAGATGGGAATGCCGCCGGCCTGGATCGGTTATATCCTCACCAGGGATGTCGATGCCACAACGGCCTCCCTCAAGAAGGCTGGTGGCGCGGTTCACCGCGAGCCAGACGACATTCCGGGCGTTGGCCGCTTCGCCGTCGTTGCCGATCCGCAAGGCGCGATGTTCAACTTCCTGCAGCCCAGCGGTCCCGACCAGCCGCCGCTACCATTGGCGACACCCGGCAACATCGGCTGGCATGAGCTCTACACATCAGACTGGAAGGCGGCGTCCGATTTCTATTCCAGTCAGTTCGGCTGGGAGAAGGGCGACGCCATGGATATGGGTCCGATGGGCGTCTACCAGCTTTTCGCCTTCGGCGGCGAGCCCGTTGGCGGCATAATGAACAAGCCCGAGCAGATCCCGATGCCGGTCTGGCAGTTCTATTTCAACGTGCCCGGCATCGACGCGGCAGCCAAGCGCGTCACCGACAATGGCGGCAAGATCCTGATGGGTCCGATGGAGGTCCCCGGCGGCAGCTGGATCGTGCAGTGCACAGACCCGCAAGGCGCCCATTTCGCGCTAATGGCACCGGTGCGGTAGCAACGTCGCGTCGCGATTGGCGAAACCGGCAGCAAAAACCGATCTCCCCCCTCGTGGGGGAGATGTCCGGCAGGACAGAGAGGGGCGCTGTCCCTCCAACCTTACGCTCTTTGAGAACTATTCCGGCGTCAGCACGGAAACTTTGAGATCGGGCTTCTTGGCGCCGCTGAGCTGGATGGTCGCCGGGCCGGCGGCTAGCTTGAAGCGCACGCTCTTGCGGATCCCCGGACAGGTTTTTATACCACTGAAAGCCGCCGACTTCACGGCTTTACCGTCCTGAACGACATCGATCCAAGCCTCATCAGACAGGCTGATCTGGAGCTCTCCCTCCGGGGGCACGGCCACGCTCGCCATCGCGCCGAATGTACCGGCTGCCGGCGCGCGTTCCGGCGGAACGGTGAAGCTGATCGTGCCGACCGGCGCCAACGCCACATCTGCAGCCTCGCCGACCGAAAGGTCAGCGCCGGACTGCGCGGCGGGCGCCGCCGCAAACAGGGCCTCCTCGCGCGTCACCGGCCATTTGAAGGCAGCACAGCCGGCATCGTCGGCCGTGGCGACGCTGGTGCCTGCAAGGATGGCGAATAGGCTGACGACGACTTTTCTCATGGCAAACGGAACCCACATGGTTTGGAGTGTCTGGATATCACTACAACTATAGCATTTAAAATACAACCCTGGAGAGAAAAATATTAAAAGAACGAGGAACATTTCCAATCACTGATTGTGGCTGGCGGGCCATGCGAAGTGAATGGTCCCCTGTCGGGCGATGATCTATGGCCGGTTCGGGGGTAAAATGGAGTCTTAGATGAAGCTTTTCGACGGTCTTGTCAGATATCAGCTGCAGGCTCTGGCCGCATTGCGCTTCGTGACGGCACTGCAATTCATCGAACATGGTACGCAAAAGCTGTTCAATTTCCCCGTCGGCGACCATGCCGGCGCCCTGAGCGGGCTATCGCTGACCGCGGCCATCCTGGAAGTCGCCGGTGGCATCCTGCTGGTATTGGGGCTTTTCACTAGGCCGGTGGCATTCCTTCTCAGCGGTGAGATGGCGATCGCCTATTTCATGGCGCACATGCCGCGCGACTTCTTCCCGGTCAACAATGGTGGCGATGCGGCAATATCGTTCTGCTTCATCTTCCTCGATCTGGTATTCGCCGGCGCCGGCGCATGGGCGCTGGATAACCGCCGCAGCGCCTGAAACCTCACCCACGCATCCGCTCGAAGTTCGCGTCGAACAGTGGGACCGGCTGCATGCGCGCAACATGGCGTTTGCCCAGAAGCTCGATCTCAAAACCGTCGACTTCGTCGGCAATCTCTTTCGGCACATAGCCGATAGCGACGGATTTTTTCGAATGATGCGCATAGCCGCCCGACGTGACCCAGCCGCGCACGGCGCCGCCATGCCAGATTGGTTCGTCGCCGATGACGTCGGCATCGACAGCATCGACGACAAAGGCCCGCAGCCGCAGTCTGCCGCCTTGCTTGCGCTCTGCCAGCGCCGCCTGCTTGCCGATGAAATCGGCCTCCTTGGCATAGGCGACGAAGCGATCGAGGCCGGCCTCCAGCGGCCCATAGATCGGCCGGTATTCGCGCGCCCATGAGCCGTAATTCTTTTCCAGCCGCAATGCGTTGAGCGCTCGCGAGCCGAACAGGCCGATGCCGAATTCTTCGCCCGCCGCCATCAGCGCCTGATAGGCGGCGCGCTGATATTCCGGCGCCACCCAGATCTCGTAGCCGAGATCGCCGGTGTAGCTGACACGCCCGACCAGACACGGCGCCATGCCGATGTCCATCTTGCTGATGGCCATGAACGGAAAGGCCGTATTCGACACATCAGATGGTGTGACCTTTTCAAGAAGGTTCCGCGTGCTCGGCCCGGCGATCGATAAGCCGGTGAGTTTTGCTCCCAGCGCTTCGATACTGACCGAGCCGTCCTTCGGCAGATGCGCTTCGAACCAGCGCATATGGTACTGCTCGGCGACGCCGGAGCCGGCCAGGAACCAGCCGTCCCTTTCCGAATTTGGGCTGCTGAGATTGGCTAGCGTGAAATCGCCAATCAGCCTGCCGTCTTCCTTCAGCATCGGCGCCAGCGTCATGCGGCCGGGCCTTGGCAGCTTGCAGGCAAGCAGGCGGTCGAGCCAGGCTGCAGCGCCCTCGCCCGTCACCTTGTATTTGGCGAAGCTCGAAATCTCCGACAGGCCAACGCCTTCTCGAACGGTCTTGACCTCATTTGCGACATGCTCGAAATCGCTCGAGCGCCGCCACGAGAACTCGTCCCTCACGCCTTCCGGCGCATACCATAGCGGCACTTCCAGCCCATAGGCGACGCCCCATTGCGCGCCTTTGGCCGACAGGAGATCATAGACCGGTGTGGTCTTGAGCGGCCGTCCAGCGGGCAGTTCCTCGTTGGGGAAGCGGATCGAAAACCGCCGCGAATAGTTTTCGCGCACCTTGGCGTTGGTATAGGCCATCGTGGCCCAGTCACCGTAGCGCGACACATCCATCGCCCAGATGTCGGCGCCGGGATCGCCCTCGATCATCCAGTTCGACAGCGCCAGCCCGACGCCGCCCCCCTGTGAGAACCCGGCCATGACACCACAGGCCGCCCAGAACCCCGGCAGGCCGCGCACCGGCCCGACCAGCGGATTGCCGTCCGGCGCGAAGGTGAAGGGCCCGTTGATGATCTGCTTGATACCGGTGTTCTGGAAGGCCGGGAAATGCCGGAAGCCGACCTCCAGCGATGGCGCGATGCGGTCGATGTCGGGCTCGAGCAACTCGTGGCCGAAGTTCCACGGCGTCTGGAACTCGGACCATGGCTTGTTGGCCTTTTCGTAAGTACCCATCAGCATGCCGCCGCGCTCCTGACGCAGATAGAGCTCGCCATCAAAGTCGACTGCATGGATGATTTCCGTGCCGGTCTTCTGGTTCCAGGCGGCGACTTCCGGCATGTCCTCGGTGATCAGGTACATGTGCTCCATCGCCAGCACCGGCAGCTCCAGCCCGACCATGCGGCCGACCTCGCGCGCCCACAGGCCGCCGGCGTTGACGACATGCTCGGCCACCACCTCGCCCTTGTTGGTAATGACGCGCCACAGCCCGTCGGCGCGCCGCACGATGTCCTCGACCTTGGTGAAGCGCTCAACCTCGGCCCCAAGCTTCCTCGCGGCCTTGGCGTAGGCGTGGGTAACGCCGGATGGATCGAGATGGCCATCCTCCTTGTTGCGGACGGCACCGACGAACTGCTTGGGATCGAGCAGAGGCATCAGTTCGGCGGCTTCGGCCGGCGATATCTCCTCGAGCTCGATGCCGAGATAGCGGCCCTTGGCGACAACGCCGCGCAGCCAGTCGAGCCGCGCCTCGGTCGCCGCCAGCAGCACACCGCCGGTCAGATGCACGCCGGTCGCCTGGCCGGACAGTTCCTCAATCTCCTTGTAGAGCGAGATCGTGTATTTCTGCAGCTTGGCGACATTGGGATCGCCGTTGATCGTGTGCATGCCGCCGGCCGCGTGCCAGGTCGAGCCGGAGGTCAATTCATCGCGCTCCAGGAGCACGATGTCGGTCCAGCCGTGCCGGGCCAGATGGAACAGCACGGAGCACCCGACGACGCCACCGCCAATAACCACGACCTTTGCATGTGATTTCATGGGATTCTCGTCATTTCAAAGAGTTGGATGGGTTTCATGATTCTGGAAGAGAAGAAGATGAATCCGAGAAGAGTGGTGCTTAAGGCTCGCTCTGCCCGATCGCTTCCTTGCGCTTGGCTAGGTACGCCTCCAGCGCCTCGCGCCTGGAGATTTCCATCACCGGCTCGGCGTAGTCCTCCAGCGCCTTCTTCCACAGCCTGGTCGCACGCGACGTGGCGTCGAGCCCACCGGCCTCCTGCCAGGCCTCGTAGTTCTGCCAGTTGGACAGTATCGGCTGGTAGAAGGCCGTGGCGTAGCGCTCCAGCGTGTGTGGCTCGCCGAAGAAGTGGCCGCCGGTCGGAACCGCACCCAGAGCCTCGACGGCAAGCTCGGCCTCGTTGACTTCGATCGGGCGCAAAAACTCCATCATGTGCTGGATCATCTCGACGTCGATGATGAACTTTTCGAACGATGCAGTCAGTCCGCCCTCCTGCCAGCCGGCGGCGTGATAGACGAGGTTGCCGTGGCCTAGCACCGCGCCCCACAGCGCCATCAGCGTCTCATAGGCGCCTTGCGCGTCGGCGGCATTGGAGGCTGAGCCCGGTGTCGTGCGATAAGGCAGCTTGTAACGCCGCGCCAACTGTCCGGACGCGATGTTCGCCTTGGTATTTTCAGGCGTGCCGAAGGCCGGCGCGCCCGATTTCATATCGACATTGGAGGTGAAGGCGCCATACATCACCGGCGCGCCGCGACGGACGAGCTGCGTCAGCACAACGCCAAACAGCGCCTCGGCATTCTGCTGGGCGAGCGCGCCGGCAAGCGTCACCGGGCTCATCGCTCCCATCAGCGTGAACGGCGTCACCGCCACCGACTGGCCGAACTCGGCCATCGTCATCAGCCCCTCGGCCATCATCTCGTCGAAGCGGCGCGGCGAGTTGACCGAAATGATCGTGGTGACCCCGGGATCGTCGCGCATCTCGTCAAGCGTCAGTCCGCGCGCGATTGCCATCATCTTGATGCCGTCGAGCGCCCTGCCACGGCCGATGGCCGAGACGTGAAAGCTTTTGTCCGTCAGCGTCAGATTGGCGAAATAGGTGTCGAGATGACGGGAATTCGCCGGCAATTCCACCGGCGCGCAGACCTGGTTGCCGAGCATGTGGATGCAGTTGAAATGCTGCGCCAGGCGGACGAGATCGGAATAATCGCGCAAATTGCCGGCACGGCGGCCGCGCTCCATGTCGTGCACATTGGGCGGCCCGGCGACGAGCGTGAAGTTGATGGTATTGCCGCCGAGGTGGACGGCATGGGCGGGATTGCGCGGCGTCAGAGTGTAGCTGGACTGTGTCGTCTTCAGCGCTTCCTCGATCATGCCGCGATCGATGCGGACGTTCATCGAGGCATGATCGACCTTGGCCCCGGCCTTCTCGAACAGCGACAGCGCCCGCGGGCTCATCACCTCGATGCCGAAATTCTCCAGGATATGCATAGAGGCTTCATGGATCGCCTCGATCTGGTCGGCCGAGAGCATCGCCATCGGCGGATAAGGGTTTGTCACCCGCCTGAGCGGCAGTTGCGGGATGGCGGTCGGTCCCCTGTTGCTCGTTCGCTCGGCGCCGCGCTTGCGTCTTGGTTCGCTCATGCGGCGCATCAAAGCGCCGGCACGAGGATCGAGCTGTCAAGAATCCGCCACCTGCGGGCGTGATTTTAGCCAAGGCGCCATTCCGGGAATTGCATATCGGTAAAAGCGACAACAAACGTCGGAATCTTCATACTTCCTCAGCGCCTGCCAAAGCGGCCGACGAGCCGTTAAGGAACGCCGCAAGATTCCTTTTATGTTTTCGGCCTAATGCTCTTCCAATGCGTAGGTCGAGTTTTAGTAAAATTGTAGCGATTGCCGTGCCGCTGACGCTTTCGGCATGCGCGACGCCGCCGAACCACATCAACGATGTCTGCGCCGTTTTCGACCAGAACGATGGCTGGTTCGACAACTGGCAGGCGGCGGCACAGCGCGCCGAGCAGAAATATGGGGTGCCGGTCCCCGTGCTGATGGCGACGGTGCGCAAGGAATCCGGCTTCAAGAGCAACGCCAGGCCGCCGCGCACCAAGCTGCTGGGCTTCATTCCCTGGAAACATATCTCCAGTGCCACCGGCTTCTCGCAGGCGCTCGACGGCACCTGGGCGCAATACCAGAACGAGACCGGCAGTTGGGCGGCGCGCCGCACCAGGTTTGCCGATGCCGTCGATTTTGTCGGCTGGTATCATTCCAAGACCGCCGACACGCTCGGCGTCGCCCGCAACGACACCTACAATCTGTATCTCGCCTACTATCTTGGCTGGAATGCCTATAAGCGCGGCAATCGCGGCGGCGCCGACGTGCAGCGCTATGCGCACGCCACCGAACAGATGGCGCAGGACTACGCCGCGCAGCTACGGCAATGCGCGCCCTAGCATATCAACGGTATTTCAGCCGCCCTTGGGTTTGCGCGGCTTGCGCGTGGCGTTCTCAGCTTGGCGGCCGTCGCCGACTGTCGGCGGCGTGATTGGTGCCACCGCGCTATCGGCAGAGCTTGAGATGCCGCCGGTCTCTGAAACCTCGTCGCGAACCTCGTGACGGCGGGCTTTGGCGACCGCTTCGGCATTCTCCGCTGCCTGACCCTCGGCATCGGCTTCAACGCTGCCAGTCTTGCCATGCGGGCGCTTGGGCGGATCTCCAGCAAAGCCCGGGCCAACACCGTGGTTTGCATCATCCGGCACGCCCTCATTCGCCGCGTGTTCCTTGTCGAATTTAATCACCGGCTCCATTTTTGCCAGCACGTCGTCGGCCAGCCAGCACAGGCTCATATGACCGTCGCCGAGATTTTTGACCGGCGGCACCGTAGTTTCGCAAAGATTGTCCGGCACAAGTTTCTTGTAGCCGCAGCGCGTCTGGAACGGGCAGCCCGAGGGCGGGTTCATCGCCGACGGAATGTCGCCTTCGAGCACGATATGCCTTTTCACCACGCTGGTATCGGCAATCGGGATCGCCGACAGCAGCGCCTCGGTATAGGGGTGATAGGGCGGCGAAAATATCTGGTCGGTCGTGCCTTGCTCGACGATATAGCCGAGATACATGACGACGACGCGGTCGGCGATGTAGCGCACCACCGACAGATCGTGGCTGATGAACAGCATCGTGGTCTTGTTCTTGCGCTGGATGTCCATCAAGAGTTCGGTCACCGCCGCCTGGACGGACACATCCAGCGCCGAGACCGGCTCGTCGGCCACCACCACCTTGGCGTCGCCGGCAAAGGCCCGCGCCACGCCGATGCGCTGTTTCTGGCCACCTGAAAGCTGGCGCGGCTTGCGCGTCTCGAATGCCCTTGGCAGCTTCACCAGATCGAGCAGTTCCAGCATCCGCTTGCGGCGGTCGGCCACCGTGTCGCCGACATTGAACTTTTCCAGCGTACGGATGATCTGCGAACCGACCGAATGGCTGGGATTGAGTGTGTCGAACGGATTTTGGAACACCATCTGGATCGACGACACGGTGTCGACGCTGCGCTTCTCGATCCCGGTCGACTGGATTTCCTTGTTGCCCAGCTTCACGCGGCCGGAGCTTGCCGTTTCGAGGCCGAGCAACACCTTGGCCAGGGTCGATTTTCCGCAGCCGGATTCGCCAACGATAGCGACGGTCTCGGATTCGCGCGCCATGAAAGAGATCGTCTCGTTGGCCTTGACGACACGTCCTTCGCTCGAGCCGAACACTTCGCTGCCGCCGACTTTGTAGTACTTCCTGAGGTCTTCGATCTGGAGCACCGGCGCACCGGGCACCACGCGCTCGTTGACTTTCTTGGCGCCAGGCGGCAGCGCCTCCCAGTCGATCTCGTTGAAGCGTACGCAGCGCGAGAAATGCCCGTCATGGCCTTCGACCGCGATCATCGGAATTTCGGCGGCGTTGCAGACGCCCTCGACGAAATGGTGGCAGCGCGGGCCGAAATTGCAGCCCTTCGGCCGCTCGTGCGGCAGCGGCAACTGCCCCGGAATGGATATCAGAGGCCGCGAATTCTTGTCGGCGCCCGGCAACGGGATCGAGCGGAACAGGCCTTGCGTGTAGGGATGGCGCATCCGGTCGAAGACGTCCTTGATCTTGCCCGTCTCCACCGCTTCGCCCGAATACATCACCGTGATGCGGTCGCAGGTCTCCAGGATCAGGCCGAGATTGTGCGACACGAAGATCATCGAGGTCCCGAACTTCTCGCCCAGCCCCTTGACCAGATCGACGATACCGGCCTCAACCGTCACGTCGAGCGCTGTCGTCGGCTCGTCGAGCAGAAGCAGCGCAGGCTTCGACAGCAGCGCCATGGCAATGACGATGCGCTGCTGCTGGCCGCCGGAAAGCTGGTGTGGGTAGGAACGCATCATGCGCTCGGGATCCGGCAGCTTCACCGCGCGCACCATTTCCAACGCGCGTTTATAGGCTTCATCCTTCGATATCTTGTCGTGGATCAGTGGCACTTCCATCAGCTGCTGGCCGACCTTCATCGCCGGATTGAGACTGGCCATCGGCTCCTGGTAGATCATGGCGATCTTGTTGCCGCGGATGGCGCGCAGTTCCTCGTCGGACAGTTCTCCCATGTCCTTGCCTTGGAACTTGATCTTTCCGCCGACGATCTTTCCGATGTTCGAGAGGTCGCGCATGATGCCGAGCGACACGGTCGACTTGCCGCAGCCGGATTCGCCGACGATGCCCATCGCCTCGCCGGGCATGACCGTGCAGGAAAAATCCATGACGGCCGGGATCTCTCCCTTGCGGGTGAAGAAGGAGATCGACAGGTTCTCGATCTCGATGATCGGCCCATTGGTCGGCTTGGCGGGATTTCGAACTGCCTCATTCATGGGTCGCTCCAATCCTTGTTCTGCAGGCATGTCGGGCCGAACCCGGCATCGATCTTTCCGGTTCAATCTTTCCCGGCATCAATCCTTCATCGACTGTTCGCGCAACGAATCCGCCAGGAGGTTGAGGCCGAGCACGAACGACATCAATGCGATCGTCGGCGGCAGCGCCGGGTGGATGAAAGAGCGCAGCAGCCGGCTGGCATCCTTGATCGCCGTGCCCCAGTCCGGGCTTTCCGGCGCCAGCCCCAGCCCGAAATAGCCGAGCGTGCCGAGCAGGATCGTAGTGTAGCCGATGCGCAGGCAGGCGTCGACGATCAGCGGCCCGCGCGCATTGGGCAATATCTCCCACAGCATGATGTACCAGGGCGATTCACCGCGCGTCTGCGCCGCCGCAACATAGTCGCGCGTTTTGATATCCATGACCAGGCCGCGCACGATGCGGAACACGCCCGGGCTGGAGGCGAACACCACTGCCACGAAGATGTTGAGCTGGTTGGGATCGATGTGGATGATCTTGAACGGATCGGCGTCGAAGACAAGGCCGGCATAGATCCAGCCGCCAACGACCAACGTCAGGCCAAGCAGGATATAGAGGCGGTCGGGCCGGTTCTTGTAGCGCGTCCAGAACAGCACGCTGAAGAAGATGATCGGGAACAGGAAGAACAGCCCGGCCATCGCGTAGGGGATCGGCGTGTCCATGATGCCTGGCGTCACCAGGAGGTAGAACAGCAGGATCACCGGGAAGGCCAGCACCAAATTGGCGAGGAAGGAGAGCACCGTATCGATCCTGCCGCCGTAATAGCCAGCCGGCAGGCCGAGCGTGATGCCGACCATCAGTGCAAAGCCGGTTGCCGCCGGCGCGATGATCAGCACGATCTGGCTGCCATAGACCATGCGGGAGAACACGTCGCGGGCGAGCTTGTCGCCGCCGAAATAGTATACAAGCTTCGACGCCGGCTCGATCGCGCCCGGCAGCGCGTCCTTCATGATCGGCACCTGGGCGAGCGGATCGAAGGGCGCGACGGTCGATGCGAAGATCGCCGTGAACAGCCAGAACAGGCAGATGCCGACGCCGACGATGCCGACGCCGCTGTCGAAAAGCTGGCCGTAAAGGCCAAGCTTCTTCTTGTAGCCGAAGCTCGCCCCCATCACCAGGGCGAGAGCGATCCAGACCGGCCAGAAGCGGGTAAGCACGCCGAGTACGACGTTGAAGGCGCTGAGATATTCGACCTGCATCCGCCCGGTCTCCTATTGAACTCTGATGCGCGGATTGAGGAACGCGTAGCCGACATCGGAGATGAGCTGTGTGATCAGGACGATAAACACCGAGACCAGCGAGCAGCCGAGCAGAAGATCGATGTCGTTGTTGCCGGCCGCCTCGACCAGCGTGTAGCCGAACCCCTGGTAGCGGAACATCACCTCGACGATGACGACGCCGGTGAGCAGCCAGGGGAACTGCAGCATGATGACCGTGAACGGTGCGATCAGCGCGTTGCGCAGAGCGTGCTTTACCACCACGCTGCCGAAGGAGAGGCCCTTCAGCCGGGCGGTTCGGATATATTGCTGCGTCATCACCTCGACCATCGAGGCGCGGGTCATGCGGGCGATGTAGCCGATGCCGTAGATCGCCAGCGTCATCACCGGCAAGGTGAAATTGTAGAAGGTGATGCCCTGGCTGGCCGAGGCCGCCGAGCCGTTCAGCACGCCGAGCCAGGAGGCGAAGATGACGGTGAAGATGACGCCCGAAACATATTCGGGCGTCGCCGTCGAGGCGATCGACGCCACCGACAATGTGCGGTCGGTGCGTGAGCCCTCGCGCATGCCGGCAAGAATGCCGATCAGGAGCGAGACCGGCACCATAACCGCAAGCACGCAGAGCATCAGGATGCCGGTGGCGCTGAGCGCCGGAAAGAGTTTCGAGGCGACCGTCGTCTTGAATTTGGTCGAGCAGCCGAAATCGCCTTGCAGGATGCCGGAAAATGTCGGCACGACCGGATCGTTGCAGAAGGAGAAACGCTGCGCTGGCTTGCCTGTCGCCGGGTCGGTCACCGGCTGCTTGGGCACGACGCCCAGCCATTGTCCGTAGCGGACAAAGAAATTCTGCCGATAGCCATGATTGACCAGCCAAGCCTCGAGCTGCTCGGCCGATGTGTGCATTTCGGTTTGGCTGATCGCGAGCTTCTTCAGATTGGGCCCGAGATTGACCAGGAAGAAGACGATCATCGTCAGGCACAGCATCGTCAATGCCATGGTGCCGAGACGCCTGATAACGAAAGAAAGCATGGCGGTCCCCTGCCGGTCGGGTTGGGGGGTGGAACCGGTTTGCAAGCCGTGCCCTGCCGCCAGCGGCAGAACAAGCCTTCAGACCAGTCCCAGATGCAATACCCTTTTTATTGCAGACCCCGGCCGAAGAGTCCGCAACTTTTTGCTGCGCCGACTTCCGGTCCAAGGACCATGCAACGAGCGAGAGAAAGGGGCCAGACGCCCCTTTCCGGATCGTCCGGTCAGGCCTGGTCGAGCCAGACCTTACCGTAGTCGCGCTCGAAGGTCGGGTGCATCTTGTAGTTCTGCACCGCCTTGACCGAATGGCTGTAGAGCTTGCGCCAATAAGGCTGGATGATAATGCCGGAATCCTGCAGGATCTGCTCGATATCCTTCATCATTTCCTTGCGCTTGGCGGCGTCGGCAACTGCCAGCGCAGCGTTGAGCTTGGCATCCCACTCGGGATTCGACCAAGCCGTCTCGTTCCAGGCTTCACCTGTACGATAGCCGATCGCCAGAACCTGGACGCCGAGCGGCCGCATGTTCCAGTTGGTCATCGACAGCGGATACTTCGTCCAGTCGTTCCAGAAGGTCGAACCCGGCAGCACCGTACGCTTTACCTTGATGCCGGCGTCGCGCATCTGCGCGGCGATCGCATCGCCGGTGTTCTTGTGCCAGTCTTCGTCGACCGTGATCAGCTCGTGCTCGAAATCGGCTTGGCCGGCTTCCGCCATCAGCGCCTTTGCCTTGGCCGGGTCGCGAGCAACCTTCGGCAATTCGTAGTATTCCGGATGGATCGGGGCGACATGGTGGTTCTCGGCAACCGTGCCGGCATTGCCGTAGCCGAGCTGGAGGACGACAGCGTTGTCGACCGCGAGCTGCAGGGCGTTGCGAACCTTCTGGTCGCCGTAAGGCTTGTTGGTCACATTGGTGCGGCAGACGATCGTCGAAGCGGTGACGACCTCGGACTTCGCCAGGTCCATGCCGTCGAGGATCGACACATAGTCGGCCGAGGTTTCGAAATTGGTGTGCACTTCGCCAGCTTCGAAAGCGCTGACCATCGCCGCCGGATCGGTGCCGTAGTCGATGAACTCGATGCCGTCGAGGAAGACCTCGCCATCCCACCACTTGTTGTCTTCACGACGCTTGTAGACCACTTTCTGGCCGACATCGTAAGAGACCAGCTCGAACGGCCCAGTGCCGATCGGGCAGGACTTGAAGTCGCCGCCTTTTTCGTCGAACGTCTTGTGGACGATGAGGCCGGGATAGTCGCACACGTTGGGAATGAGGGCGATATCGGGCTTGCTGAGCGTCAGCTTGATCGTGTGGTCGTCGACCTTGGTCACCGCGCTCTCATCCAGCTTGTCGTCCTTGACCAGCGAACCGAGGCGACCGGGCATAGAATTGCCTTCGGCCTTCTTGTCGGCCCAACGCTTGAGGTTGAAGATGACGTCGTCTGCGGTGAACGGATCGCCGTTGTTCCAGGTGACGCCTTTGCGCACATGCAGCGTGTATTCGGTAGCGTCGTCATTCACGTCCCAGCTCTCCAGCAGATAGGGGCGGAATGTGTATTCGGTGGTATATTTGACCAGCGGCTCGAGCGCCTGACGCTCGGCATTGGCGATTTCCGACCAGTCGGACTTGCGCGGATCCTTCGGATCCTTGATCCACTGCGCGACCTTCAATACGCCGCCTTTCTTGCCCTGGACCTCTTCCGCCTTGGCCGGCGTGGGGTCTGCAAGGCCAAGCATGCCATATGCCATCGCCGTCGACGCACCGAAGACGCTGGCGAGAGCCAGAAATTCGCGACGATCCATCTTGCCTGCCTTGGCGTCTTCGGCCATGGCCAGGATGTGATCGGGAACGCGGTCGCCGTTACTCTTGTAGATCGTCATGACTAACTCCCATTGTTGGCTTTCTGCCTTTTAACATTCCGCATTCGCGCCATGATGTCAAAGACGGCACGGATTGGGAACATGCCAAGGAATGTGCAACTTTGAAAGCAGGGCGGTTCGCGCGATAACGACAGTCTTGGCGCAAATTTGCTACTGCGCCAGGGATTTCGCGCGAAATCTCCACGGACAATTAAACCGGGACATTTGCTGCTGCGCCGCTCGTTCTTCGGGCAACCAACTGTTCTGCGCGAACAGCCGTTTCAATATTCCCGTTCATAGAAAACACCGCCTTTGGCTTCGCCGGCGTCGGTTGCCTCACCACGCAGCTTGACGCCGCGCCCGACGTCGAGATCGACGGTTGCCTTGCCCGAGCCGGGCCTATCGCCCTTCTGGATCGTCACGTAAGTGCGGTCGTTGAGATACTTGCCCGCCGAGACGGCGGTGCCGCCCTCTTCGTCGGTGATTACGTCGAGATCGTCGACGCCGATCGCGCTGCGCAGGTTCTGCAGCAGGGAGGTCGAGCCGCCGACGCCGGCCAGTTGTCCGGCAGCCTCGGCAAGCTGCGCGATCTGCAGCGGCGACAGGTTCGACATCGAACGGCCGAAGATCAGCTGCGCCAGCACCTCGTCCTCCGGCAGCGCGGGTACCGAGGAGAAGGTGAATTTCGGGTTGGTCGCCTCGCCCGACACCACGATGGTCACGGTGGCGCTGGTTGTCTTGGATTGCGCCGTAAGGTTGAGGTAGGGCACCAGAGAGCCCGAGAAGCCGACCGTGCCTTCGGTGAAGGTCAGCCGCTTGGCAAGGATCGTCAGCCGCCCGCGCCGCAAGGTGAAGGTGCCGACCGCCTGGGGTGACGATGCCGGACCGGTCAGCCGCAGCGAACCGCCGAGCTCGGCGTCGACGCCCCTGCCCTGGATGAAGATCTGGCTCGGCGCATTGATCGTGACGTCGAGGTTGAGGCCACTGCCGCCGCCACCGCTGCTTGCAGCGGCCGGGCGCAACGCCTTGTCCTGCGCACGCACGGCTGCCGGCGCATTCTTGTGCTTGACGTTGAGCTCGGCCAGCGAGCCGGGCAGCTTTTCGGGTACGGTGATGACGGTCTTGGCCAGGTTGACGGTACCGGAAATCACCGGCCCGGAGGTGAGCGGTCCCTTGATGGTCAGGTCGCCGCCGAGGTTAGCAGTGACCACCTTGCCGTCGGTATAACGGCCGTCGACCAGTTTGACCGACAGGTCGGCTGGGAAACCCTTAGCCGGATCGATGCCGACGGTGCCGCTGGCCGAAAGGCTGCCACGCGTCGACAGCGTGCCGGTCAGGCGGTTGATCCTGGCCACGCCACCACCGATAGCGACATCGGCGGTGATGTCGTTGATCGCAAGCCCCGAGCGCGCGTCGACCAGGCGGGCGCCTGACGTACGGACCGTGCCTGAGATCACCGGCGACGTCGCCGGGCCGCGCACCTGCACATCGACGTCGGCCGTGCCGCTCAAGGACAGGCCTTGCGCGGCGAGTGTCCTGGTGAGGAAGGCGAACGGCACCTTGCCGGAAAAGTTGAGATCAAGGGTGGGCGCGCCTGACGTCGTCATCGTGCCGCCGCCCTTGAGGCCAAGGCCGGCGGCATCGCTCATGTTGGCGTCGAAGGTCAGTCTGTTGCCCGAATACGTACCTGAAGACGAAACGCCCATGCCGCCGAAACCTGCACCGCGGGTCTGCGACGTCTGAACGCCTGTGGCGTCGATCTTGAAGGCGACGGCCGGATTGGCCGGCGCGCCCGTCACCTTCACCGTGCCCGAGACGGAGCCGGCGGCATCGAGGCCAGGCGAAAAACTGTTGGCTATCGAGATCGGGACGCGGGCCAGCGTCGCGTTGAGGTCGAGCGCCTGCCCAGCCTTGCCCGTGACCGTCGCCGTTCCGCCGCCGAGGTTGAGCACCAGCCTGTCGAGGCTGGTCACTCCATTGGCGATGTTGATGGTCGAGGCCTGGGCGATAGCCGCCTTGATGCCGCGAATGGTCGCCTCGCCGGAGGCAAGTTCGACCGTCGTCGTGCCCTTGACCGCCCTGACCCGGCCGCCGGCCTTCAGCGGAATATCCTTCACGGTGGCGCCACCGGAGAAACCGGTCCATTCGCCGTCGCGCTTGAGATCGACGTCGACACCACGGATAACCGTGCCGCCGGAAGTGACGCTGTCGGCACGGATTTTTCCGGAGATCACCGGTGCCGCCAGGTAGTTGGCGATCAGCGCATCGATGGTCACGGCCTTGGCCGAGACATCGCCGCGCGAGATCGAGCCCGTCGTCGCCTTGATGGCGACCTGCGGCACGGCGCCAGCCTTGGAGAAGGCGATCGTGCCGCGCACATCGCCATCGGCCTTTTCCAGTGCCAGGGCAGCAAGCGGACCGATATCGGGCAGGTCCAGTGCTACCGTACCGACCGGCACGAAGGCATCGTCGAGCGCCAGGTCGCCGGAAATACGGTTCTTGCCCAGCGACAGCAAAAGCCCGTTGATGGCGCGTTTGCCGTCCGATGTCGCCAGCACGGCACTACCCTGCAGCGACTGGCCCGCGACATTTCCGGTGAGTTGTACATTCGCCGCCGGGTTGGCGGCATCAGCCTTGCCGGTGGCGGTGAGCTTCAGTCCGGTGATCTCACGCGCCGCCACCGAAAGCCTATCGCTGTTGACAGTCAGCGACAGATCCGGCGCGGTGCTGGCGCCTTGCGCATTCAGCGCGAAAGAAATAGCGCCTTTGGCATCCTTGGATAGCAGCGAGACGTCGCCCAGCGCGCCTTTGACGTCGGCGCTCAGCTTGTTATCGGCAAGGCTCGCCTGCCCGTCTGCGGTCAGCGCGCCTGATGACAGCCTGATCGCGTTGGCGGTGACATTGCCGTTGGCGTCCCGCTTCAGCGCGGCACTGAGTTGCGTCCGCTCGGCGAGCATGCCACGCGCCGCTACCGGCAGCGCCGCCGACGCGGCATCCGCCTTGAGATTTAGATCGATGGCGCCGTCGGCCAGCGAGACCCGCCCGTTGAAGCCGCTGTTCAACGCGTCGCTGGTCACGGTGCCGCTATCGATGATGACAGCGTCGGCGGCAAGGCTGCCGGCGACTTTGGCAGTGACCTTGCCGGCGATCAGCGGCGCGACGGTCGGATTGTCGAGGCCGATTTTTTCGGCGGTCACCGAGCCGGAGATCGGCCCGCTCCGGGCTTTCACGTCGAAGCGGTCGGAGTGCAGCGCAAGCGTGATGCCCTCGATCTTAGCTAGATTGGTGGCGGCCGATGGCAGCGTCGCGGAGATGTCGAGCTTCGGCTGGGTGCCCTGCCCGGCCGCCTTTAGCGACAGCGTCTGCAGCTCGAGCTTGATCGGGCTCTCCTTGCTGCCGAGCGAAAGCGGCAGGCTCGGGCCGGTGGATGCGAGGTCGAGCGAGAAATCGCTGGCACCGTTCGGATTGATGGTGCCGGCTGCCTTGCCGGAGATTTTCTCGCCGGCAAGCGTCGCATGCTCGATGGCGACGCCGCTGGCCGACGAGAAACGGCCAGCCGCATCGAGATTGAGCGGCCCGAGCCCGGCCCGCCGGGTCTGGCTGGTTTCGCCGCCGCTGAGCCGGGCGTTGAAGCGAATGTCTGGGGCAGCCGACGATCCCGTGACTTGCGCGGTGCCGCTGAGCGTGCCCGCGGCATCGAGGCCCGGTGAAAAATCATTGGCAAGTGCTGCCGGCACCGCCGACAAGGTGGCAGCGAGATCGAGCGTCTGGCCAGCCGTACCCGACACGGCAACCGAACCACCGCCGACACCGAGCGCCAGTTTCTCTATGCTCACCATGCCATTGGCGATTGTCAGCGCCGATGGCTGCGCGACCGCTGCCTTGATGCCGCGGATGGTCGCCTCGCCGGAGGCAAGCTCGATGCTGGTGATGCCGTTCGCAACCCTGACCCGCCCGGCCGCGCTGGCCGGAATGCCGGCGACCGTGGCGCCGCCGCTAAAGCCGGTCCAGTCGCCATCGCGCTTCAGGTCGACGTCGATGCCGCTGATCACCGTGGTTCCGGAGGTGATCGTGTCGGCCTTGATCTTGCCGGAGATCGCCGGGGCTTTGAGATAATTGGCGACCAGAGCGTTGACGGCGATTGTCTTCGCCGCCAGTTCGCCGCGCGAAATCGCGGCGCTCGTCGCATCGATCGCGACCGTCGGCGCACCATTGTCATTCGCGAAACGGATCGTGCCACGCACGTCGCCGGCTACCGTTTGGCCGGCAAGTCTGGCCAGCGGAGCAATATCCGCGGCATCGAGGTTCAACGTGCCGAGCGGCAGCAGGTTGTCGTCGAGCCCGAGGTCGCCGGAGACCTTGTTGTCGGCCAGTGAGACGGCAAGTCCATTGATGGAGCGCTTGCCGTCGGTGGTGACCAGCGATGCCTTGAGGTCGAGCGGCTGGTCGTCGACCGAGCCGGTCAGCGAGACATCGGCGGCAGGGCTGGCAATGTCGGCCTTGCCGCTCGCGCTCAACTTGATCTGCTTCACCGCATGGCCGGACGCCGTCAGGCTGTCGCTGTTGGCCGAAACCGAGAAATCCGGTGCGCTGCGCGCGCCGCTTGCCGTCAGCGCGAAACCGACGGCGCCGCCGACCTTCGCGCCGACCAGCGGCGACAGTACCGACACGTCGCCGAGCGTGCCCTTGATATCGGCCCGGATATCGGTGCCTTGCGCACTGGCGGTGCCGCTGGCACTAAGCGTACCGGAGGTGAGCTGCAATGCGTTGGCGGCGAACGCACCGTCCGGGTCGCGTGTCGCGGTTGCGGAAAACTGCACACGCTCGCCGAGAACCGAGCTGATCTGCGGCGGCAGCGCCGCCGAAGCCGCGTCGGCATTCATCTTGAGCGTCATCGACAGATCGGCCAGCGCCACAGTGGCCGTCACGGACGCATTGAGCGCGTCGCTGCGCAGCGTGCCTTGGTCGACAACGACCTGTTCCTTGCTGACCGAGCCGGCGAGACCGGCGCTGACCCTTCCCGTTATCAGCGGCGCCAATGTCGCAACGTCGGTGTTCAGGCCGGCCGCCGTCAGCTTGATGGTGACGGGCCCGCTACGGTTCTGGATGTCGAAGCCATCAGAATGCACTTGCCCGATCAGGTCGTCCACCCGCGTGCCGCCCGCCACAACGGAGACCAGCGACGCGCCGATATCCACCATCGGCGCCTTGCCATCGCCGAAAGCGCGGGCCGTGGCGTCCTTGATCGCCACGGTTATCGGCTGTGCCTCGCTGCCGAGGCTAAGCACGATCGGCGGTCCTTTCGCGGCGAGTTTCACAGAAAGATCGCTGACGCCGTTCGGATCGACAATGCCGGCGGCGGTCGCGTGCACGGCGCCGCTGTCGATATTGGCGCGCTCGACATCGACGCCGCCGGCCGCGGTCGCTGTGCCGGCGAGGTCGAAGCTGGTCTTGCCGGCAAACAGCGGTTTCAGGGTTTCGGGCAGGAAGCGCTCGAATTCGCCATCGCCGTTGGCCTCGACATAATGACCCTTGTCGGTGAGCTGATGGCGACCGGTCAGTTGAGTGACGATCCGGCCGTCGACAACGAAGGTCCCAATACCATTCCAGTTGGCGAGCGGTCCTGTGCCGGAAACGACAATGTCGACTGGCGGCGTGCCCGGCAGCTTGAGCAGGTTGGCGATGATGCCGCCGGCCGGCTCGGATGCCTTAAGGTCTAAGTCGAGCTTGTTGTCAGCCGGCGCGAAATGGGCTTTGGCGTCGACCGTGCCTTGCTTGCCGTCATGGCGAACGATGTTGAGGCTGCTCTCGATGGCCAATGGCGAGGCGTCCGCCTTGAGCGCTCCCTTGGCTGCAAGTTCGGCGACACCGCTGCCGGCCAGAGCCTGCCCGAGCGCGATTTCGGGAAGGTCGAGCTGCTTGACGTCGATGGAAACCGGCAGCGTGGTCGCTCCGCTTTGGCTCGGCTGTGTGCTGGCCACCGGCAGCCTTGCCAACTCGATACGCTCGGCCCCAATACGATCGGCGCTGAAGCTCTTCGACAGGAGTGCCAGCGGCGACCAGTCGACAGCCACCTTGCGCGCCACCATCCAGGCGCCTTCGCGATCCTCCAGAACGAGATGATCGACCCTCAGCGCGCCCGACCAGATACCGTCGATGCCGACGACAGTGACCTTGCGATCGCCGGTCGAGGCCATGGTCGAGATGATGCCGGCAAGGCTTTCGCGGCCGCGCTCGGTTTTGGTCAGCACGACGAGTGCCCCCACCGCCGCTGCCACCACGATGAGCAGCGTGTAGAAAAGGATACGGAGGATGCGCCTGAATATTGCCATCAGAATGCCTGGCCGATGCCGGCATAAATGCCGAAATGAGGATCGTCGGGGCCGCGGTTGAGCGGCACTGCCGCGTCGATGCGCAGCGGCCCGAACGCCGTCAGATAGCGCAAGCCTACACCCGCGCCGACCTTCATGTCCGAAAAATCGGGGACCTGCCTGGTGGACACCGTGCCGGCATCGACGAACGGCACGACGCCGATCTTGTCGGTGACAGCGATGCGCATCTCGACCGAGGTCTCGAAGAAGGAAAGCCCGCCGATCGGCTCTCCGTTGCTGTCCTTCGGGCCGATGCCCTGATAGGCATAACCGCGCACCGAGCCGCCGCCGCCGGAGTAGAAGCGGCGGTCGGCCGGAACATCCTGAAGACCGGCGCCGATGATCGAGCCGATGGCGACACGTTCGGCGAAAACGAATTTCGAGGCCGAATCGAGCGACTGGTAGGCCGACCCCTCGCCCTTCAGCTTGACGAACGCAGCCCCGCTCAAAATGTCGTAGCTCGGCTCGGCATAGGCCAGCACCCTGAAGCCCCTGGTCGGATTGAGCTTGCTGTCGCGATTATCGTAGACATATTGCAGCGGAATGCTGGCGATCAGATAGGTGTGCTTGCCGAAAGCGTCGTGGATCCTGGAATAGTCGAGCGCGACTTGCGCGGAAACCGTCTGCTTCTTGTCGAGTTCGTAGGACAGGCCGGTGCTGCCCTTGACCGAGAAATGGTCGTAGGCGTCGGGGTGCTCCAGCACGGTATTGACGCTGGCAATGAATTTCGACGCCGGCCCGACCACGCCCGGCTTTTCGAACATGACGCCGGCATTATAATTGAGCTGGGTCAAGTCGTTGCTGCCGATGCCGCTGATCTTGCCGTCGATGCGCAGCTTTTCGGCGCGGCCAAACAGATTGCGGTGCCCCCAATAGCCTTCGAGGCCCAGCCCTTCGGTGTTTGAGAAACTGCCGCCAATGCCGAAATAGCGCGGCTTGCGTTCGCTTACCTGGACACCGATCGGGATGTTGCCGTCGGCGTCGAGCGCGTCGGCTTCCTTCACCGTCACGCTGTTGAAGACCTCGAGCCCGAGCAGCCGGTCGCGCGCATCGTCGATCTCATCGGGCGAATATTGGCGGCCGCGCTTCAGGCCGGTCATATATTCGGTGAAGTCGCGATCGACCTTTTCGGTGCCCTCGACAGTGGTGTCGCCATAGCCGGCGACCGGCCCGGCCGCGACGGTGAGCGTCACGTCGAGCGTCGAACCGGCGTGCTCGGCGACGATCTCGCGGCCCGTCACCTTGGCCAGCGGCCTGCCTTCTTGCTTGAGTGCCCGCACGATCGCCGCCTCGGCCTTGAGCACGGCGCCCGAACTGGCGTCACCGCCGGCGATCAGACCGAAGTCGGCACTTGCCAGCCCCGCTGCATCGCCTTTCAGCCTGATGTTGCCAAGCGTGAATTTCGGCCCGGCTGCTATGCTTATCACCACCGGAATCGGCTGCGGGCCGGAAAACTCGGCATCGGGCGGCAGATCGTCGAGCGGCTTGCCCTGAATAGTGATGGTGACGACACCCTCGTAGCGCGCGTCCGCGTAGAGCGCGGCGACAAGTTGCTCACGGTCGCTGCGCGCCTTGGCCAAAAGACCCAGCGAACCTGATACCGGGTGTTCCTCGTCGGCTTTCAGCGCCGAGGCGTTTTCGAGCTTCTCGGCAAGATCCTCGTCGGCGTCGGGCGCTTCTATCGTCACGGCATAGCGCAGTGGGTCGACGATGTCGGCATCTTCGTCCTTTGACGACCCCCACAGCTTGATGCCGAAAATCTCGAAGGCTGCCGCACTTCCGGTTTCGGCAACAAGTGCCGTCGAGCACAACAAAGCGAAAAGCAGGGCGCGCGAAAGCGCGCGCTGTGGCGCGGTTCCTCCCGACATCTGCCTTTCATACGCCGGCATTATGCTCCTAGCCTAGCTCGCAAACCTAAAATTGGAATGAAGTTCTGAAGCACTCGTAAAGGGGCCACAATCCAATTGCTGAAATAGACAGGGCTTGGAACTCACACCTTCTGCGTCGCCGCAAGAAAGCGTGATCCCCTGTCCTTATGGAGCAACTACCGGTCACCGACCGGAAAGCAAACCGTTGGCAGGCGGATCCTGCCGCGTCCTGATGTTGACAAGCGCGACTGAAGCTTGAAGATTTCTGGACGTAAGCACTTGTCTGGAGGGGTTTATGGCAATGCGCGCGGCTCGTGGTCTATCGATTCTTTTCCTTCTCTTTTTCGCCTGGAGCGGTGTCGCGCAAGCGGCCGAAGCCCGGCGGGTGGTGACATCGGAAAATTCCGACTATTTTGGTTTCGATCTCAGATCCGACCAGAATGTCAGCCTCGACCAGTGCAAGACCACCTGCCTCGGCGATCCGGCCTGCCGCGCCTTCACCTACAACCTCAAGGCCAAATGGTGCTTCCTTAAATCCGATTACAACTCGTTGAAACCCTTCGGCGGCGCCGTCGCCGGCAAGGTCGTCAACATCGATGGCGATCCCGACATCGGCGCGCCACCCGAACTCGCCTTCTTCCCCAACTGGATGGCCGACCAGGCCCAGCAATACCGCAACAAGCTCACCGGGCCGACCTACACCAAGCCGACAGAGGGGCTGACGGCGCTGAGGGCCGCCGCCGAACAGTCGGCGCTGACGGGCGATCATCGCTCGGCCATGCACAAATACGAAGCGGCGGTTTCGGTGTTGCCGGATGATGGCCAGCTCTGGCTCGAGCTGGCGCGCGAAACGCTTGCCGTCCATCCGACCGCCAACAGTTCGGAGCCGTCGACCCTTCCGGCGAACGCCACTTCCGCCGCCTTCAACGCCTACAAATTGCTGCGCACCACCAAGACGCGCGCCGACGTGCTGGCGCTGCTCGGCGACGGCCTTGACCGCCGCGACCTCTACAGGCCGGCCCTGCAGGCGTACGAGGCGAGCCTCGCTTTGGTCAATTCGCCGGCGGTCAGGGCCGCTTATCAGGATCTCAAGGCCCGCAAGGGCTTCCGCGTCATCGATCATACCGTCGATGCCGACACCAGCGCGCCGCGTATCTGCGCGCAGTTCTCCGAGGAGTTGGTCAAGACCGGCGTCGATTATTCCCAGTTCGTCACCGTCGACAACGCCGCTCCCAAGGGCGTCGAAGCCAAGGACAAGCAGATCTGCGTCGAAGGGCTCGAGCACGGCCAGCATTATGACGTGACCTTCCGCGCCGGCCTGCCGGCCGCCATTGGCGAGGTCACCGCGGCACCGGTGGTACTGTCGATCTACGTGCAGGACCGCGCGCCTTCGGCCCGCTTCACCGGCGACAGCTTCGTGCTGCCCGCCGGCGCACGCCGCGGCATACCGGTCGTCACCGTCAACATGAATGCCGCCGAAATGAAGCTCTTCCGCATCGGCGACCGCTCGCTGGCCCAGCTTCTGTCGGGGTATCAGTTCCTGCGCCAACTTGACGGCTACGACATTTCGAACATCTCCGAACAGATGGGCGAGCCGGTCTGGCAAGGCCAGCTCGACATCGCCAACGACCTCAACAAGGAAGTCACCACCTCCTTCCCCATCGACGAGGCGGTGCCGAAGCGCAAGCCCGGCGTCTATGTGCTGACCGCACAAGCCGTCAACGATCGCAGCGACGACTATGATTCGCACGCCACGCAATGGTTCGTCGTCTCCGACATCGGCCTGTCGACCTATACCGGACAGGATGGGCTGAACGTCTTTGCCCGTTCGCTCGCAACCGCCAAGCCGATTGCCCGCGCCGAGCTGACGCTGCTGGCCAGGAACAACGAGATCCTTGGCACCGCGACCACCGACGCGGAAGGGCGGGCGGTGTTCAATCCCGGCCTGACGCGCGGCGACAGCGGCATGGCACCGGCGGTGCTGATGGCCAAGCAGGGCGACGACGACTTCGTCTTCCTCGATATGGGCCGCGCCGGGTTCGACCTGTCCGACCGCGGCGTCGCCGGACGTGCGGCGCCGGGCGCGCTCGACGTCTATGCCTGGACCGAGCGCGGCATCTACCGCGCCGGCGAGGACGTCCACGTCTCGGCTCTTGCCCGCGACAGTGCCGCCAAGGCGGTCGAGAACCTGCCGCTCACCTTCATCTTCTCGCGGCCCGACGGCGTCGAGGACCGCCGCATCGTCAGCGACGGAGCATCGGCCGGCGGCCACGCCGTCGACCTGCCGCTGGAACCCAACGCCATGCGCGGCACCTGGACAGTGGCGATCCACACCGATCCCAAGCAGGCGGCGGTTGCCAGCCAGATGTTCCTGGTCGAGGACTTCGTCCCGGATCGCATCGAGTTCGACCTGTCCGCCGACAAGCAGGAGATCGCCCAGGGCGAGACCGCCAACATCACCGTCGACGGCCGCTTTCTCTATGGCGCGCCGGCCGCGGGCCTCGCGCTCGAAGGCGAATTGACGCTGTCGACCGCCCGCGACTGGGACCGCTTCAAAGGCTATTCCTTCGGTCTGGCCGACGAACAGTCGGCCGAACCAACGGTGACGCCCTTCACCGGCCTGCCGGTGGTCGGCGACGACGGCAAGGCGACTTTCCCGGTTTCCGTCGATCAATTGCCATCCACCACCAAGCTGGTCGATGCCAAGGTCACGGTCCGGTTGCGCGAGACCGGCGGCCGTGCGATCGAGCGCTCGCTGAATATCGGCATCCGCCCGCAGGGCCACATGATCGGCATCCGCCCCGATTTCGACGGCGACGAGGTGCCGCAAGGCGGCACGGCCAAGTTCAGCCTGATCGCCGTCGACCCCGACGGCAAGCGTGAGGCGCTCAAGGGTGCGCAGTGGTCGCTGGTCAAGGTCGAGCGCAGCTACCAGTGGTACCGCTCGAGCAATTCCTGGAACTATGAGCCGGTCATCTTCACCAAGGCGGTGGCCAACGGCCAGGTCGACCTGAGCGCCGATGGCGAGGCTACCATGTCGCTGCCGGTCGACTGGGGCCGCTACCGGCTCGATATCGAGACAGCCGATCCGGAAGGCCCGGCGACCAGCTATGAGTTCGACGCCGGCTGGTATGTCAGCTCGACGACCACCGAAACGCCTGACGGGCTCGAGATAGCGCTCGACAAGGACACCTATGCGGCGGGCGAAGTAGCCAAGCTCAAAGTGTCGCCGCACTTTGCCGGCGAATTGCTCGTCACCATCGGCGCCGACAAGCTCTTGAGGACGGTCACCGCCAGCGTGCCGGCCGGCGGCAGCACCGTCGACATCCCGGTCGGCGACGATTGGGGTGCCGGCGCCTACGTCACGGCAACGCTGTTCAGGCCGGGCGATGCGCAAGAGACGCGCATGCCGGCGCGCGCCATCGGCGTCAAATGGCTGAAGCTCGATCCCGGCTCGCGGAAGCTTGCCGTCAGCTTGGCGCCGCCGGACAAGACCATGCCGCGCCAGCAGCTGTCGATCCCGGTCGCCGTCGCCGGCGTGCAGCCCGGCACCAACGCCTATGTCATGGTCGCGGCCGTCGACGTCGGCATCCTCAACCTGACCAACTACAAGGTACCGGATCCGGAGAACTGGTTCTTCGGCCAGCGCATGCTCGGTCTCGAGGTTCGCGACATCTATGGCCGGCTGATCGACGGCTCGCTGGGCACGACCGGCAAGCTGCGCACTGGCGGCGATGGCGCCAACATGCAGTCGCAAGGCAGTCCGCCGACCGAAAAGCTGGTCGCCTTCTTCTCCGGCCCGGTCCAGCTCGACGCCGACGGCAAGGCGCGGATCGACTTCGACATACCACAGTTCAACGGCACCGTGCGCGTCATGGCCGTCGCCTGGACCAAGGAAGCGGTCGGCCATGCCCAGTCAGACGTCATCGTGCGCGATCCGGTGGTGATCACCGCCGGCCTGCCGCGCTTCCTGGCGCCCGGCGATTCCGCCGTCATGCGGCTCGACGTCGCCGACACCGATGGCCCCGCTGGCGACTACAAGCTGACCATCGACACGACGGGCGACCTGTCTACCGGCAGTGCCGCCTTGCCTGAAAAGCTGACGCTGGCCAAGGGCAAGCGGCAGACACTGACCGTGCCGTTGATTGCGCAGACCGCGGGCAACGCCTCGATCACCATCAAGCTTGCGCATGCCGATGGCACCGCCGTCGAGCAGACGCTCTATGTGCCGGTGCGCCCGGCGCAACTGCCGGTGACCACCCGCATGGTCGTCGACCTCAAGGGCAATGGCGGCGCGCTGCGCGTCGACAAGGAACTGTTGGCGGCAAGCCTGCTCGATGGCGCTTCGGTGAGCGTCGGCGTTTCGCAGTCAGCTGCCTTCGATGTGCCGTCGCTGCTGATGACGCTCGACCGCTATCCCTATGGTTGCGCCGAGCAGACCACCAGCCGCGCCATGCCGCTTCTCTACGTCAACGAGATGGCTTCCGGCATCGGCATGGCCAGCGACCCCGATCTGCATGGCCGCGTCCAGGACGCCATCTACAAGGTGCTGAGCTACCAAGCCTCGGCCGGCAGCTTCGGCCTGTGGGGTCCGGGTTCCGGCGATCTGTGGCTCGACGCCTATGTCACCGATTTCCTGACCCGGGCGCGCGAGCAGAAATACGACGTGCCGGCCCTGGCGATGAACCAGGCGCTGAGCAATCTGCAGAACGCGATCGGCTACGACCAGGACGTCCAGGATCGCGGCAGTGAGATCGCTTATGCGCTCTATGTGCTTGCCCGCAACAAGAAGGCCTCGGTCGGCGATCTGCGTTATTACGCCGACACCCAGCTCGAAGCCTTTACCAGCCCGATGGCCGTCGCCCAACTGGCGGCCTCTCTCGCGCTCTACGGTGACACGCAGCGCTCGGAGGCAACCTTCCAGGCCGCGTTGCAACTGGCCAAGTCGACGCCGGAATATGACTATTACCGGTCCGACTATGGCTCGCCGCTGCGTGACGGTGCGGCGATCCTGGCGCTTGCCGCGGAAAGCAAGCCGGTGCCGACCATCGTGCCGGCGCTGATCCAGCTGGTGACCAGGGAACGCGCCGACGCCAGGTGGACCAGCACCCAGGACGAGTCCTGGATGCTGCTGGCGGCCCGCGCGCTGAAGGCCGGCAATGATTCGATCGCGCTGACCGTCAACGGCGCACCGCATGCCGGCGGCTATTCGGACCAGATCGCCGGTGGCGAACTGGCCGACAGTCCGCTGACCATCGTCAACACCGGCAGAAATCCGCTGCAGGCGGTCGTCACCACCGTGGCCTCGCCGATCCAGCCTCTGCCGGCCGGCGGCAACGGCTTTACCATCAGCCGTACCTACTACAAGCTCGACGGCACAGAGGCCAACGTGACGGAGGTCAAGCAGAACGAACGCTATGTCGTCGTGCTCAAGGTTTACGAGCAGAACACCTGGCCTTCGCGGCTGCTGATCACCGACCTGTTGCCGGCCGGCTTCGAGATCGACAATCCGGGCCTGGTCTCCAGCGCCCAATTGACGAACTTCTCCTGGCTGGCGCAGACCGATGCTGCCCATCTCGAATTCCGCAACGACCGTTTCGTCGCGGCCTTCAATCCGAACGACGGCGACGGCGACCGCAACATCACCCTCGCCTACGTCGTGCGCGCGGTGACGCCGGGCATCTACGCCCACCCGGCGGCAACGATCGAGGACATGTACCGGCCGCAATATTCGGCCCGCACCGCCACCGGCATGATGGAGGTCAAGGCGCCGTAACGATGGAGAGGGACGCAGACCGGTTGACTGCAGGTAACGACGTGATGCCGCGCCGCCCCTCACCCTTACCCTCTCCCCGTGAAGGACGGGGAGAGGGGGTCGCCAGCGTTGCGGCCATTCACCTTCTCCCCGTCCTCCACGGGGAGAAGGTGCCGGCAGGCGGATGAGGGGCGGCGCCGTGCTCTCCAAAAGATTCCTCCGCCGAGCGGCCATTGCGGGCATTTCCTTCGCCGCAATCACCGCTGTCGCCCTCTGGCAGCTCGACCGCGCTTTTCCGCCGCCGCTGCCGGCTGCGCTGACGGTCTCGACCGAGGTGCAGGACCGTGACGGCCAGCTGTTGCGGGCCTTCGCCACGCCGGATGGCTATTGGCGGCTTGCGACCAACCTGGACCAGGTCGACAACCAGTTCGTCGACATGCTGGTCACCTATGAGGACAAGCGCTTCTGGGATCATCAAGGCGTCGACGTGCTGGCACTGGCGCGTGCGGCCGGACAGTTCGCGACCAGCGGCCATATCGTCTCCGGTGGTTCGACGCTCTCGATGCAGCTCGCCCGGCTGATCGAACCGCGCGACAGCCGCAGCCTCGGCTCGAAGATCAAACAGATGCTGCGCGCCGTCCAGATAGAACGGCGGCTGTCCAAGCGCGAGATCCTCGAACGCTACCTGACGCTGGCGCCCTATGGCGGCAATCTCGAAGGCGTGCGCGCCGCTTCGCTCGCCTATTTCGGCAAGGAGCCGAAGCGGCTGACGGTCTCTGAGGCGGCCCTGCTCGTCGCTTTGCCGCAATTGCCGGAAAAGCGACGCCCTGACCGCAACCTCGAAGTCGCTCATGCCGCCCGCGACCGCGTGCTGACCCGCATGGTGTCGGCAGGCCTGCTCGGCGAACGCGAGGCCGCGCGAGCCGCGCTCGACGATGTGTCGGGGCTGCGGCGGACCTTGCCGGCGCTCGCTGCTCATGCTGCCTATGCAATGCTGCCCAAGGCCATTCCCGGCCAGAAGCTGCAACTGACGATCCGCAAGAGTGTCCAGGAAGGGCTGGAGCAGGTGGCCAAGGATGCTGCCGCCAAGCTCGGCCCTCGCCTCTCGGTGGCCATGGTGCTGGCCGATGCCCGCACCGGCGATATTCTTGGCGAGGTCGGCTCTGCCGATTTCTTCGATGCCAGCCGTTCGGGCTGGATCGACATGACCAAGGTCGTTCGCTCGCCTGGCTCGACGCTGAAGCCGTTCATCTACGGCCTCGCCTTCGAGCAAGGCCTGGTGGCGCAGGAGATGCTGATCGAGGACAGCCCGGCCGATTTCTCCGGTTACCGGCCGAAGAACTTCGACATGGGCTATCAGGGCGATGTCAGCATCAGGCAGGCGCTGCAATTGTCGCTCAACGTGCCGGCGATCCGCGTGCTCGACGCGGTCGGCCCGGCCCGGCTGATGGCGCGCTTTCGCCAGGCAGGCGTGATGCCGATACTGCCCGTCAACGAAGCGCCTGGCCTGGCGATCGGCCTCGGTGGCGTCGGAGTGACGCTGCGCGACCTCGTCCAACTCTATGCCGGCCTTGCCAATGGCGGCAAGGCACACACGCTGCATGACGGCACCGAGCCGGCGAACACCGAACGCTCGACCACCACCATCCTCGATGGTCAGGCGAATTGGCAGATCACCGACATCCTGTCGGGCGTCAAGCCGCCCCAGGGTGCCGCCCAACGCGGCATCGCCTACAAGACCGGCACCTCCTACGGCTATCGCGACGCCTGGTCGGTCGGCTTCGACGGCCGTTATGTGCTCGGCGTCTGGGTCGGCCGCCCCGATGCCGGCGCGGTGCCCGGTCTGTCCGGCTATGTCTCGGCCGCGCCCATTCTGTTCGAAGGCTTTGTCCGTTCCAGCCTAGCCGCCGTGCCGCTGCCAAGCCAACCGTCCGGCGTCCGCCGGCCAAAGCGCGAAGAATTGCCGGTGACGCTGACGCGCTTCGGCGCCGGCGTCGACGGGCTGGTGCAGGCGACGCCGACCGAACCTGCACCAACCATCGTCTTTCCGCCTGACGGCGCCCGTGTCGATCTCGGCACTTCCTCGGCCGACGCCTCGCCGCTGGTGCTCAAGCTGCAAGGCGGCCGCGCACCGTTCCGCTGGCTGGCCAACGGCAAGCCGCTGGTCGGCATCGACCGGCGGCGCACCGCGACCTGGCAGCCGGACGGCGCCGGCTATTCCACCCTGACCGTAATCGATGCGGCGGGGCGCGCGGCCAGTGTGAAGGTTTTTGTCGAGTGAAAGTTTCCCTTGAATAGTTTCCGGCAGGTGATTCAGCGGATTGGGTTTTACGCCTTGCTTTCGGCCGCCGGTATTTCCTCGGCCTCTGCTGACGCCCTCCCCGCCGGCTTTGTTCGGCTGGCCGACATCGATCCCAGTATCCGGCAGGATATCCGCTATGCCGGCCTCGAAAACTTCCTGCATCGCAAGGTATGCGGTTACGATGCGCCGGTATGCGTCCTCACCAGCCAAGCGGCGCAAGCGCTTTCCGCAGTGCAGAAAGCGATTGCTGCCGGAGGGCTGACGCTGGTCGTGTTCGACTGCTACCGCCCTGCGCGTGCTGTCTCCGACATGGGTGACTGGACAAAAACGAGCGGACCACCGGACCCGCAATGGTACCCAAAGGTCAAGCGCAAGGATCTCATCGCCAAGGGCTATATCGGCGAACTGTCCACCCATTCGCGCGGATCGACGGTCGATGTCGCCATCACGCGAGCGGACCGCAAGAGCGCTCCGAAACCGGCCTGCGGCGCGACCGATGCCGACACGCTGGATTTCGGCACCGGTTTCGACTGTTTCGATCCGACGAGCGAAACGGCTCACCGACCGATCGCCAGTGAAGCGGCGGCAAACCGCAAAAAACTTGTCGAGGCGATGCGCGCCGGCGGCTTCAAGAATTACGCACGCGAATGGTGGCACTTCACGCTGGAAAACGAGCCGTTTCCAAGAGAGCGCTTCAACTTTCCCGTCACCGCCGAATAGTCCGCCAAAACCTCGTTCGGACGCGACGCCGCCATTGCCGAAGAGCTAGCCGTCTCTAGATAATCGCGTCGGGAGCGCAGGTCCCGTGCAAGGGAAAATAGTTCCTCCTATCGCCGAAAGTAGGCGAAAAATTGCTTCAATAGGCCAAAAAAGGCAACATTGAATGCATCTAAATTCTATCAATTCGGTAGATTTGGCGCGAGTTCAACGGAGGCGGAAATGACCAAACCTCATTTCAGGAAACTGCTCGGCGCACTGGTCGCCACATCGGTCCAGTTCGGCACGCTCGGTTTCGCGTTTGCCGACACCACCATTCTCAACGTGTCCTATGACCCGACGCGTGAGCTCTACAAGCAATTCGATGAGGCCTTTGTCGCCCACTGGAAGGCCGAGACAGGCGAGACGGTGACCATCCAGCAGTCGCATGGCGGATCCGGCGCCCAGGCGCGCGCCGTGATCGACGGGCTCGACGCCGACGTGGTGACGCTGGCGCTCGAAGGCGATATCAACGCCATTGTCTCGAAAACGAAGAAGATCAATCCCGACTGGCGGACGAAATTCGAAAACAATTCGGCGCCTTACACCTCGACCATCATCTTCCTCGTCCGCAAGGGAAACCCCAAGGGCATTCATGATTGGGGCGATCTGGTCAAGGATGACGTCCAGGTGATCACGCCCAATCCGAAGACCTCCGGCGGCGCGCGCTGGAATTATCTTGCCGCCTGGGCCTATGCCAGCGCCAAGGATGGCGGCGACGAGGCCAAGACCAAGGGATTCGTTGGCAATCTCTATGCGCATGTCCCGGTTCTCGACACCGGTGCGCGCGGCGCCACCGTGACCTTTGCGCAAAAAGGGCTAGGCGACGTGCTGCTCGCCTGGGAAAACGAGGCCTATCTGGCGCTCGACGAGTTCGGCGCTGACAATTTCGATATCGTCTACCCGCCGACCTCGATCCTGGCCGAGCCGCCGGTCGCAGTGGTCGACGCCAATGTCGACGCCAAAGGCACACGCAAAGTTGCCGAAGCCTATCTGAGCTACCTCTATTCCAAGGAAGGCCAGACGATCATCGCCAAGAACCATTATCGCCCTTCGAAGCCCGACCTGGTGCCGGCGGAGGACCTGGCCAAGCAGCCTGAGATCAAGCTGGTCACCATCGACGACCCACTTTTTGGCGGCTGGAAGAAGGCACAGCCTTATCATTTCGGCGACGGTGGTATATTCGACCAGATCTATAAGCCGGCCCAGTAGCATTTAGATCAGGACGACATGACCACAGCACCCGCCAAGGCGGGGTGGCGGTTCAGGCAGCCGAGCGTCATTCCGGGTTTCGGATTGACGCTCGGCTTCTCGCTTGCCTACCTCACCCTCATCATCCTCATTCCCCTGTCCGGGTTGATCTGGCGCTCGGCGGCGCTCGGCTGGACCGACTTCTGGGCGATCGTCACCGACCGCCGCACCATCAACGCGCTTGAAATCAGCTTCGGCACCGCCTTCATTGCCGCCGCCGTCAACGTCGTCTTCGGCACGATCGTCGCCTGGGTGCTGGTGCGCTACAGCTTTCCCGGCCGCCGCATCGTCGATGCCATGGTCGACCTGCCCTTTGCGCTGCCGACGGCGGTTGCCGGCATCGCGCTGACCACGCTTTACGCACCGAACGGCTGGATCGGCAGCCTGCTGACGCCGCTCGGCATCAAAGTCGCTTATACGCCACTCGGCATTGTCATTGCGCTGATCTTCATCGGGCTGCCCTTCGTCGTGCGCACCGTGCAGCCGATCATGGAGGAGATCGACAAGGAGGTCGAGGAAGTGGCCGCAACGCTCGGCGCCAATCGCTTCCAGATCATCAGCCGCGTCCTGCTTCCCGGACTGGCGCCGGCCATCGTCACCGGTTTCGCGCTGGCCTTCGCGCGCGGCGTCGGCGAGTACGGCTCAGTCATCTTCATCGCCGGCAACCTGCCCTATAAATCCGAGATCGCACCGCTTCTGATTGTCATCAGGCTCGAGGAATATAATTACGCTGCGGCGACAGCGATCGCGGCGATCATGCTGGCGCTGTCCTTCGTGATGCTGCTGGTCATCAACCTGGTGCAGACGTGGAGCCGCAAGCGCTATGGCTGACCCGGAGATCAAATCCTACGCGCCGCACCACGAAAGCCAGTCGCCGGCGGTGACCGAAAGCCGCACGGCGAGAACCGTGCTGATGATCGTGACCTTTGCCTTCCTCGGCATTTTCCTGCTCTTGCCGCTGATCATCGTCTTCAAGGAAGCTTTCGCCAAAGGCATCGAGGCCTACACACAGGCGCTGTCGGAACCGGATACGCGCTCGGCGATCCGCCTGACGCTTCTGGTCGCGGCGATCTCGGTGCCGCTCAACGTCGTCTTCGGCATTTCCGCCGCCTGGGCGATTGCCAAGTTCGAGTTCAAGGGCAAGGCGTTCCTGACCACGCTGATCGACCTGCCGTTTTCGGTCTCCCCGGTCATTTCCGGCCTGGTCTATGTACTCCTCTTCGGCGCGCAAGGCCTGCTCGGTGCCTGGCTCAAGGCGCATGGCATCGTCATCCTGTTTGCCGTGCCGGGCATCGTGCTGGCCACCATCTTCGTCACCTTCCCCTTCGTCGCCCGCGAATTGATCCCGCTGATGCAGGAGCAGGGCAATGGCGACGAGGAGGCGGCCCTGTCGCTCGGCGCCAATGGCTGGCAGGCGTTCTGGTACGTGACGTTGCCTAACGTCAAATGGGGATTGCTCTACGGCGTACTGTTGTGCAATGCCCGCGCCATGGGTGAGTTCGGCGCGGTCTCGGTGGTGTCCGGCCACATACGCGGGTTGACCAACACCATGCCGCTGCATGTCGAAATCCTTTATAACGAGTACAATGCCGCCGCCGCCTTTGCCGTCGCTTCGCTGCTTGCCGGCCTGGCGCTCGTCACACTGGTCTTGAAAACACTTCTCGAGATGCGCTACGGCGCCGAGATCGCCGCGACGCGCGGACACTGACAAAATGCATGTCGCCCAAAAGTGGGAACCGGTTTTGGGATAACGACATGCATCAACTACAAAAGGGATTTGTATGGAAGTTCGCGTTGCCAACGTGCGCAAGGAGTTTGAGCGGTTTCCGGCCCTTCACGACGTTTCGCTCGACATCAAGTCGGGTGAGTTGATCGCGTTGCTGGGGCCATCCGGTTCCGGCAAGACGACGCTGCTCAGGCTGATTGCCGGGTTGGAGCGGCCGACCCGCGGAAAGATCTTCTTCGGCGAAGAGGATGCCTCGCAAAAGTCGATCCAGGAGCGCAATGTCGGCTTCGTCTTTCAGCATTACGCGCTGTTTCGCCATATGACGGTCGCCGACAATATCGGCTTCGGACTCAAGGTCCGGCACGGGCCGTCACGCCCGTCGGCGAAGGAAATCCGCCGCCGCGCCTCGGAACTCCTCAACCTCGTTCAGCTTTCCGGTCTGGAAAAACGCTATCCGGCGCAGCTTTCGGGCGGCCAGCGCCAGCGCGTGGCGCTGGCCCGCGCCATGGCGATCGAACCGGCCGTGCTTTTGCTCGACGAGCCGTTCGGCGCGCTCGATGCCCAGGTGCGCCGCGAACTGCGCCGCTGGCTGCGCGACATCCACGACGCCACCGGCCACACCACGGTCTTCGTCACCCATGACCAGGAAGAGGCGCTGGAGCTTGCCGACCGCGTCGTGGTGATGAGCCAGGGCCGCATCGAGCAGGTTGGCACCGCCGACGAGATCTACGACACGCCGAACTCGCCCTTCGTCTATGGCTTCATCGGCGAATCGAGCTCGATCCCGGTCAAGGTCGAGGACGGCCAGGTCTGGATCGCCGACCGGCCGATCGGGCTTTCCGCGCCGCACGCACCGCAAGGTGAAGCGACGCTGTTCTTCCGCCCGCACGACGTCGATCTGGTGGAAGAATGCAACGGCTGCATCGCCGGCACGGTTGTCGCCAGCCGCCGCGTCGCCGGCACCAGGCGGGTCGAGCTCGAAATCGGCGGCGAACGCCAGCGGGTCGAGATCGAGTTGCCAGTCGACCATCCGGCGGCGCAGAAAAGCCGGGTGGCTTTCAGGCCGCGGCGCTGGAAGCTTTTTCCGGCTGCTTGATCCTCTTTTAGGCGCTACACCAGCCAGTTCTCGACCTTCAGGCCTTTGATCCGGTTGAACTCGCCGGTGTTGGCGGTCACCAGGGTAGTTCCCAGTGCATAGGCGTGGGCAGCAATAAAAAGGTCGTTTTGGCCGATGGTCTGGCCCCTGCCTTCCAGCTCTGCGCGAATCGCGCCGTACTCGGCATCTACCGGCACATCGAGCGGCAAGACAGGAATCTCAGCCAGCAATTCCTCGACCTTCTTGAGCAACTTGGCCGACTCTTTCCTGGCGCAGCCATATCGCAGTTCCGAGGCGACCACGATGCTGGTACACACGGCGGCGTCTCCCACGCGCAGGGCGGCGGCGGCGGCTTTCCCGGCCGGATTTCGGATCATGTCGCTGATAATGTTCGTGTCCAGCATGAACCGCATCAAAAAAATTCCTCGGATTTGACAGGCATATCCTCGACTTCGGGAAAGTCCTCCTCGGAACCGGGGGGCGGCTCTTTCGCCCATTGCGCGAGCAGCGCCGTGAGGCCGGGTTTGCGAGCCGGCTCGATGATCAGGCGGTCGCCTTCACGACTGATCAAGACCTTTTCGCCGGGAAGTTCGAACTCGACAGGAATGCGCACCGCCTGACTGCGATTGTTACGAAACAGCTTCGCCTCTTTCGGCGGGGTTGTTGAATGGCGGCGTTGAGGCATGACGATAGCTCCTTGTATATACCATTTGTATATGCCAGACCGCGCGGCGATGCAATCGCCATCGCGTTGGCCGGCCGGGAACCATCGTGCACGCCGACGGCATCGGCACCGCTGCCAAGCTGCCCGGAAGACTCTGCCTGAAAGAAAAAACTAGAAATCCTCCACAGCGGGAATATTTCTTCTATCGACAACGTGGAGCGGCCGCTCTGCCTGCCTCGTCGCGCACAATGCCTTGCCGCTATAGTCCGGCAATAAGCGCACGCATTGGAGCCTTGTTTTCATGAAGCGATTTTTGCTTGGCGTCGCCACATTGGCCGGCCTGTTCCTCGCATCCTCCCAAGCCTGGTCGGCCGACAAATTGCTGAACGCTTCTTACGATGTCGGCCGCGAGCTGTTTGCGCAGGTCAACAAGGCGTTCGTCGCCGGCCACCCAGGCGTCACCATCGATCAGTCGCATGCCGGGACGTCTGCGCAGGCACGTGCCATCGCCGAGGGCCTCGGCGCCGATGTGGTCACCTTCAACCAGGTCCTCGACATCGACTTCCTGGTCAGGAAGGGTCTCATCTCCGCGGATTGGCAGAAAGATTTTCCCGACAACGCCTCGCCCTTCTATTCGCTGCCCTCCTTCCTGGTGCGCGCCGGCAATCCGAAGCACATCAAGGATTGGAACGATCTCGTGCGCGACGACGTCCAGGTGATCTTCCCCAATCCGAAAACCTCCGGCAATGCCCGGTACACCTACCTTGCGGCCACCGCCTACGCCAAGGAAGCCTTCAAGGGCGACGACGCCAAGGTGAAGGAATTCGTCACCAAGCTGTTCAACAACGTACCGATCTTCGACAGCGGCGGACGCGCCGCGACCACCACTTTCGTGCAGCGCGAGATCGGCGACGTGCTGATCACCTTTGAGTCGGAAACGCGCGGCGTCCGCAAGGAGTATGGCGAGGACAAATTCGAGCAGGTGACGCCCTCGGTCAGCCTTTTGGCCGAGTTTCCGGTGGCGATCGTCGACACGATCGCCGACGAGCATGGCACGCGCGACCTCGCCAAGACCTATCTCGACTTCCTTTATACGCTGGAGGGCCAGGACATCGCCGCCCGCAACGGCCTGCGGACCCGCGACGCGACGGTCGCCGCCAAGTACAAGGCTGAGTTTCCCGATGTCCGCCTATTGACGGTGGAGGATGTCTTCGGCGGCTGGGCCAAGGTCCAGGCCGAGCATTTCGCCGCTGGCGGCCTGCTCGACCAGACTTACGGCAGCCGCTGACGTCTGCAACCTCGTGAACTGATTGAAAGCGGGCGTTTGCCGGCTTTCTTCATTTGCTCGCCGAAAACGTGGCCTCCGCCCGTTCCGGACGCCCGCCCTCCAAAACGTTACGAAGAATCAACGCGTTTGCGCGCAATATGTCTTCGGGCGGCCTGTCTGCGCGAACGGCATCGCACGGCCAAACCGTCATTATTTGCACACAAACAGCCGCCAGATGCGGGTGGTTGGGGCTTAATGGGTTGACTCGGGCATGCTTACCAAAAAAGGCAAATACGGCCTCAAGGCTCTCGTGCATCTGTCCGGCCTGCCGGTCGGCCAGCTCGCATTCGTCAACGACATTGCGGTCGCCAACAACATCCCCAAGAAATTCCTGGATGCCATCCTGGGCGAGTTGCGCAATGCCGGCTTCGTCCAGAGCCGCAAGGGCAAGGAAGGCGGTTACCGCCTCGCCCGTCCCGCTTCCGAAATCAAGATCGGCCATGTCGTGCGTGTCCTCGACGGGCCGCTGGCGCCGATCCCTTGCGCCAGCCGCACACAATACCAGCGCTGCGAGGATTGCGACGAGGCGACCTGCCAGGTCCGGCACATGATGCTGGAGGTGCGTCAGGCGATCGCAGAGGTGCTGGACAACCGCAGCCTCGCCGCCATGCGCGACGCCGACAATGACGATTTCCCGGTCGAGCTGACGTCGCAGATTTAAATCTAGCATCAGGCCGGGCGCTTCACCGCCCCTAGCGGCGAGCGTGCCACTACCGGCGTCGACTGGATGATCGCCGTATTGGTCATCGCATGGGGAATGATCCGGTCGATCACCCGCTCGAGCTCGGCGACCGAGCCGACATGCGCCAGCGCGATGAAACAGTCTTCGCCGGTGACCCGGTCGCATTGGGCGATTTCCGGCAGGTCGCGGATGATTTCGGCCACGACGGCGAGTTGCCCCGGCACCGGCCTGATGCGCAGCCATGCCGACAGCTTCATGCCGAGCGCGGCCGGATTAATCCGCACCGTATAGGCCTCGATCACGCCGCTTTCCTGCAGCCGCTTGATGCGCTCGGCGACGCTCGGCGCCGACAGGCCGACTGAGCGCGCCAGTTCGGCAATACTGGTGCGCGCATCCTCCTCCAGCAGGCGCAGGATTTTTAGATCCGCCGGATCCAGATCGGTATTTTCATTTCGAAGGCGTTTCAGCGGAATACTCCTTGCTTTCGAAAAGGGAATAGCCGCAATGCCCGGCCATCATCCATATCAACGGCAAAAATCGCCTGCGATACTGACCCCATGGAAGATCGGACGCAAGCCCCAGCAGCAAGTCCGGCACTCGCCGGCCCGGCTTTTACCTTGGCAAGCTCGGTGCCGCCCCATCTGTGGTTCGGCGTCAGCGCCGTGTTCCACTATCTCGGCCCCGCTTTCGCAGTCCTGCTTTTCTCGCATGTCGGCGTGCTCGGCATGGCGTGGCTGCGCATCGCCACCGCGGCACTGGTTTTTGCCCCGCTGACCCGACCATGGGCGGTCTTCGCCCGCGCCGATCGCTCGACGCGGTTGTTGCTTGTGGGTTTCGGCGTCTGCCTTGGGGTGATGAATTGCTCGTTTTACCTGGCGCTCGACCGGCTGCCGATCTCGCTGGTAGCGGCGATCGAATTCGTCGGCACCATCGGCGTCGCGCTTGTCGGCCTCAGAAGCCCGCGCAATCTCGCCGCCCTTGCAATCGCCGTCGCCGGCACCTTGCTGCTCATCGACGTCAAATGGTCGAGCGATCCTGTCGGCCTGTTCTGGGCCTTCCTCAATGGCGCGCTGTTCGTCTTCTATATCGTGCTCGGCCACCGCGTCGCGCGCGCCGACGCTGGCGATGGCATCGCCGGGCTGGGTGCCGCCATGGCGGTCGCCCTTCTCGTCGTTCTGCCGATCGGTCTTGCCGATGCGCTGCCGGCGTTCTCGACGCCGCCGCTGCTGCTTGCGGCGGTCGGTGTCGGCATCTGCTCGTCGGTCATTCCCTATATTTGCGACCAGCTTGCCATGTCGCGGCTGCCGCGCTCCAGTTTCGCGCTGATGCTGTCATTGCTTCCGGTTACCGCGACGTTTATCGGCGTCATCGTGCTGCGGCAGGTGCCGAGCCTCACTGACTGCCTCGGCATCGCGCTGGTGGTGGCCGGCGTCGCCCTTCACAAACCGGCGCTGGCGCCCGCCTGATCAGGCCAACTTCTCCTTGAGGAAAGCGATCGTCCGCCCCCAGGCGAGGTCAGCCGCCTTCTTGTCGTAACGGGCCGCCGATGTGTCGTTGTTGAAGGCATGGTTGGCGCCTTCATAGACATAGACCGAATATTCGATATGGGCCGCGTCGAGTTCCTTCTTGAAGGCGTCGATGCCGGCATTGGTGCGGGTGTCGAGCCCGGCATAATGCAGCATGAGCGGCGCCTTGATCTTCGGCACGTCCTCGGCCTTCGGCTGCATGCCGTAATAGGCAACGGCGGCTGCAAGATCCGGCGCGTTGACGGCCAGCATGTTCACCGTGCCGCCGCCCCAGCAGAAGCCGACGGCGCCGACCTTGCCGTTGCCGTCCTTGTGGCCTTTGAGGTAGGCGACCGTTGCGACGGCATTGGTGGCGACCTGTGCTGGATCGAGCTGGGAAAACAGGTCACGTGCCCTGTTTTCATCGGCCGGCGTGCCGCCGAGCGGTGTCATGAAGTCCGGGGCAAGCGCCACGAACCCCTCCAGCGCCACGCGCCGCGCCACGTCGCGAATATGCGGGTTGAGCCCCCGGTTTTCGTGCACGACGATGACCGTGCCCAGCCTGCCGGTCTGACCCGCCGGCTTGACCAGATAACCCTTCATCTCGCCGCCGCTGCCTGGATAGCTGATGTCCTCGCCTTTCACGCGCGGATCGTTTTCCGCGACGATTGCCGCCTGGGCCGAATTCGCCGCCAGCAGCGGCGCGATCGCGGCCGCTGCCGCACCCGACCCGGCAAGCCTGGTCAACTGCTCCATGAAGCGCCGCCGGTCGAGCGTCAGATGCGTGTATTCATCATAGGCATCGATCATCGCCTGGGTAATGACAGGCTTGGCGGGGCCGGCAGGTGTTGTCATGGCGCGCTCCTAGGTCTTCGGCCCCCGGCAGCAACATAGGGTCGAAGCCTGGCTGGTCCAGTCACGGCTGAGTGAGGGCTGCCATAAGTCTCTGCACGATGGCCTTGATGCCGCGTTGGTCCAGCAGGCCGAGACAGCCGCCGGCCCGCAGCTGACCAACGAGGTACTTGCATCGGTACCCGACCTGAAAGGGCATCTCGGGCTCTGAGGAACTTCTCTATTTCGGCAGCGTATAGGCCATCACATAATCGCCCGGCTTGGTGCCGACCGAGCCGTGGCCGCCGGCAACGATGACGACGAACTGGCGTCCGTCGGCTACCGTGTAGGTCATCGGTGTCGACTGCCCGCCGGCAGGCAGCCGCGCCTGCCAGAGCTGTTTGCCGGTCGTCAGGTCATAAGCGCGCACATAGTCGTCGACCGCCGCACCGAGAAAGGCGACGCCGCCGGCAGTGATCATCGGCCCGCCAATGCCCGGCACGCCGACCTTGAACGGCAGCGGCAGCGGCGTCATGTCGTAGACGGTGCCGTTGCGATGCTTGTAGACGATCTTGCCGGTCCGAAGGTCGGCGCCGGCCACATAGCCCCACGGAGGCGCCTGGCAGGGAATGCCGAGCGGCGACAGGAATGGCTTCAATATCACTGCGTAAGGCGCACCGTCATTGCGGTTCAGGCCTTGTTCGCTGCCCTTGGTATCGCCCGGCGGCGGCACGTCGGCGCGCGGCACCAATTTGGAGATGAACGCCAGGTATGTCGGCATGCCGAACATCACCTGCCGGACCGGATCGACTGCCACGCCGCCCCAGTTGAAGGTGCCGAAATTGCCAGGATAGATCAGCGAGCCTTGCAGCGACGGCGGCGTATAGCGGCCCTCATACCGCAGCTTCCGAAGCTCGATCCGGCAGGCCAGCTGGTCGAACATGGTGATGCCCCACATATCCGCGCCGGTCAGTGGCTTCGGACTGAAGCTGAGGTCCGAGACCGGCTGCGTCGGCGAGGTATGGTCGCCTTCGATCGCGCCGCCCGGCGCCGGCACTTCCTTGACCGGAACGATCGGCTCGCCGCTGCGCCGGTCGAGCACATAGAGGTCGCCCTGCTTGGTCGGCCCGACCAGCGCCGGCACCACACCACTGGCCGTGGTTATGTCGACCAGCGTCGGCTGCGCCGGCACGTCCATGTCCCAGAGATCGTGATGCACGGTCTGCCGCACCCAGCGCAATTGTCCGGTGTTGAGATCGAGCGCGGTGATCGAGGAAGAGAATTTCTCGTCATTGGCGCTGCGTCCGGCGCCGAGCTGGTCCGGCGTCTTGTTGCCGAGCGGCACATAGAGCAGGCCGAGCTTCTCGTCGGCGCTCGCCGTCGACCACATATTGGGCGAGTTGTTGGTGTAGGTCTGGCCCGGCGGCAGCGGCGTCGTCTGGTCCGGATTGCCGGAATCCCAATTCCATAACAGCGCGCCGGTGTCGGCATCGTAGGCACGGATGACCCCGGACGGCTCCTGCGTCGAATAATTGTCGTTGACCGCGCCGCCGACGATGATCTTGTTGGCGACGATCAGCGGCGCGGAAGTCGAATAGTAATAGCCCGGCTTCGGATATGGCATGTTGGCGAGCAGGTTCAGCGTGCCGCCCTCGGCAAATGTCGGACAGACCTGGCCATTCGCCGCGTCGAGCGCGATCAGCCGGGCGTCCGATGTCGGCAGATAGATGCGCGTGGCGCAGGGCTGGCCGGCGGCGATCTTGGCATCGGCATAGTAAGCCACGCCGCGGCAGGTCTGGTGCTGGCGGTCCTTGTTGAGCTTGACCTGCGGATCGAAACGCCATTTCTCCTTGCCGCTCGCGGCATCGATGGCGATGGCGAAATTATGCGGCGTGCAGATGTAGAGCGTGTCGGCGATTTTCAGCGGCGTCACCTGATAGGTCGTCTCGCCGATGTCGTCGGGCCCTTTCACGTCGCCGGTGCGATAGGTCCAGGCCGGCTGCAGATTGGCAACGTTTTCGGGGGTGATCTGGTCGAGCGGCGAATAGCGCTGGCCATATTGCGTGCGACCGTAATAGTGCCATTCGCCGGCCGGCACATTGCCGCCGAGTTCGGCCGTCGGCGTCACCTTGTCGGTGTTGAGTTGGCCGGCAATATCCTTTGGGTCCGTCGTCATCGAATAACCGGCGACGCCGAGCGATGCCAGCACCGCGAGGATCAGCGGCGCTCGTCCGTCGGGACCGGTAAGCCCGCGCCGCGCCCATGGCGTCAATAGCCACAGCGCGACAAGCACGATGATGCCGCCGCGCGGGCCGAGCTCCCACCAGTCGAAGCCGGTTTCCCAGACAGCCCAGGCGAGCGTGCCGAGCACGATCGCCGCGTAGAGCCACAGCGCCGTGGATCTGCGCCTGTAGAGCAGCCAGGCAGCGATCAGGAAAGCTATGCCGGCGATGACGTAATACCAGCTGCCGCCCAGCGTCACGAGCCAGATGCCGCCGCCGCCAAGCGCCAGGCCGATGAGGAAAAGGATCAGGGAGGTGATGACCACAGCCAAGACGGTGCTCCTTCGACTGGTGCGCTCCGCGACGCGTCCATGGGCAACCCCGCATTGCGTGCCTGCCCCCACGCAACTTTCTCCGGCCCGCTTCCCCTGTCAAGCAAGCTCGGCGTTTTACGGCGTCGACCCACGGCAAGCTCGGCGTTTTGGTTAGCGGACCCATTCAGATTGTGAGTCTACCGACTGGACAGAGAACAAAACGGAGACACTTCTGGCCTTTCGCTGCCGAATCACTACATTCGGGGAGAGATGTCCGGCTTTTCGGAAGACATGCCCTTTTTTGACGAACCGAACGCGCGGCCCGTGGCCCCGTCGGGCATCGCCGCGCGCGCCATGGCTGCCCGCAGCAATCAAAACAACGCGCCCGATTATCTCAACGGCCTCAACCCCGAGCAGCGGCTGGCGGTGGAAACCACCGAAGGCCCGGTGCTGGTGCTGGCCGGCGCCGGCACCGGCAAGACGCGCGTCTTGACCACCCGCATCGCCCACATCCTTGCCACCGGCAAGGCCTTCCCTTCGCAGATCCTCGCCGTCACCTTCACCAACAAGGCGGCGCGCGAGATGAAGCAGCGCATCGGCCTGTTGATCGGCGAAGGCAATGTCGAGGGCATGCCGTGGCTCGGCACCTTCCACTCGATTGGCGTGAAGCTGCTGCGCCGACATGCCGAGCTGGCCGGGCTCAAATCCGACTTCACCATTCTCGACACCGACGATGTCGTGCGGCTGATCAAACAGCTCATCCAGGCGGAAGGGCTGGACGACAAGCGCTGGCCGGCCAAGCAGTTCGCCCAGATGATCGACGGCTGGAAGAACAAGGGCCTCGGTCCCGCCGACATCCCCGAGGGCGATGCCCGTGCCTTCGCCAACGGCAAGGGCCGCGAACTCTACAAGGCCTATCAGGAGCGGCTGCAGACGCTGAATGCCTGTGACTTCGGCGATCTCCTATGTCACCCGATCCGCATCTTCCGCGCCAATCCGGACGTGCTGAAGGAATACCACAAGCGCTTCCGCTACATCCTCGTCGACGAGTACCAGGACACCAACACCGCACAGTACATGTGGCTGCGCCTGCTGGCCCAGCGGCCTCAAGGCAAGCCAATCTCCCCCCTCGCGGGGGAGATTGGGCGCTCTTCGGCCGAAGGCCGCAAGCCCGACCGGGCGTCGGCCGGCCAGGCCGCCCCCGCGGAGGCCAGCGAGCGAAGCTCGCGCGCGGCCGTGAGCGAAAGCAAAGTTAACATCTGCTGCGTCGGCGACGACGACCAGTCGATCTATGGCTGGCGCGGCGCCGAAGTCGACAACATCCTGCGCTTCGACAAGGATTTCCCCGGCGCCACCATCATCCGGCTGGAGCGCAACTACCGCTCGACCGCGCACATCCTCGGCACCGCCTCGCATCTCATCGCCCACAATGAGGGCCGCTTCGGCAAGACGCTGTTTACCGAGAAGATCGCCGAGGACGACGAGAAGGTGCATGTCCACGCCGCCTGGGATTCCGAGGAGGAGGCCCGCGCCGTCGGCGAGACCATCGAGGCCTACCAGCGCCAGAAGCACAATTTGAACGATATGGCGATTCTCGTCCGCGCGTCTTTCCAGATGCGCGAATTCGAGGACCGCTTCGTCACGCTCGGGCTCAATTACCGCGTCATCGGCGGCCCGCGCTTCTATGAGCGGCTCGAGATTCGCGACGCATTGGCCTTCTTCCGCGTCGTCGCACAAGGCGCCGACGACCTCGCCTTCGAGCGCATCGTCAACGTGCCGAAACGCGGGTTGGGCGAGGCCACCATCCGCCAGGTCCACGACACCGCACGCGCGCTGCGCATCCCGATGCTGGAGGCGGCGGCAAAACTGGCCGAAAGCGACGAGCTGAAGCCGAAGCCGCGTGCCGCACTTCGCGAGGTATCAGCCAATTTCGAGCGCTGGCAAAAGGCTCTCGAAACCACCCCGCACACCGAACTCGCCGAGACCATTTTGGAGGAGAGCGGCTACACAGACATGTGGAAGAACGACCGCTCGGTCGAAGCGCCCGGCCGGCTGGAGAACCTAAAGGAGCTGATACGCTCCATGGAGGAGTATGAATCGCTGCGCTCCTTCCTCGAACATGTCGCGCTGGTGATGGACGCCGAGCAGAACGCTGAGCTCGACGCCGTCAACATCATGACGCTGCATTCGGCCAAGGGCCTCGAATTCGAAACCGTGTTCCTGCCCGGCTGGGAGGAAGGCCTGTTCCCGCACCAGCGTTCCCTCGACGAGGGTGGCCGGTCCGGGCTCGAGGAGGAGCGCCGCCTTGCCTATGTCGGCCTGACCCGCGCCAAGAAGAACCTGCATCTCTGGTTTGTCTCCAACCGCCGCATCCACGGCCTCTGGCAATCGACCATCCCGTCGCGCTTCCTCGACGAGCTGCCGGAAGCCCATGTCGAGGTCGCCGAGAGCGGCAACTCCTATGGCGGCTACGGCAATGCCTATGGTGGCGGCTCGTTCGCTCCCGGTCGTGGCGGCCAGGGGGCTGGAAGACAGAATCCTTATGGGGCGTCGCGCTTCGATAACATCGGTGGCAACAACGGCGCCGAGAAATCCGGCGCCTTCTCCAGCACCTATGCGACACCGGGCTGGCAACGTGCTCAGGCCAACCGCACCGAAGCGACCGACCGCAATTGGGGCACGCGCTCCGGCCACCAGGTCGAGCGCATCGGCTATGGCGAAACCGACTCGGGCTACGGTGCCGGCCGCACCTCGATCAAGGGCCGCACCATCGACGGCGAGCTGGTCGCCAAATCCGTCGCCGACACGCCCTCCCCCTTCAGCGTTGGCGACCGCGTCTTCCACCAGAAATTCGGCAACGGCAACATCTCGGCCATCGAAGGCAACAAGCTGACCATCGACTTCGACAAGGCCGGCCAGAAACGCGTGCTGGACGGGTTTGTCACGGGGGTTTGAGGCCGCCGGTCACCGATACCGCGCTTGGTTCCACTTATGGCCGAGCAGCGACAGGATGATGATCAGCCCGTTGAAGAACTGGACGTAGAAGCCGCTCAGTCCCGCCGCGACGACGCCGGTCTGGATGAAGGACACCGTAACCGCGCCGATCGCGCCGCCGACGACGGTGCCGATGCCGCCCCAGGTCGGCGTGCCTCCGACGAACACCGATGCCAGCACCGGCAGCAGGTATCCGTCGCCCGCCGTCGGCCACCAGGTGAAGTTGATCATTACCGAGAACGTGCCGGCGATCGCCGCGCCGATACCGACGAAGACGAACACTTTCACCCTGACGCGCTTGACATCGATGCCCATCTGCTGGGCGCTGTCGGGATTGTCGCCGACCACCTTGACCTGGGCACCGAAGCGATGGCGGTTGTAGAGCAGCGCCGACAGCACGACGAAGGCGATGGCCCAGAATATCTGCACCGGGATGCCGTAAAGCTGGCTGGAGAAGATCTTGTAGGCCCAGCTGTCGGCAAGGCCGGTCAGCGCGGTCGACCTGCCCTCGTTGATGATCTGGATCAGGCCGCGCAGCAGGAAATTCATGCCGAGCGTGGCGATCAGCGACGACAGCCCGCCATAGACGACCAGCGAGCCGACCAGGAAGCCGAGCAGCATGCCGGTGACGATTGCGGCGGCGATGCCGACGAACGGGTCGTAGCCGGCCTGCACGACCAGCGCGAAGACCCACGAGGCGAAGCCCATCGTCGCCGGAAACGACAGGTCGATCTCGCCACAGGTGACGACGAAGACGAGCGGCACCACCACGAACAGCGCCACAGGCAGCGTGGTAAGCACGGAACTATAGAGATACCAGCTGGTGAAGACCGTCGGATTGGCGATCATGAACACCGCCATCATCACGATGAACACGGCAAGCGTGCCGAGTGCGGCGCGGTTGTCGAGGACAAAGCCGCGCAGCCAGTTATCGGACGGGTGTTTCCATGCCTTTCGGGCGGCATCGCTGCTGCCTAGAGGGGTCTGCAGATCGGGATCCATGGTCTTGCTCATCGCGCTATCTGCTCCCCGGCGTCGCGAAGTCCCGGCAATCCGCCGGGATGTGCCACGTCTTCCATGAAATTGATGAGGTCTTCGGCCGACTTGACCTCGCTGCGGTCGGCGCTGAGCGCGACCTTGCCGCGGTCGAGCACCACGAAGCGGTCGGCGATATCGAAGACGTGGTGGATGTTGTGGCCGATGAACAGGATCGACCGGCCGCTCGCCCGCACCTGGCGCACGAAATGAAAAACCTTCGCGGTTTCGGTCAGCGACAGCGCCGTCGTCGGCTCGTCGAGGATGATCAGGTCGGCCTGCTTGTAGATGGCGCGGGCGATCGCCACGCCCTGGCGTTCGCCGCCCGACAGCTGGCCGACGATCGACTGCGGCGTGAACACCTTCGAGGTGAAGCCGATCTCGCGCATCAGCCGGCTCGCCTCCGCGATCTCCTTGTTGACCTTCAGCCATCCAAGCCAGCCGGTGAGCTCGCGGCCCATGAAGATGTTGCGCACGATCGTCTGCTGCACGGCGAGCGCCCGGTCCTGGAACACCGTTTCGATGCCGGCGTCGCGCGAGCGCGCAGCACTCCACCCGGTCACCGGTTTGCCGCGAATGAGGATTTCGCCGCTGGTCGGCTTGACCACGCCGGAAAGGATCTTGATCAGCGTCGATTTGCCGGCGCCGTTGTCGCCGATCAGGCCGACGACCTCGCCGCGGTCGACGCTGAGACTGACGCCGCCAAGCGCATAGACCTGGCCGTAGGACTTGCTGATTTCACGCAGTTCGATGAGGCGTTCGGCCATGGCGGTCCTCGCTTGTTTGTCGGTCGTCGCCGGCCGGGATTCAACCCGGCCGGCAGATCGGGCGATCAGCGCAACGCCTGCTTGGCGAGTTCGGAAACGATCTCATAATTCTGCGGCGTGACGAAGCCGGCACCGGTGTCGACATTCATCGGCGCCAGACCCAGCACCACCTGCTGGCAGAGGCTGAGGATTGGTAGGTAGCCTTGCATGAACGGCTGCTGGTCGGCCGTCAGCTGCACCCAGCCGCCCTTGAAGCCCTCGACGATCTGCGGGCTGGTGTCGAAGCCGAAGTTGAAGATGTCGCCCGGCTTTCTGCCCGCCGCCTGCATGTAAGTCGGCACATTGCCTAGCAGCTGCCCGCCGGGATAGCCGACCGCCTTGACGTCGGGATTGTTGAGCAGTGCTGCCGTGATCACCGGAATGGCCAGATTGGGATCGGCTGCCCACTCGGTTTGAGAATTGATTTGAACGACGTCGATGCCGGCCTCTTTCAGTGCGGCGACCGTGCCGCGTTCGCGCGCGCCGCGGCTCTCGTTCTCGAACGGGCCGATCATGATCGCCTTGTCGCCGGCCTTCAGCCCGGCCAGCTTGAACGCCTCGGCGCCGAGCGCCCGGCCCTGCTGCTCCTGCTGGGCGCCGACATAGCCGCCGCCGAACGCCGCCGTGACCGTCGGCACCGGCACGTTCTGGTACATCATCTTGATGCCGTCCTTGTGCGCCTGTTCGGCCAGCGGCATGATGGCGGCGTCGCCCGGGTGGCCCATCATGGCGATGCCTTGGGGCTTGACCGCAACAGCCTCGCGCAATTGCTGGACCATCTTCTCCACGTCCCACCCAGAGAAGATATAGTCGACCTTGGGCCCGAGATCGGCGGCCGCCTGCTTGGCGCCATTATAGACGATGGTGCCGAACGCATCGCCCTCCGCCCCGCCGGCGAAGAAACGGATATGGACATCCTTGCACCACTGGGCGTCGAGCGCCTGCGCCGGCAAGGTCGAGAGTGCGGCGGCGAACGCCATCGCGGCCGCCGCGACGGTCGAGCGCAGAACTGTCCTTCTCATCGTAATGCTCATGCACGTTCCTCCCTTTGTTCCCTCGCTAGCCGAGGGGTTTTGACGATCGCTTCGGCAACGCGCCGCAATCTTTCGCTGGCCGGCACCTCCCGCCGGCCGACTTCTCACACCGGGTTCGGCAGATAGCTCGCGCCTCCCCGGCATTGTTTGAGATAATCCAGTGCCCGCACCTGGCCGGTGATCTCGAGATCGCCACGATAGACGGGGTCGTGCCAGCCCTCGATGTCGATGGCGCCCTTGTAGCCGGCCAGCCGCAGCTCGCTGATCACTCGCGTCCAGTCGCTGTCGCCGAACCCCGGTGTGCGCATCTGCACGAACGGCAGGCGGCCGAACACGCCATGTTCGCGGATCACGTCCCAGCGCACCGTCGCGTCCTTGCCGTGGACGTGGAAGATGCGCGGCGCCCATTTGCGGATCTGCGGGATCGGGTCGATCAGGTAGACCAGCTGGTGGCAGGGCTCCCACTCCAGGCCGAGATTGTCGTCCGGCAGTTCGTTGAACATCAGCTCCCAGGCGTCTGGATTGTGGGCGATGTTCCAGTCGCCGCTGGCCCAGTTGCCGTCCATGGCGCAGTTCTCGAAGGCGATGCGCACGCCCTTGTCGGCAGCCCGTTTTGCCAACTTCCCCCATACCTCGTGGAAACGCGGCAGGCTGTCTGGCAGCGGCTTGCCGCGAATGCGGCCGGTGAAGCCGCTGACCATGTTGGTGCCGAATAGATGCGCGTTGTCGATGATCGTTTCCCACGCCTGGAGCACGCCGCGATCAACTTCACCGCTCTCCAGCGGATTGCCGAACACGCCGATCGACGAGACGATGACATCGGCATCGCCGATCGCCTCGCGGATCTCGCCCGCCAGCCGCGGAATGTCCTTGCCGCCCAGCGTCTGCCAGAAGAACGGCTGGATGCTCTCGAAGCCGAGCGGCAGGATCTGCCTGACATAGGCGGCCGGGTCGTCGAGATTGGCGCGCACCATGGTGCCGATCCTGATGTCGAGCAGCGGGTTTGGCATCATGATCCTTCCTGTGCAGTGATAGCGACCCGATGCCCGGTCTCGGCGCTCTCGATCGCAGCGAAAACCATGGCCAGGCTCTTGATGTTGTCGGCACCGCGCGTCTCCGGCTCGGTGCCGGTTTCGACGGCGCGGACGAAATCCTGGATAATGCCGAGATGGCCGCCGACGCGATCGGCCGGGTCGAGCGGCGGCACGGCGATCGGTTCGGTGCGGTCGAACAGGCCTTCACGGACCGGCCGCACGACTTCCGCCTTCAGCCCATCCTCGCCGTCCCAGACAATGCTGCCGCGCTCGGCGACAATACGCCATCTACTGTCCCAACTGGTACGGAAGCCGGCCGCGCACCAGCTGCCGGCATAGGTGAACAGCTTGCCGCCGCCGAGGTCGAAGCTTGCGGTTGCCGACGACCCTTGCCGATACCAGGAATTGGCCGGCTCCCACTCCTGGCAATGGACACCGGCCGGCTCGCCGGCCACCATGTAGCGGGCGGCATCGAATGTGTGGATCGCCATATCGAGCAGCAGCACATGGCGCATCTCTTCGCGAAAACCGCCGAAATGCGGCGCAACGAAGAAATCGGCGTGGATGCTGGTCGCAGCACCAATGACGCCGGAAGCGAGAAAGCGCCGGATGCGCCTGACATTGGCGACATAGCGGCGGTTCTGCACGACGGCATGGATGCGCCCGGCGCTGCGGGCGGCCTCGACAATGGCACGCGCATTGCCCGGGCTGTCGGCCAGCGGCTTTTCGGTCAAGAGGTGGCAATGATGGGCAAAGGCGGAAAACGCGACCTCGCGGCGGGCGGCGGGAACCACCACGTCGAATACCGCGTCGGGCCTGGTCTGGTCGAGCACGGCGTCGAGGTCGGTTCCGATGACAGCGCCGGAAAGCTCGTATTCGCGCGCCCTCGCCCGCGCCCTTTCGGCGTCGATATCAACCAGGCCTACAATGGCGAGCCCGTCGATCTGCCTGGCCGCATCGAGCCAGGCCTTGCTCATCGCTCCGCAGCCGACCAGGACGACATTGATCATCCAGTGTTCCTCCCTCTCGGCCCCTCCAGACCGATCCTCACGGCATTCACGGCAGGGCCGTGAATGTTTTTCCGTAAACGTTTACGAGAACACACCCGATGGCGTAGAATGTCAATTGGCCGGTTGCGAAAAATCGTGGTGTCGGCTTGGCCCGGAGAGCAGCCGGTGCTAGCCAGGCAAGGGGGAGAACTGTCCTTTGGCGTCCAGCATTCACGACCTTGCGCGTCACCTGAACATTTCGATCGGCACGGTGTCGCGCGCGCTCAACGGTCGCGCCGACGTCAATGCCGACACACGCCAGCGCGTGCTCGATGCGGCCAAGAAACTGAACTATTCACCGAACCAGTCCGGCCGCAGCCTGCGGCGCGGCGCCACCCATTCGATCGCCTTCATGCTGCAGCCGCATCCGGGCGACCAGGAGTATGGCGAGCCGTTCTTCATTCCATTCCTGACCGGGCTGCAGGCCAAGCTCGCCGAAAGCGGGCTCGACCTGATCGTGGTGATGGGCGCGCCGGGCGACTATCAGCAGGAGCGCCTGCGCCGTGTCGTCGAGACCCGCCGGGCCGATGCCGTGGTGCTGGCCTGGACGCGGCGCGAAGACGAGCGCATCGACTATTTGACCCAGGCCGGTTTCCCGTTCGCGACGCTCGGCCGCAGCCGTTCCGGCGGCGATGCCTACCCCTCGCTCGACCTCGACTTCGAAAAAGCCGGAGCTGACGCCGTCGATCGTCTCGTCGCGCGCGGCCACCGGCGCATCGCCGCCATCCGCCCGTCGCTCGACCTCAATTTCGGCTATCTGTTCCTCGCCGGCTATCGCAAGGCGTTGCGGCGGCACGGCATCGAATTCGACTCCGAGTTGATCGCCGACGGCTTCATCAACGAGGCCGGCGGCTACGCGGTGACACCGAAGGTCATGCGCTCCAAGGACCCGCCGAGCGCCATCATCTTCAACAACGACGCGATGGCGCTTGGCGGCTGCAAGGCTCTGGCCGAGGCGGGAATCAAGCCCGGCCACGACATCGCGGTGATCGTCATCGTCGACACGCCGCTCTGCCGCTATTTTTCGCCGGCGCTGACCGGCTTCCGCCCGGCGCTGGAGCCGATGGGCGAGCGGCTGGCCGAAATGCTGCTGGCATCGATTCCGGCCTTCGCCGGCACCGAAGGCGCTCGCATCATCCGCGAAGTCTGGCCGCTGGAGCTTATCGCGCGCGATAGCGATTGAGCGCGGCGGTCACTGAGCAGGCTCAGATTGATCAAGCCGGCCGCGCTCGCGCTCCGGCGTTGCGACCAGCAAGGCCGCTGCGGCATTGGCGGCGGCAAGTGCCGCCTCGACAGGCTGCCCACGCGCAAGCCCCGCCGCGAAGGCGCCGACGAATTCGTCGCCGGCACCGTGGGTGCTGATGACCTTCACCGGCATCGCAGGCAAGGCGAACGCCTGGCCGTCGCGGTCGCGATAGGCGACCCCCTCCCCGCCGGCGGTGACGATGGCAGCCGGGTAGGAGCCGACGAGCATACCGGCCGCATTCGCAGCACCCTCGAGCGTGTCGACGACCGGAACACCGGCCAGGAATTCCGCCTCGATGGCGTTGACGATGACGATGTCGGTGAGCGCGATCAGCTCGGCGGACAGTTTCCGGGCGGGTGCGGCGTTGAGGAGGACGCGGCCGCCTTGCGCCTTCACCGCCCGCGCCGCGGCGATATTGGCGGCTTCCGGCACCTCGTTTTGCAGCAGCAGCACCGCCGTTTGCGCGATCAGCTCGGCCGCCTCCGCAATGTCCTTTTCGCTGAGAGTGAGGTTGCTGCCCGAGACGATCACCGCGCCATAGTCGCCGCTGTCGTCGAAAATCGCTACGCTCATGCCCGAGCCGGCGCCGGAAGCCTCCCGCACGGAGCGCCGGTCAACGCCCCAGCGATCGAGATTGTCGAGAAGCGTGCGGCCGAAATCGTCATCGCCGACAGCTCCGATCATTGCCGCACGCACGCCGGCCCGCGCTGCCGATACCGCCTGGTTGCCGCCCTTGCCACCGCATTTTGGATGCCAGGCATGACCGGTCACCGTTTCGCCCTTGCGTGGGCGATCGGGGGCTTCGACCATGATGTCGTAATGCAGGCTGCCGAATACGGTGACCAGCGGCGGGGAAGCCGTCATGTGCCCCTGACTTTCACGAGCCGCTGCCTTTCATGAGTTCTTGTCTTTTCGTTTCGACGTCACCGCGGACATGGTGCGGCCGAGATTGCGCTCCGCCGCCTGGTAGTCGCGTTGCGCCACCGCGACGAACAGCGCGTCGAGGATGTTGAGCTGGGCAATGCGCGCCGCGGCGTTCTCACCCATCAACGGCGAGCCTTGCGCGGTCGAGCAGAGCACGATGTCGGCGACGGCTGCCAATGGCGAGTTATCGTAGTTGGTGATGGCCAGCGTGCGCGCGCCGCTTTTGCGCGCAAGTTGGATGGCGTCGATGACGGCGCTCGTGTTGCCGGAATGCGAGAAGCCGACAGCAATGTCGTCGGCGCCGAGCAGCGAGGCCGACATCAGCATCATGTGCGAATCGTCGTAAACGGAGGTGCGGATGCCGATGCGCAGGAATTTGTGCGAGACATCGCGTGCGATCTGCGCCGAACCGCCGACGCCGTAGAAATCGCGGTTCCTGGCGCGGTAAAGCAGATCGGCGGCGCGGTCGAAATCGTCCATGTCGAGGATGGCGAGCGTCTCCTCCAGCGCCTGGATGGAGGTGCGGAACACCTTCTGCACGATTTCCGCCGAACTGTCGTCCACCGACAGCTCCTGATGCATCTCGGCGGTCGGCAGGCGGCTGTATTCATAGACCGCCGTGCGAAAGTCACGATAGCCGGAAAAACCCAGCTTCTTCGCGATCTTGACCACCATCGCCTCTGAGACGCCGGCCTCCTCTGCGATCTGCTTGAGCGGGATAGTCTCGTCGAAGCCGCGCCTGCCGAAGACGGTTTCCACCACCTTCGCCTCGAGCGGCGTCAGATGCGGCATCATCATGCGGATGCGCGGCCCTACTGCTTTCAGATCCAGCCCGGTCAATGTCATCCACGTCCCCTCGTCACGCGATCGATAAGCATCGCGGCGAGGATTATAAGGCCAGTTGCCAGGAGCTGATAGAAGGACTGCACGTTCATCAGCGTCAGGCCATTGCGCATGCTGCCAAGGATGACGGCACCCAGGATTGTGCCGACGACGCTGCCCTTGCCGCCCATCAGCGAGGCACCGCCGATCGCCGCCGCTGCTATGGCGTCGAGCTCCCAGAGATTGCCGAGAATGGGTTCGGCCGCACCCAACCGGCCGATCAGGATCTGTGCGGCAAGCGCCGCCAGCAGGCCCGAGATCATATACGCGGCGATCTTGGTGCGGGCGATCGGCACGCCGGCTATATAGGCCGCTTCCTCATTGCCGCCGACGGCGAGCAGATATTCGCCGAACGGCGTCTTCTTGAGGATGATCCAGGCAATCAGCGCGACCACGGCCACGATAATGACCGCCAACGGCAATCCGAACAGCGAGCCATTGAAGATGGCACGGAAGCCGGCAGGCAGGCCGAGCACCGGATTGCCGCCGGTATAGATCAGCGCCAGCGCCCGGTAGGTGCTGAGGGTTCCCAGCGTGACGATGAAGGGCTGCAGCCCGACATAGGCGACCAGCACGCCATTGAGCAGGCCGCAGGCGAGGCCGATGGCGAAGCCGGCGGCGATGGCCAGCGGAAACGGCACGCCGGCAACCAGCATCGAGGCCGAGATGACGGCCGAAAGAGCTGCCGTCGGCCCGACGGACAGATCGATGCCGCCCGAGATGATGACCAGCGTCATGCCCAACGCCAGGCAGGCATTGATGCTCGACTGCTGCAGGATGTTGATCAGGTTACGCTCGGCAAAGAAGCCGGGGACCAGCGCCCCGAAGACAGCGAGGATCACCACCAGGCCGATCAGCGTGCCAGCGTCGCGCACCGAAAACCGGTGCAGGAAATCTGCGCTTGGGCGCGCTGCTGTGTGTTCGGCTATATCGGTCATCCGATGGTCCTGTCCGTTATGCACCGGCCCGACGGCCTTGCGCCTTGCCGGCCTCAATCTCCGTTTGGGGTATGGCGTGCGCGGCGATCGCCTGTTCGCTGAGACTTGCGCGGCCCAGTTCGGCGGCGACCGTGCCGTCGCGCATGACCAGCACCCGGTCGGCGAGCCGGATCACCTCGGGCAACTCGGACGAAACGACGATTACCGAATGGCCTTCGGCGGCGAGCTCCTCGATCAAGTGATAGATCTCCGCCTTGGCGCCGACATCGATGCCGCGCGTCGGCTCGTCGAACAGAAGGATCCGCGTTCCCGCCGCCAGCCAGCGGCCGATGATCGCCTTCTGCTGGTTGCCGCCGCTGAATAGGCGGATCGGCCGGTCGAGCAGGAACGGTCTGAGATTGACGCGTTTCATCTTCTCGGCTGCCACGCGCTTCAGCCGGCGGTGGTCGATGACGCCGCGCGGCGCGAACACGCCCATCGACGCCAGCGCGATGTTGCTGGAGATCGACCGCAACGGCACGATGCCTTCGCGCTTGCGCTCCTCCGGCACCAGGCCGATGCCGGCGGCGATGCCGTCGCGCGGACTGGAAAGTTTTGTCGCCTTGCCGTCGATCTCCATTGTGCCTGATGACGCCCGGTCGGCGCCGGCCAGCAATCGCAGCAGCTCGGTGCGGCCCGAGCCGACCAGGCCGGCAATGCCCAGCACCTCGCCGCGATGCAGGTCGAACGAAACGTCACGGACCTTGGTCGCCGAGGCGAGGCCACGCACGCTCAGCCTGATCTCGCCGGAAGCATGCGAGCGGTGTTGTTCCTGCGCAAGCTCGCGGCCAACCATCATCGAAACGACGGCCTTTTCCGACACCTGCGCGAGATCAACGGTTTCCACCACGGCGCCGTCGCGCATGATGGTGGCGCGCTGGCAGATGCCGAACATCTCGTCCAGCTTGTGCGAGACGTAAACGACGGCGACACCGTCGCGCGCCAGACCGGCAATGACTTCCGCCAGCCGTTCGAACTCGCTCGGCGTGAGGCTCGACGTCGGCTCGTCCATCGCCACGATCCTGGCGCAGTCGAGCAGCGCCCGGGCGATCTCGACGATCTGCCGCTGCGCCACCTTCAGGCTGCCGAGCGGGGCTGCCGGGTCGATGGTCGGATCGATGGCGGCGAGGGCTTCCGCAGCGCGGCGTTCCTGCTCGCGCCGGTCGACGAAGACGCCGCCGCGCGTCAGCGGATGGCCCAGGAACATGTTCTGGGCAACGCTGAGACGTGGCACCTGCTGTAATTCCTGATGGATCATCGCGACGCCCGCGGCGCGCGCCTGGACCGGGTTGTTCAGCGTCACCGGCCTGCCGTCGATGAGCACGCTTCCCGCCGTCGGCCGGTAGACGCCCGACAGGATGCGCAGCAGGGTCGACTTGCCGGCGCCGTTCTCGCCAAGCAGGCCATGGATTTCGCCGGCGCCGACCGAAAAGGACACGTCGCTCAGCGCCCGCACGGCCGGAAACAGCTTGGAAATGCCCTCGAATTGCAGCCGCGCTGACATTGCTTCGGTTCTCCAAGCAAGGGTGCCGACCCAAGGCCGGCACCCGCCGCCCTGCTCTATTGGCCTGCTGCCGCGTCCTCGAGCAGCGCTTTGCGCACGGCGTCGCCGCCGCCCGAGTAACGGTCGGCATTGTCCTTGGTGATCAGCGCCTGCGGGGTGGCAACAACACGCGGCAGCTTCTGCCCAGCCACCAGTCGCAGCGCCGATTCCAGCGCCACCTCGCCGGTCAGCACCGGGAAGCTGTCGACGGTACCGGTCAGCTCGCCGGCCCGGATCGAGGCATAAGCGTCGGAAATCCCGTCGGTGCCGAAGACGGCCACCTTGTCCTGCAGACCGGCCGCCTTGACCGCTTCGACGATGCCCAGCGCCATGCCGTCATTATTGGCATAGAAGCCGATCAGGTCGGGGTGCTGCTGCAGGATATTGGTGGCCGCGTCGTAGGAGGTCTGGCGATCCCAGTTGCCCGGCACGCTGGCGACGACCTCGAACTTGCCGCCTTCAGTGATCGTGCTCTTGAAGCCGTCGGTGCGCTGGACGGCGGCGTAGACGCCGGCCTGGCCTTCGACGATGGCAACCTTGCCGCCATCCGGCCGGTTCTTGATGAACCATTTGGCGACACGCACACCATTGTCGCGCTGGACATTGCCGACATAGTACTCGGCCTGCGGGATGACCGCGTCATTGACGTTGACCACCGGCACGTTGGCGGCCCTGGCCTGTTCCATGATCGGCTGCAAATTGGAGTCGGTCTGCGGTGAAACGAGCAGCACGTTGTAGCCTTGCGTGACCAGGCCTTCGGCGATGGTGAGCTGGCCGAGCTGGTCGCCCTCGCTCTGCGCCGCCTGGTAGACGACGGGCACGCCGATGCGGTCGCCGAACGACTTGTAGCCCTCACCCAGCGAGCGCCAGTATTCGTTGGTCAGCGTCTTGGAGACCGCACCCGCCTTGGTGCCCTCGGGCAGCTTGGGGAAAGCCCCGAACTTGGCCTCGAGCTGCGACCAGTCGATGCGATCCTTCTCGGTGTCGGAATTGAGCGGCGCGAGATCCGCGGAAAACACCGAGCCGATGGACAGCGTCATCAGGGCAGCGGTAGCGGTGACGAGCAGAAATTTCATGGTCTTTCCTCCCTTGTTGAAAAACGGTGATGGCGCCGGCCTCAGCTGTCCGGCCCGAGCATGGCTTCCTGGATGATGGCCTGCGACGCGACCGCGTCCTGACGATCGACGGCGGCTGACAGGCGGTTGTCCTTTTCCAGCCGCTCGACGACGCGCAGCATGCGCTTGACGGTGGCGATGTTGACTTCGCATTCGTGGACGGGATCGAGCCCGGTCATGTCGGGGAACGTGTCGAAGTAGATGGCCCCGGCATAGCCGTCGCGGCGGATCTGCCTGAGCAGCTCGATCGTCTGCAGCGTGTGCACGGCACCGACCATCAGGCCGTCGTCGCGCTTGGCGTAGCCGTCGTTGAGGTGCACGCCGAGCAGCTTGCTGTGCCGTGCTATGAGGGCGGCAGCGAAAGCCGGCTGCTCGTCGGCATAGAGCACGTGAGCGAAATCGAGCGTCACGCCGAGATTGGGCAGGCCGATCTCGCGGATCGCCAGCAATGTCGTCGCCGCATCGGGCATCAGGCTGTAGGAGCGCGGCTCGTTGGGTTTGTATTCAAGGCTAATCTGGCAGCCCGGATCATGCGCCGCTACTTCACGAATGCCATCGATTTCGTGTTGCCAGAGTGTTGCGTAGTCAGCCTGGAAGGCGTAGTCGAAGCCATCCTGCCCGAGCCACAATGTCATCAGGCTGGCGCCGGCCTCGCGCGCGGCGTCGATGCCGGCCTTGGTCAGGTCGATGGCCTCGCGGCGAACGGAAGGATCCGGATTGGTGAAGGCGCCGAGCTTGAAGGCCGGATTAGAGTAGTAGCGCATGGCGAAGCCATTGATGGAAAGCCCGAGATCGCCGAGTTTGCGCGCCATTTCCGCAGGTTTTTCATCGACATGATCGGGGAAGTTGAGGTCGAGATCGGTCAATTCCGCAACCTTCGCCGCACGCGCCGCCATTTGCAGCATGGACGGTTTACCAACAAGATCAGGCCACTCGGCCTGTGGCCGCGAGGAAAAGGAATTGAGGCGGGTGGCGAAACGACAGACTGTCATCGGTGATCTTTCATTGTCATAACTTCACACAAAAATGGTTATTTGTAAAGTTATTAATTGCTCTTTCGATAGCAACGATTCGCCATGCACAGGCCAGTTGCGACCACACGAGGCCAGGCAAGCGCAGCACTGTCACGCAAGTATCATGTTCGCGTCCTAGATCGCTTCTCCGAAGGCTTTCGCGGCATTCTCGATGCGACGCGGCGCTTTTCAGATCCCGGCAGCTTTGTCTCAAAGAGGATATCCATGAAAAACCTGCACCGAACCGCGCCCCTCGCTGTCGCGCTCGCGATGTTCACGGCCTTGAGTCCGGCCTTGGCGGAAAACGCCGCGACCGTCGGCGGCGCCAACTTCGTCAACAAGGGCCTGGTCGGCGTCGGCCGCATCCCGGCCAGCCAGAAAGACAGGTTCGGCGAGACATTTGGCTCCGGCTCGGGCATGGCGATTGACGCTGCCGGCTGGACGCATGGCGCCGATGGCTACAAGGGCTCGCTATGGCTGCTGCCGGACCGCGGCTACAATGTCGTCGGCACCACCGATTACCGTCCGCGCCTCAACACGATCGCCCTCGAGTTCGCCCCGATCGCGCCGGGTGCAGTGCCAGCCGCCGGCCAGGAACAGTCGGGCCTCAAGGCAACGCTAGCCGACACCATGCTTTTGACCGACGACAAGGGCATCGATGCAACCGGCCTAGATCCGCTCAACGGCGTGCGCGCAGCGACCGACGACATGCCGATCCTGCCCGAAGCCAACGGCAAGCTCGCGCTCGATAACGAGGCGATCGTGCGGCTGCCCGACGGCACCATGTTCATCTCGGACGAATATGGTCCGAACATCTACCACTTCTCCGCCGATGGGCGTCTGATGTCGGCAACGCAGCCACCGGCGGCGCTTGTCCCGATGCGTCATGGAACGCCGAACTTCGCGTCCAACAATCCGGGACCTGGCGCGGCAGACCCAGATCCGAAGGATCCCGAAACCGGCCGCCAGAACAACCAGGGCCTCGAAGGCATGGCACTGACGCCCGACGGCAAGTTCCTGATCGCGGTGCTGCAATCGGCCCCCAGGCAGGATGGCGGCGATTCCGCTTCGACGCGCCAGAACACGCGCGCGCTGGTCTACGATGCCTCGGATCCGGCCCAACTCAAGCTTGCGCATGAATATGTTGTGCCGCTGCCGGTGTTCACCGATGCCAAGGGCAAGACCAAGATTGCCGCGCAGAGCGAAATCGTGGCTCTGTCGGACAAGACCTTCCTGATGCTGGCGCGCGACAGCGGCAACGGCCAGGGGGTGAAGGGCGACACCTCGCTCTATCGCGAGATCAGCGTCGTCGATGTGTCGGTGGCAACCGACATCGCCGGCACCGAGTTCGACAAGGACAAGCCGGTTGCGCCCAAAGGTGAGCTCGATCCCTCGGTGACGCCGGCCAAGCTGACGCCGTTCATCGACATCAACGACAAGACCGAGCTCGGCCGCTTCGGGCTGCACAATGGCGCGCCCAATGACCGCAACAACCTTTCGGAGAAGTGGGAGGCGATGTCGGTGGTGAGCGTCCTCGATCCAACACGGCCCGACGACTATTTCCTGTTCGTCGCCAACGACAATGACTTTCTCACCCAGGACGGCTTCCAGGTCGGCGCGGCCTACAAGGCCGAAGATGGCGCCGATGTCGACACGATGTTCCTGGTCTATCAGGTCACGCTTCCAGGCCTCGCCGGGAAGTAGCGACACCCCCAGGCAGGCGGACGCGCCGAACGCGTCCGCCTGCCTGGCACGATCGAACGGTCGGGCCCTTCAGTTGCGGCTCGCCGGCACAAGGATTGTGTTCTAGTGGGTTTGCAAAACCTAAGACTGACGATCCGTCGAAGGCACTTACCTCAACATCTCCGCGTCCTTTGGCACGCCCGCATCGATCGGCTCGGCCGTCCTGTCCGACACGGCGGCGATCTTCCCGGCGGCCGACAGGTTCGGGCGCACGAAGACCGGCGCGACGCCGTCGACGCGGCTGTAGAGGTCGATAATGTCCTGATTCATGAAGCGCACACAGCCGGAGGAAGCGTTCTTCCCGATGGAATCCCACTCCGGCGTGCCGTGCAGCCGGTACATCGTGTCCTTGCCGTCGCGGAAGAGATATAGCGCGCGTGCGCCCAGCGGGCTGTGCGGGCCGGGCGGCATGCCGTCCTTGTATTTCGCCAGTTCCGGCCGGCGCTGGATCATCTCTGGCGGCGGCGTCCAGACCGGCCACTTCTTCCTCGCCTGAACCACAGCGCTGCCGGTCCATCCGAAACCGGCCTTGCCGAGGCTGACGCCATAGCGAATTGCCTTGCCGCCGTCGCGCACCAGATAGAGGAAGTGCTCGGAGGTATCGACGACGATCGTGCCGGGTTTTTCTCCGGTCGGATCGGACACGATTTGGCGCACGAATTTCGGATCGACCTTGGCTACCGGGATTGCCGGCAGTTGATAGCCCTCGTCGACGCGCGCCGCATACATACTTGCGGCATCGCCGAAAGCCGGATCGCTTGGCGCCGCGGTCACTGGCGGCGCCGCTACGTCCGTCGTGGTGCACGCCGAAAGAGCCACGGAGGCCGCGCCCAAAGCGGATGCACCAAGAAACGCACGCCGGTTCAGGCGCTCAAAAAACAGCGGAATATCGGACATGAACCCCCGGCTTGCCCATGAGATCCAGGAAAGATGCGGCCCCACGCGTGCAGGATCAATATACGATTCCGGAAGCTTTGAGAACATGATTGGATCAAGGCACGCCAGGCGGAATTCGCAACGCTGCGTCGACCTGTCTCGTTAAATCGGCAATCATTGCGGACCGGACTCAAGATAAGCCTTCGCCGAGTTGCCTGCCATGGACGACAAGATGCCCGCACGCCGGCGGACCAGCGACCTCACCAGTGGACCTATCCCGCGTACATTGCTGCTGTTCGCCCTGCCGGTGCTCGGCTCCAATGTTCTGCAGTCGCTCAACGGCTCAATCAATGCCGTCTGGGTCGGTCGTTTCCTCGGCGAAGCGGCGCTGACCGCCACGTCCAATGCCAACCTCGTGCTGTTTCTCATCCTCGGCACCGTCTTCGGCATCGGCATGGCGGCGACCATCCTGGTCGCGCAATCGGTCGGCGCCCGCGATCTGCCCGAAGCCCGCCGCATCGTCGGCACCAGCGCCACCTTCTTCTTCCTTGTCTCGGTGGTGTTCGCGGTCTGCGGCTGGATCTGGGTCGATACAATCCTCAATGCGCTCGGCACGCCGGCCGATGCGTTGCCGCTGGCGCGCTCCTATCTGCGTATCATTTTTCTCGCCGTACCGATGATGAACCTGCTGTCCTTCGTCATGACGGTGCTGCGCGGCGCCGGCGATTCGCGCACGCCTTTCCTATTCATGGCGCTGGCCGTCGTGCTCGACGTCATTTTGAACCCGTTGCTTATTCTCGGCATCGGCCCGTTCCCCGAACTCGGCATCGCCGGCTCGGCCACCTCGACGCTGATCGGCCAGACGGTAAGCGTGCTTGCCATCCTGATCGTGCTTTATGCGCGCAAGCACCCGCTGCGGCTGGCCGGCGCCAATCTTGCTCTGCTGCGGCCGGACCCGGCGCTGCTGCGCATTGTCGTCTTCAAGGGCGTGCCGATGGGCCTGCAGATGATCGTCGTCTCGTCCGCGGCGCTGACTGTGATGGGCATGGTCAATGCCTACGGCTCGCAGGTCGCGGCTGCCTACGGCATAGCCGCCCAGCTCTGGACCTATATCCAGATGCCGGCGCTCGCCATCGGCGCCGCGGTCTCGTCCATGGCGGCGCAAAATGTCGGCGCCGGGCGCTGGGACCGGATCGGCCGCATCGCCGCGTCCGGCGTCGGCTTCAACCTTGTGCTTACCGGCGTGCTTGTCGCGCTGCTGTTCGTATTCGATCGCGCGGTGCTCAGCCTCTTCCTCAGCAGCGACAGTGCAGCGATCGACATCGCCACTCACATCAACAAGGTCGCATCCTGGTCCTTCATCCTGTTCGGCATCACCATCGTGCTCTTCGCCACTGTGCGTGCCACGGGCGCGGTGATGCCGCCGCTGATCATCCTGGTGATCTCGGTACTTCTGGTGCGCACCAGCTTCGCCTATTTCTTTCGAAGTGCGATCGGTGAGGAAGCGTTGTGGTGGAGCTTTCCGGCCGGCTCGATAACCTCGCTCGTGCTGGCCACGGCCTATTATCGCTTCGGCGGTTGGCGCAGCGTGCACATGATCGAGAGCCGGCCGGCTGCCGGCGAACCGCCGGATACCGGCCTCGGCGTGCCGCGCCAGCGCGCGCATCTTTCGCCCGAGACGCCGAACGGCTGAAAGGCCGGCTCAGCGCGCGTATTTCGCGCCAAACCCGAGCGCCACCAGGGAAAAGACGACAATCATGCCGGCAAAGGCCAGGCTCGCCACGGTCGCGCTTGCCACGGTCGACAGGATGCCGATGCCGATGACCGGCAGCGCGTTGCCGCAAAAACAGCAGATGAAGAAGGCCGAGACCACTTCGGCGCGCCGGTCCGCCGGCGCGATCTCGTTCACCACTTGCAAGCCGCCGCGATAGCCGAGCGCTGCCGACACGCCACACAGAGCACTTGCGGCGACCATGATGGCCATCGAGGCGAAGACCTGCGCCGCAACGATCAGTGCGACGCTGGGGATCATCAGCGCAAGTGCCGCAAACATCGCGGCCCGGCTCGAAAGACGCGTCGTCGCCACGATGGTGCCGGCCGCCACGATCGACAATTCAAAGAACAGAGCGCCGGCTACCGCATGGTTGGCTACCTGCAGTTGCTGCGCCAGGATGCTCGGCGCGAGTGCCGCATAAAAGCCGACGAGCGCCATCGCGCCAAAGCCGGTCACCGCCGGCGCAACGAAATTTGCGCGGATGTCATCAGGCACGGAAAGCCGCGGCCGCATCGAGACGTCAGCCAGTTTTCCCGGCCGCGAAACGGTTTCCTGCGTACGCCAGATCAGCAGGGTTACGATCGCTAGCATCGCCAGGTGGACGACGAATATCAGCCTGAGCGGCCAAGGTGCGTATTCTGCGAGCAACCCGGCCCCCAGCGCACCAATGCCGAGGCCGAGAAAATTGGTGCTGGTGGCAATCGTCGCCGCCTGTGACTTGTCGTTGGCCGAGAGCAATTCGGCGAGCCAGGCCGTCCCAGTCCCGGCGCCGACGCCAATTCCCAATCCGCTCAAAATCCGGGCGATGTCGAGCCACGCGACATTTTCTGCGAACAGGAAAAACACCGCGCTGACGACGGCCACCGCCATCCCGGCCAATGCCATCGGACGGCGCCCGATAACATCGGACACACGGCCCAACATCAGCAGCGCTGCCAGATTGCCGATGACATAGACGGCGTAGACCAGCGTCAAAGTGATCTGCGAGAAGCCGAAGACCTGCTTGTAGATGATGTAAAGCGGCGTCAGCGCCGTGCTGCCGGCGAAAAGAGCCGCGATCATGGCAGCCACGGCAGCCGCTGCGGCGCTGCCGCCGAGTTCGTGATCGCGCGTCATGACTTGAGCGTGAGCTGTCATTTTTCGACCTTTTGCTGTTCGGGATCTGACACCAAACGCCTTTTTCGCGTCAGCCGTTCCCCCTTCCCGACTTGCTCCTGACAAGTTTGGCAGCTTTGCCGATGGCGCTGAGCGAGATCCTCTTTTAACCTCAGCGGATTGTCAGGGGAGATTCATGGGCAAAGGACGGGTCGAGGCATTCACCGATGGCGTGGTCGCCATCATCATCACCATCATGGTGCTGGAATTGAAGGTGCCGCATGGCGAGGATTTTTCCGCGCTGGCACCACTCTGGCCGATATTCCTCAGCTATGTGCTGTCCTTTATCAATGTCGGCATCTACTGGAACAATTTGCACAACATGTTCCATACCGTGCAGCGGGTTGACGGCCGCGTGCTGTGGGCGAACCTCAACCTGCTGTTCTGGCTATCGCTGATGCCGGCGACGACAGCCTTCATGGGTGAGAACCATTTCGCGCCCGTGCCGGTCGCCGTCTATGGCGTCGACCTGGCGCTCTGCGCCATCGGCTTCAACATCCTCACCATGGCCCTGCATCGACTGCACAGCAGCGAAACCCTTTTCGCCAGGGCATTGGGCAATGACCTCAAGGGAAAGATCTCGCTGGCCCTCTATATCGCCGCCGTCGCACTGACCTTCGTCAATCACTGGATCGGTGTCTCGATCTATGTCCTGGTAGCGCTGATCTGGTTAGTGCCGGACAGGCGCTTCGAGCGGCTAATCGAGAAATAGACAGACCATGATCCCGAACCGAAGGACCGCGTCAGCGAAAAGTGGATGCCGGTTTTCGGAAAAGATCATGGTCCAACGAGAAGATAGAGCCCATCCCGAATTTTATCGGGATGGAACAGGCTCTAGCCTCGCATTTCCTTCAGCTTTTCCGCTACCGAGGCGGCAAGGTCGGCGTAGCGCTCCTCCAGCCGCTCGGCCGCCTTGATCACTGAAAAATCATGGCCGAACTTTTCCAGCGCCATACGCAGCTTTTCGACGAACTCCGCCTGTTTTTCGAGCGCCGAAAAAAGCGTTTTCACTTGCGCTTCGCTGATGTCGGGATTGGCAAGCATTTGCGGCACTTCGCGGCTCATCTGGTCGCCGGTTGCGGTCTGTTCTTTCAGGATCTCGATCCAGTCGGTCAATCGTCAGTCTCCTTTTTCGATATCAGCATGCGCAGCGCCCGCCGACGCGGTCAACCCGAAGATACCGGCATCGGCTTGCGCGAGCCTCGTTCCGCGCTAAGTTCGCCGCGGCCAGAACAGGAGAAAATCATGACCACCAACGCCGAGATCCAGACCGCCCTGCCCGCACTTGCCTCCGGTAATGTCGCCGTCATCACCGGCGCGGCCAGCGGCATCGGCCTTGCCGCGGCCAAACGACTAGCGGCGATGGGCATGAAGATCGTGCTGGCCGACATCGGCGGCGCACGCCTCGATGAGGCCCGACACGCCGTCGCCGCCATCGCCGGCGAGAGCGCCGTGCTTGCCGTTGCAACTGACGTCTCGAAAGCCGACGAGCTCGACCGACTGGCCGAACGGACATTCGGCGCCTTCGGCGACGTCTCGCTGCTGATGAACAATGCCGGCGTCGGCAACAACCCCGGCAAGCCCTGGGAGAACCGCGAGGCCTGGAAGCAGTTGCTGGACATCAATTTCTGGGGTGTCATCCATGGCGTCGAGGCCTTTGCGCAGCGCATGCTGGCGGCGGGAAAGCCGGGTCTGATCGTCAACACCGGCTCCAAGCAAGGCATCACCACGCCGCCCGGCAACCTCGCCTACAACGTCTCCAAGGCTGGCGTGAAGACCTATACCGAGGGCCTTGCACACGCGCTGCGCAACGAGCCCGGCGCCAATGTCGCGGCGCATTTGCTCATTCCCGGGTTTACCTTTACCGGCCTGACCGAAGGTGCGACCGAAAAGCCGGCCGGCGCCTGGACCGGCGAGCAGGTCATCGACTTCATGCTGGCCTCGGTGCTGCGTGGCGATTTCTACATCCTGTGTCCCGATAACGAGGCGACCCGGTCCATGGACGAAAAGCGCATGGCTTGGGCGATTGGCGACATCATCGAGAACCGCCCTGCCCTGTCGCGCTGGCACCCGGACTACAAGGAAGCCTTTGCAGCATTCATGAAATGATCCGGCGAACGTCGCGCAGGAACCCGGACAACAGGCTCCCTCACGCCGAAGCGTGCTTCTTCGCGTTGCGCTTCTTGGCCACGGCTTTGGGTGCGGCCATGTCGGCAACCTGTTCGTCGTGCCGCTTCGCCGCGCGTTCACATTTGGCCCGGATTTCCTCGACTTCGGATTCGGTCAGGTGCTCGATGCCGATAAAGGTATTCTTGGCTTTGCTGACGCGGATCAACTCGTCGAGCTTGGCCTGGATCGCTGCACTGTCGCGGTTCTGGGTGTTCTGGATGAGAAACACCATCAGGAAGGTGACGATCGTGGTGCCGGTATTGATGACGAGCTGCCACGTGTCGGAAAAGCCGAAGACCGGACCGCTTGCCGCCCAGACCACAATGATCAGGAAACAGACGGCAAACGTCGGCGGCAGACCGGCAAGATGGGCGATATGGTTGGCGATCCTGGTGAACAGCTTTTCGATCATGGCAGGGAGAAACAATCGGCAACTGCTTCGAGTTCCCTGCGAGGAGGAATTCACGGTCAAACAGCGCACGCGCCGCGCTCGCAACGATCAGGCGGCGTCGTTTTCCCAGCGGTCGAGGAAAGCCTCGATAGGCAAGGCCTGCATGTCGGGGACTGCCCTGGCCAGTTTCTCGACCGGCCAGTCCCACCAGGCAAGACGTTCGATCCGTGCCGCAGTTTCCGCGCTGAAGCGCTGGTACAATGGCTTGGCCGGAACGCCGGCGACGATTGCATAGGCCGGCACGTCGCGCGTCACCACCGCGTTGGCACCGACGATCGCGCCATTGCCGATCACTATGCCAGGCATGATCACCGCGCCATGGCCGATCCAGACATCATGGCCAATGCTGACGGCTTTCGCCCGCCGCCGGTCGCGGAACGCCTGATCGACACCCAGCCAGCGGAAGTACTCGTTGGGCCGGTAGCTGATCTTGTGTTGCGTCAGCCGCTCGACCGGATGCTCCAGCGCATTGATGCGGCTGTTGGCGGCGATCGAGCAGAACTTGCCGATCGTCGTGTAGATCGCCTCGGCGTGGCGCTCGAAGTAGGAGAAGTCGCCGACCACCACCTCGCGCAGGATGACCCGCTCGCCGATCGACGCATAGCGTCCAAGCTTGCAAGCCTTCAGCTCCGCCGTCGGATGGATGCGCGGCTCGGGATCTTTCAGGACAAGGTGTTCGGGACGGTCCATGCGCGCGCTTTACGCCGGCACGCATAGTCTCGCAAGCCGAGTGCAGCGCCGCGCATCCGTTTGGATGCGCCAAGGACCCTGTAGCACCTTCAGTCTCTATTTCGGCTTGCCGCTGGTCCACACCACGTTCTGGCCGTAGAGCGGCACGGTGGTGACCGACATTTTTGCCGAGCCATCCTGCACTTGGCGCGAATGCGAGAGGTAGATCAGCGTCTCGTTGGCCTTGTCGTAGATCCGGTTCACCACCTGCTTTTTCCAGATCAGGCTGATGCCTTGCTTGAACACCTCCTCGCCGGCCTCGCTCATGTCGATATCGCCAATGGTGATCGGCCCGGTCTGGCGGCAGGAGATCGAAGAATCGGACGGGTCCTCGAACCAGTTGCCTTTCTGCAGGCGGTCGATCATGCCACGGTCGAAATAGGAGACGTGGCAGGTCACGCCCTCGACCTTCGGATCCTTGATCGCCTCGACGATGATGTCGTTGCCGAGCCAATCGACGCCGACCTTGCCGACTTCCTCGGCGACGGCCGCGCCGGCACCAATGACCAGGCATGCGGCCAACGCGCCGCCAATCAATTTTCGCAAAGAGGCCTCCTGCGGTTCGAATTTTGCCGACCTCAGGTGGGACGAACGGCAGCGCTTTGCAAGCAGATCGCCTTCCCACTGGATTGCCGGTTGCGGCAACGCGACATCTTTGCGTCGGCGCGACCGAACCGCTAAGAGTGTTCGCCAAGCCAGGGCCTTCACGGCGCCAATATGGCGGCCGATGGAAATCACGACGGACTTTCACTGATGATGCGTTCAATTCTGGTCGGCATTCTGCTCTTGATGGCCGCAGGCATCGGCTGGCTCACCTTCGACTGGTACCGCGGACATTATGGCGGCGAGCCGTTCGGAGCGCCGTTTACGCTGGTCGACCAGAAGGGCGCGCCGGTCACCGAAGCCGCCTTTCGCGGCCACCCCAGCGTCGTTTTCTTCGGCTTCACGCATTGTCCGGAAGTCTGCCCGACCACGCTTTTCGAGTTGGCCGGCTGGCTGAAGACGATGGGCGACGACGGCAAGAATCTGCGCGCCTATTTCGTTACGGTCGACCCGGAGCGCGACACGCCCGAAATCATGAACACCTATGTCAGCAATTTCTCCGATCGCATCCTCGGCATCACCGGCGATCCCGACAAGGTCCACGCCATGGCCAAGTCCTTCGGTATCTACTGGAAGAAAGTCGACACGAACGACGGCGACTACACGATGGACCACACCGCTTCGGTGCTGCTGCTCAATGCCAAGGGCGATTTCGCCGGCACCATTGCCTATGGCGAAAGCCCGGACGCCGCCATCGCCAAGCTCAAACGGCTGGCGGCGGAAGGTTGACATATCCGGTAATGACGCAGACGCGTTTGTATTTCACCGCGGGCAAGATCGAGGCTGATCGCATCTTCGCGGCGCTCGGTGCGGCGTTCGACGATGAGGGCCTGCCGGTTGCGGTGCTCGAGGTCGACGAGGACCGCGACATCCACGAAGTATCGCTCTATGCGGACGACAACGTCGATGCGGTCGAGGCGCGGCTTAGGGACATCCTTGCCGGACTGTCGCTGTCGAAATCGATCGAGCGCGAAGCGCTGCCCGACATCGACTGGGTGGCGCGCTCGCTGGAGGGGTTGAAGCCGGTGCGGGCCGGGCGCTTCTTCGTCCATGGCGCGCATGACCGCAGGAAGCGCCACAGCGGTGAGCTCGCCATCGAGATCGAGGCCGGCCTTGCCTTCGGCACCGGCCATCACGGCACCACCGCCGGCTGCCTCGAAATGCTGGAGCAGGTCATAGAGCGCGAGCATCCGCGCAACGCGCTCGACCTTGGCACCGGCAGCGCGGTGCTCGCCATCGCGGTGGCCAAGCTCGCTCATATTCCAGTGCTGGCGACCGACATCGACCCGGTCGCCGTCAAGGTGGCCGCCGCCAATGCGCGGCTGAACCATGTCAAGGCGCTCATTGAAACGGTGGCTGCACCCGGTTTTCATCATCCGATCTTTGCCGCGCGTGCGCCCTTCGACCTGATAATTGCCAATATATTGGCGCGGCCGCTGATGCGGCTGGCGCCGCAAATGGCCGGGCATATCGCGCGCGGTGGCTCGATCGTTTTGTCAGGCATTCTCGAGCGCCAGCGCGACGCGGTGATCGCGGCCTATGTCGGCCAGAAATTCCGGCACGTCCGCACCTTGCACCGCGAAGGCTGGGTGACGATCCATCTCAAGCGCTGAGGCGCCGCGCCTTCAACGCATCCGCTCGGACCTAGCGAGAGTTCGCCGCTTTCTTCAGCTCTTCGCGATCGTAGCCGTGAGCTTTCAGCGTTTCGTCATCAAAGCCAAGCAAAACGCCGCTCACATACCGGCTCGCTTCGCGCTGGCGAGCTTCGATCAGCGCGTTCACAGCGCTTCTGAAAAATCCGCGTCTGGCTGAAATCGTGGACATGATGGTCTCCTTTGCAGGCAATAAGACACGTTCCTCCACGTTAAGAAGGTAAGCCTTGCTGACGCTTTTTGAAATCGCCGATTCTGCATGGCCTCCATGCGCAAAAAGAGGCTGTCGCGACCAGGCATGATCGTTCCGAAAATCGATTCCGATTTTCGAGGTCATGCGCTACGGTCGCGCCAGCATTCGAGGAGAGCCCACATGTTCCAGACCTTCGATTCCGCCGGCGATCCGGCCGTTGGCAAGCCGCGCGTGGCAATGCTACGCCAATGGTTGGCGGCGAATGGGCTGGACGGCTTCATCGTGCCCCGCGCCGACGAGCACCAGGGCGAATATGTCGCCGACCGCTCGGCACGGCTGAAATGGCTGACCGGCTTCAGCGGCTCGGCCGGCGTCGCCATTGTGCTTGGCAAGCGCGCCGCCATGTTTGTCGACGGGCGCTACACGCTGCAGGTGCGCCAGGAGGTCGATCTCGACATCTTTTCGATCGAGAGCCTTGTCGACAACCCGCCGGCCAACTGGATCAAGGACAATCTCGGCAAGGGCGTGCGGTTGGGCTTCGATCCATGGCTGCATACGATCAGCGACGTCAAGGCGCTGAGGGCCTCGGCCGTGAAGTCCGGCGCGATACTGGTGCCGCTCGAACAAAATCCGATCGACGCCATTTGGCAGGACCAGCCCGGGCCGCCACTGGCGCCGGTCGAGATCCACCCGATCGGCTTTGCCGGCGAACTGGCCAAGGACAAGTTGGTCCGGCTGGCGGCAGCCATCGAGAAGGAGGGCGCCACCCATGCCGTATTGACCGACCCCTCCTCCATCGCCTGGGCCTTCGACATCCGTGGTGGCGACGTGCCGCACACACCGCTGGCGCTCGGCTTTGCCGTGCTCGCCGCCGACGGATCGCATCTGCTTTTCATGGACCAGCGCAAGTTCTCACGCACCGTCGCAGCCTATCTGACGCAGCTCGCCGAATTGCACGAACCCGGTGAATTCGAAACAGCGATCGTCACCCTGGCCAAGGGCGGTGCAAAAATCGCGCTGGACCCCGCTCTGGCGGCGGAGAAGCTCAGCATGCTGGTCGAGGACAATGGCGGCACCGTCACTGCCGCACCGGATCCGGCCCGCATCCCACGCGCAACGAAGAACAAAGCCGAGATCGCCGGCGCCCGCGCCGCGCATCGCCGTGACGGCGCCGCGGTCGCGAAGCTGCTGTGCTGGCTCGACCGTCAGGAGCCCGGCACGCTCGACGAAATCACCGTTGTCACCAGGCTTGAAGAGACGCGCCGGCACACCGGCGACGAAACACAGATGCCGCTGCGCGACGTGTCGTTCGACACCATCTCCGGCGCCGGCCCCAACGGCGCCATCATGCACTATCGCGTCTCCCGCGCCACCAATCGCAAACTGGAGCATGGCGAGCTGTTCCTGCTCGACTCCGGCGGACAGTACCAGGACGGCACCACCGACATCACCCGCACAGTGCCGATCGGTACGCCGGCCGAGGAGATGCGCGAACGCTTCACGCTGGTGCTGAAAGGCATGATCGGCATCTCCATGCTGCGCTTTCCCCCAGGCACGCGCGGTTCCGAACTCGATGCAGTGGCGCGCCTGGCGCTATGGAGACACGGCTGCGATTTCGCCCATGGCACCGGGCACGGTGTCGGCTCCTATCTTGCCGTACATGAGGGCCCGCAGCGTATCGCCAAGACCGGCACCGAAAAGCTGCTGGCCAGCATGATCGTCTCCAATGAGCCCGGCTATTACAAGGAAGGTTCTTACGGCATCCGCATCGAAAATCTTGTCCTGGTCACTCCGGCTGAGATGGTCGAAGGCGGTGACATCGCCATGCATGGCTTCGAGACGCTGACGCTGGCGCCGATCGACAAGCGGCTGATCCGGTCGGATCTGTTGACGCGTGACGAGTTGCATTGGCTCGACGAATACCACGCGCGGGTGCTGGCCGAGATCGGACCGATGCTCGACGGCGAGACGCTGGCCTGGCTGGAAAAGGCAACCGCCCCCCTGCCGCACGACTTCAAGCAATAGCGGCGGCGGCAACGCCGGTTGACAGGCTTTGCTCCGCAAGCAGTTCTTGCAAAGCCGTGACGTTGGAAGAACCGGCTCCCTTGCGCCAGAACAACACCGTAACGGCGTTGTCTTCGTCAGAGGGCAGTTCGTGCAGCTTTAGCCAGCGGCTCTCCGGGAAACCCGAAAGCACGCTTTTCGGCATCAGCGCTATGCCCATGCCAGCCACCACGCAACCAAGGATGGCATGGTATGAACCAGGCTCGATGGTTTTCTCGGCCATGAACCCTCTGCGCGCGTACCATTGTTCCAGCCGCTTGCGGTGCGGGCAGCCGTGCTCGAAGGCTATCATGGTTTTGGGCATGTCCAGGCGGTCGTCGATCGAAACGCGCGATGCCGCCGAGACAATGACCAGTTGCTCCTGGAATGCTGACTGCTTTTCGAACGGAGCGTCGGCGATCGGCTCGGCGGCGAAGGCTGCATCGAGTTCGCCGGCAAGCATGGCGGTCGCGAGAACCTGCGGGTTGCCGGTGCGCAACTGGATTTCCACTTCGGGATAACGTGCGTGATAGTCGGCGAGCAGACTTGGAAGCCGTGCCGCGGCGGTGCTCTCCATGGCACCTAGGCGAAGCGTGCCGCGCGGGCGTGGATCGAGCATCGCCGTTCGCGCCTCCTCTGCAAGCGCCAGCAGCCGATCCGCATAGCCGATCAATTTGTGACCGGCGGGCGATACGTGCAGGCGCTTGCCCTCCCGGATAAACAGCTGCACGCCGAGATCCTCCTCGAGCTGCCGGATGCGTGTGGTCACGTTCGATTGCACTCGAAACAGTTTTTCCGCTGCCCTGGTGATTCCGCCCTCGCGCACCACCGTGCGGAAGATGCGCAGATCGGCCAAATCCATATATCTCTCCTGGAGAACATAACGATCTTAATTATTCATTTTAGCTGATTAGCCCTTTCCCGTAAATCGTCGGTGTAGCTGCCGATCAACACGGCAAACCAGGGGAGATGGAAATGTCGCCTGAGCCCTTCGGCATCCAGCCGATCGATCTAAGCGCATTGACGCCGAAGCAGCGCGAGGCGCTCTATAGCGGCGCCGTGCGTCGCGCCCACCAGGAGAGAGCGGAGGCGATCCGGCTGAGCCTGTCGCGGGTCGCGTCGATATTCAAGAAGCCTGCTGGCTGGGCAGGAGCTATTGTTTCGTTCGCTGGGCTTATGGGCGCTGCGGCGAAGCGTACGATCAGAAGTGGTGATTTTCGCAATGGCGGTGGGTCGGCTATCGACCGGACCGCAGCATCACCCTGAGTGCGAAGCCGACCTGGCTTGTGCTGCCCAACAACTGCGTGACCGACATCACACAGACGACGCCAATCTGCAGGGGATTGACCGCAGCCTTACTGCTGCCAACCGGCTTTCTTCAACAGATCCGCCATCTGGTCTGCCCAATGTGGATTGCGCAGCCTGAGCGGCGCCAAGGCATCGCCTGTAGGGTTCTCCATCTCCCGCATCAGTTCGACGCAAGATCTTGCCTCCGGCAGACGTCCAAGCGAGACGTAGCAGCAGGCGAGTGTTTCATGGGTGGGTCGCCACGTGGGACCGACCTTGCGAGCCTCAATCGCCGCGACGAGCCCCTCGTTTGCCTGCCCCGCAAATAGATAAGCGAGCGCCAGGACATTAAACCAGACGAAGTTCTGCGGATCGTACCGGTTCAACATAAGGCCGTGTTCGAGCGGCGCTATCGCTTCGGATGCGCTGCCGCGGAAAAGCTGCCCCATTCCCATAGCCAGATGACCAAGAGCGAAACTTGGGCTGATCTCGATCGCTCTTTCCGCAGCAAGAACGGCTTGTTCCTGCGCATTGGCATAGATGCTGCAGATGGCGAGCGCATAATGCGAATAGGGATTTTTCTCGTCGAGCCGAACCGCCTTCAGGGCTGCATCCAGGCCTTCTCGGATATCCTGTGCCGGCTTGTCGCTCCAGCCGTAAGCGACGATGCCGGCGCTCACCCGACCGAGCCAGAGATGGGCCTCTGCGAGTTCAGGATCGAGCTTGCACGCCAGCCGAAATAACTCGCGGCCACGCAAGTGAGTTTGACGGCCGACGTGGTGAAAATGCCAGGTACCTTGCCGCACCAGGTCCCAGGCCGTCGCATTTCCGCTGTTGCGTCCAACGGCTGGGAGCGACTCCGTCTTGAGCAGTTCGGGTTCGATCGCACCAGCCACCCGCTCGGCTATGGCATCCTGGACGGCGAACGCCTCCGTCAGTTCCATCTCGTATCGTTCGGCCCAGATCTGATTGGCCGAGGCGGCATCGACCAGTTGCGTCGAGACCCGGATCTGCTGGCCGGACCGGCGCACACTTCCTTCCAAGACATAACGGGCGCCAAGCTCGCGGGCCACCTGTTTGGAGTCGACCGACTTGTCCTTATAGACGAAGCTGGAATTGCGCCCGATCACCCGGAACCATCGGAACCTCGTCAGCGCGGTGATGATGTCCTCGGTGATGCCGTCAGCCAGATAGGCCTGTTCCCTGTCGCCGCTGACATTGGCGAACGGCAACACCGCAATGGACGCCCTTTCGGAGAGACCCGCCAGTTGGCTCGGAAGCGCATCGTCTGCAGCGGGGTCAAGCACATGAACACTGCCGGCGAAGCGATATCCGGTGCGGGGGACGGTGGCGATCCATTCGCTGCCGTCCGGCTGCGGGCCGAGTAGCTTGCGCAGGGCGGCAATCTGCACCGAAAGATTTGCTTTCTTCGACGACGGCATCGGACCAGGCGGCCTCCATGAGGGCCGTCCTGCTCAGCGCCTGCGTCGGTGCCTCCACCAGGGCCTGAAGCAACGACAAGCCTTTTTGCCCGACCGCAACTGGCTTGCCCTCGCGAACAAGCGTCCCGCGCAGCAGGTCGAGCACGAACGGCCCGAACGCGAAGCGTCGCGGTGCTGAAGCATCTCGCTTTCCGGCTTCGGAAGAATTCGGAACTTTTCGCCTCCTGTTAAGGACTTCGGACGGGGGACTGATCATTCTGGCCGTCCTTCGCACAGACTAACACAAATGGAGGTTCAAGATGATGATGTTGAAACAGCCGGCCGCAATGGACAGTGCTGCGCCCAGCGAGGGAAAGGCTTTGGTTGTTAGGGGCGGCGAGGCTTATCGGGCCGAACAGGGGTCGGACTATCTGCCGGGAATAAGTGCTGAGACCGTCGGAGCGAAGGCCCTTTGGCTGGGCGTCGCCTCAATCCCGCCGGGCAAGCGGACCAAAGCCCATGTCCATGCGCGCCACGAAACAGCATTTTATATGCTGAGCGGAGACGAGTTGGAGATGTGGAGCGGGGACGAACTGCAGTTTCGCGACCTCGTGCATCCCGGCGACTATCTCTACATTCCCGCCAACGTGCTTCACGTTGCCGTGAACCGGGCAAGCACGCCGGCCACCTTTATTGGCGCCCGCAACGAACCGACCGCACAGGAGAGTGTCATTCTCTTCCCGAAGATGGACGGCAAAATACCATAGAGCGGCGATCTGGCAGGAAGACAGGCGTACTCCGTCGGTCCACTACCCGACGAGCTGCCGCGCAAGGATCAGCACGGCAGCACCCGCCAGGAACATCGCCATCAGCCCGCCGCGCAGCGAGACCAGGCCGGCAACAATCAAGGCTGCCCATTCCGCCGGTCCGGCGCTGAGCGCCGCCGGCGCCACCAGCGTGGTCAGCACCGCCGCCGGCACGGCGCTGAGCCCGGCCTCGACGCGCGGATGGATATGGTCGAAGCGTGAGATCACCAGATGACCGCCGATGCGGGTCAGATAGGTCGCGATCGAAGCGGCGACGATGATCCACAAGGTCGTGCTCATGGCCGTGTCTCCACGCCGCTGTGGCGGGGCGGCAGGATGACGGCGAGCAGCACGCCGGCCAGCGCACCTATGGAGACATGCCAGGGCGAGCCGACGGTTTTGTACGCAATGGTGGAGGCGGCAGCGCTGGCGATGACCACCGGCAGCCACAGCGGCCGCTTGCGGAAGCTCATGACCAGGCCGAGAAAATAGATCGGCAGCAGGAAGTCGATGCCCAGCACATGGGTGTCGGGAATAAGCTTGCCGAACATCGCGCCGAGCGCGCTTTCGATGACCCAGAACACATAGACCGGCAGCCCAAGCCCCATATACCAGGTAAACCCGACGGTTTCGCCGGCCTCCGCCTTGCGCTCGGCCATCGCGAACTGCGGATCAGTGAGCACGAAATAGCCTATCGCCTGCTGGATCAGTGGCCAATGCGCGATGCGCCGGCCGATACCGGCCGAATAGAGCACGTGGCGAAAATTCACCGCGAAGATCGACAGCACGATCAGCCACGGCGCGACATGCTGGCCGAACAGCTCGATGCCGACCATCTGGCTGGCGCCGCCGAACACCGTTGCGCTCATCAGGAACGCTTCGAGCACGGAAAACCCGTTGTCGACTGCGAGCGCCCCGAACAGCAATGCAAACGGCGCCGATGCCACCACGACGGGCATGCTGAGCCGCACGCCGTCCCAGAAATCGCTTTTCGCACTGTTTTCGGAGATTGCTTCCGCCGACATCAATCGCCTCCTCGGGACGGTCGTATGTAGGGAGGGCCGCCCTCCTTGTCACACCAATTCGATTGAGGCAAATGATCAGCGGAAGTGATGGCTGAGGCGGGCGGCAAGGCGCTCCAGTGCCCAGTGGACAAAAATCAGACGCTTGGCACCTGGGAGGGCATATCCGTTGGCGCCCATCGGTCCTTGCCAAAAGTGGCGGCCACAGACCCAAGGCCAGAGGTGGTTCCCCAGAGGTGGTTGCAATGAGCGAATTTTTCATCGATCCAAAATTCGGCCGCCTGGCCTTCGGCGCCGATCCCGGCAGCTATCACGCGACGCGGCCTGGCTATCCTGATTGGGTATTCGAAATTCTATGTGAACGGTGCCGTCTCGCCCCTGGCACGGCGACGTTCGAGATTGGCGCAGGTACAGGAACTGCTACGCGCCGCTTACTCGAACTGGGCGCGAGCCCGATGCTCGCCATCGAGCCGGATTCTCGCCTCGCGACTTTCCTTTGCGAGACTATTCAGGACAAGGCGCTCTCGGTGAGCGTCTCTGCGTTTGAGGATGCCGTCCTTGAGAAGGCCGGTTTTGATCTCGGCGTCAGCGCCACTGCCTTTCATTGGCTGGATGAGGACACCGCGCTGGTCAAGGTCGCCGAGCTGCTTCGGCCGGGCGGCTGGTGGGCAATGGTCTGGAATGTATTCGGCGACAACAGTCGCCCCGATCCCTTTCATGATGCGACGAAGGCACTGCTTGAAGGGCCTTCGAGCCCTTCGGCGGGCTCAAATGGTATTCCGTTCGCCCTTGATGCCGAGGCCCGCGTGGCGGCGCTGGAGCGAACCGGCGCGTTCGATTCCATCGAACATGGGACAAGTGTCTGGTCGCTCGTCCTCGATCCTGACCAGACGGTCGCCCTCTATGCCACTTTTTCCAACATCAACATCCGCAGCGACCGCAAAGCAATCCTGGCGGAGCTGGGTCGCATCGTCCGCGACGAGTTCCAAGGCTCCATAACCCGCAACATGACCACCAGCCTCTACACTGCGCGGCGCATTTGACTGTCTGATTTATCCGCTAGCGCGGCGAAGCCTTGCCTTCGATCGCCCTGCCCCAGTCGAGCAGCGGTTTTGCCCGCATGACGAAGTCGACGAGTTCGTCAACCAATCCAGCTCCATAAATATCCGCCGGCTCGACTGCGTGCCGGACGGCAAAATGCCGATTGCGGATCGCGGCAGCGAGATCGGGCTCGGCGATATGCTCGAAGCCGCGCGGCGTGCGCTTCATGCAGCCGTCCGGGTCGAGCTCGAGGCCGTTCTTCTTCAGCGCCGCGACGAGGGTGCGGAATTCAGCCGGCCGCTTCGCGATCGCGTTGCGCAGCGCCAGCAATAGCTCCGGTCCGGGCTGCCACCAGGCAACGGCGGCAAAGCAGCGATCGAGCCCGATATGGACGTAAAACACGCCCTGTTCCATCTTGGTGCCGTCAGGCGAAAGGATCGCCGACAAATGCCGGTTATAAGGCCGTTTGTCCTTGGCGAAACGCACATCGCGATTAATCCGGAACAGCGACTTCTTGCGGTCGCCGCGCAGGCCGAGCCCCGCGGCCGTGAAGCGCTCGGAGAGCGTTTCGACCAGATCGCCGAAGGGGTCGCGCAGATCCCGTTCGAAAAGGTCGCGGTTTTCCAAAAACCACTCCCGGCTCTGATGAAAATCCAGCGCCTTGAGGAAGGGAATGGCCTTTTGCCCAAAACCGTTGAACGCAGCCGCCATCACGCGCCCTTGCCGATCCGCTGCAACCAGGTGTCCTCGTCGATCACCTCGATGCCGAATTTGGTCGCGTCCTTCAGCTTGGAACCGGCGCCCGGCCCCGCTACCAGGAGATCGGTCTTCGCAGAAACCGAGCCGGCGACCTTCGCGCCGAGACGTTCGGCCATCGCCTTGGCCTCGGGGCGCGTCATCTTTTCCAGCGTGCCTGTAAACACGATTGTCTTGCCGGCGACCGCACTATCGGCTGAGACGTTCACGATGTATGGCTTCGGGTGGACCTGTGTGAGCAGCGCTTCAAGCACGGCGTCGTTGCGTTCATTGCCGAAGAAATCGCGAAGCGCACCTATCACCGTATCGCCGATGCCGTTGATCGAAGGAAAAACGGTGTGTGGATCGGCTGCCGCTGCTGTCTCCTTGCCAATGCGGATCAACTCCTCGATCGTCGAGAAGGTTCGGGCAAGCACAGCGGCCGTCGTTTCGCCGATATGGCGGATGCCCAGCGCAAAGATGAAGCGATCGAGTTCCGGTTCGCGGCGAGCGTCGATGGCAGCGAAGAGCTTGTCGAGGCCGTCGTAGTTGCGTTCCTCGACACTGCGTACATTCTTGCGCGTCTTGCCCGACGCGGCCTCACGCTGCCTGGCCTGCTCTTCCCGCCGCTCGGCCAGCGCCTTGGTAACGGCGGGACGACGATCCCTGAGCGTAAAGATATCGGCGGCTGTCTTGATCAACCCGGCGTTGAAGAACAGATCTATGTTTTCAGCGCCCAGGCCTTCGATATCCATGGCGCCGCGTGACACGAAATGGCGCAATCCTTCCACGGCCTGCGCAGGGCAGATCAGTTCGCCGGTGCAGCGGCGGCGGGAATCCTCCTTGCCGGTCTTCTCGTTGATCTCGCGCGTTGCGGGTGAGCCGCAGATCGGACATTTGTGCGGGAATTCGTAGGGCACGGCATCTGGCGGACGCTTATCGGCTACGACGCTGACGATCTGCGGAATGACGTCCCCTGCCCGCTGGATGACCACTGTGTCGCCGATACGCACGTCATAGCCGTCGCGGATCGGCTGGCCGTTGCTGTCCAGACCCTTGATGTAATCTTCGTTGTGAAGCGTGACGTTTTCGACCACTACGCCGCCGACCGTGACGGGTGCAAGCCGGGCAACGGGCGCCAGCGTACCGGTACGGCCCACCTGAATGTCGATCCTGAGCACGGTTGTCATCGCCTGTTCGGCCGGAAATTTGTGGGCGATGGCCCAGCGCGGTTCGCCAGTGACGAAACCCCATCTGCGCTGCAATTCCAGCTGGTCGACCTTGTAGACGACGCCGTCGATGTCGTAGCCCAGTGATGAGCGCTGGGTCTCGATCAGGTGATAATGCGCGACCAGTTCCTCGACCGATCTTGCCCGGACCATCAGCGGGCTGACCTTGAACCCCCACTCCGCGAATTTCTGCACGGAATCGTACTGGGTCGGAGCCGGATCCTTTGTGGTAAAGCCCCAGGCGTAGGCAAAGAACTTGAGGTTGCGGCTGGCGGTAATAGACGGGTCCTTCTGACGGAGCGACCCGGCCGCGGTATTGCGCGGATTGACGTAATCCTGGCCGCCGATCGCCGCCGAGCGCTGCTTCAACGCCTCGAATTCCGCGTAGGTCATATAGACCTCACCGCGTATTTCGATGACCTCGGGCCAGCCCGATCCCTTCAAGGTCTTGGGAATGTCGGCGATGGTCCTCAGATTGGCGGTGATGTCCTCGCCAACGGCGCCGTCGCCGCGCGTTGCCCCCTGCACGAACACACCACCTTCATAACGCAGCGAAGCCGACAGCCCGTCGATCTTCGGCTCAGCCGTGAAGGCGATGTCCAGATCCTTGTCGCGATCAAAGAACCGCCGGCCACGTACGATGAAATCGGCGACATCCTGGTCGGTATAGGCCTTGGCGAGGCTGAGCATCGGCACCGCATGACGCACCTTGGCAAAGCCTTCCGCCGGTGGCGCGCCGACCCTGCGTGAGGGGGAATCCTCACGCAGCAAAGCAGGGAAGCGCTGTTCGATGGCGAGATTGCGCCGCGTCAGCGCGTCATATTCCGCGTCCGTGATTATCGGCGCGTCCTCGCCATGGTAGCGCCGGTCGTGCTCGGCGATCTCCTGCGCCAACCGCTTCAACTCGCTTGCCGCCTCGCTTTCGCTGAGCGAATCGACTGGTTTTTCGTCCATACACTGCTCCCTCCACGGTGGCGCGACACAATAGAACAGGATTCTCTCATGAGGGAGAGATCAGACACGGAAATCATTCCTGAACAGCAGGATGGAGCCAGACCCTGACTCAGGTCACGAGCGCCGGAAACGAACTCGTCTAGAGCAATTCCAGGAAAAGTGTGAAACGGTTTTCCGTCCGGAATTGCGCAAAACAAAGAGGTAGAGCGGTTCGGCGTGATGAACCGCTCTACGCTGCCGCGATGTTCTCCCGCAGCAAGCGCTCGGCCGCCGCGCGCGCCTCGTCGGTGATGGTGGCGCCGGCGAGCATGCGCGCGATCTCCTCCTGCCGCGCCGCCCGGTCCATCTCGGCGATGCCGGTCGACACCCGGTCGGCCCCGCCTGACTTGGAGATCAGGAAATGCGTCGCGGCGCGCGCCGCCACTTGCGGCGCGTGCGTGACCGAAAGCACCTGCACGCGCTTTGCCAGCCGCGCCAGCCGCTGGCCGATGGCGTCGGCAACCGCGCCGCCTACCCCGGTGTCGATTTCGTCGAAGACCAGGGTCGGCGCCGAGCCGCGATCGGCCAGCGCCACCTTGAGTGCCAGCAGAAAGCGCGAAAGCTCGCCGCCGGAAGCGACCTTCATCATTGGGCCGGGCCGGGTGCCGGGGTTGGTGCGCACCCAGAACTCGACCTGGTCGATGCCTTCTTCCATGCGGCTCCCGGCATCGCTTGCGATCTCGACGATGAACTCAGCCCGTTCGAGCTTCAGCGCCGGCAGTTCGGCCATTACCGCCTTGGTCAGCCCTGCGGCCGCCGCATGGCGAAGCGACGACAGCTGGGCCGCCGTAATGTCATAGGCCTGACGCGCAGCTGCAGCCTGTCTCTCCAGCGCATGCAGGCGCTCTTCGCCAGCGTCGAGATCGGTAAGGTCGGCCGCCATGGTGTCGCGCAGTTGCGCCAGATCGTCGACAGCGACGCTGTGCTTGCGCGAGGCGGCACGCAGCGCAAACAGCCGCTCCTCGGCCTTCTCCAGCCGCTGCGGATCATATTCAGTGGCGCGAAGTGCTGCTTCCACGCCCGACTGCGCCGCGTCGAGCGACAGCATCGCCTCGTCGAGCGATTTGACGACCTCTTCAAGCAAGCCGGGCGCTTCCGTCACCTTGCGCTGCAGCCGCCTGAGCAGGCTGGCCAACTGCGGCAAGGGTGAGGACGGGCCCGAGAGCACATCCTGCGCATCGTGGATTTCCGAGGCGATCTTTTCGGCACGCATCATCGAGGCGCGCAGTTCGGCGAGCTCGGTCTCTTCACCCGGTTGCGGATCGAGCCTGGTCAATTCGGCGACCGCCGCACGCAGATAATCGGCCTCGCGGGAAGCCGCCTCGACTTTGGCCCGGTGCCGTGAAAATTCCTGCTCGCAGGCGCGCCAGTGCCGCCACGCCTCGCCTGTTGCACGCGCGGCGCCCAGATGACCGCCGAAGCTGTCCAGCAATTCCCGATGCGCACCGGGATCGACCAAAGCGCGCTCGTCGTGCTGGCCGTGGATCTCGACCAGCGCATGGCCGACGTCGCGCATCAGCGTCACGCTGGACGGCTGGTCGTTGACGAAAACGCGCGTGCGGCCGTCCGCCGTCTGGACGCGGCGCAGGATGATGTCGCCGTCGTCCTCGATGGCGTTCTCGGCGAGCAGCATACGGGCCGGGTGGTTGCGCGGCACGTCGAACACAGCGATGACCTGGCCTTGTGCCGCGCCATGCCGCACCAGCGAGGCGTCGCCGCGGGCGCCAAGCGCCAGCGACAAGGCGTCGAGCAGGATGGACTTTCCGGCGCCGGTTTCGCCGGTCAGCACCGAAAGGCCGGACGAGAAGTCGATGTCCAGCTTCTCGATCAGAACGATATCGCGGATCGACAGCCTGGAGAGCATGGTGACGCGCCGCTCAGGCGCCGGTGATCAGCTTCCCGGCCTTGGAGATCCACGATCCGGCATTCTCGCGCGGCTCGAGCCCACCACTCTGCAGGAGCTTATAGGAGTCCTTGTACCACTGGCTGTCGGGATAGTTGGTGCCGAGCACGGCCGCGGCGGTCTGCGCTTCCGACGTCAGCCCCATCGCGTAGTAGCTCTCGGTCAGACGCGCCAGCGCCTCCTCGACATGGCGTGTGTTGGAATAGTTCTCCACCACGTTGCGGAATCGTTTGACGGCTGCGATGTACTCGCGGCGCTCGAGATAATAGCGGCCGATCTGCATCTCTTTGCCGGCGAGCTGATCGTTGGCGAAGCGGATCTTCTCCTTGGCGTCGTCGGCATATTCGGACGTGGGCCAGCGCGTCACCAGGTCCTGCATCGTCTGCACGGTAAGACGCGCTTCCTTCTGGTCCTGGGTGACGTCCTTGATCTGGCGGTAGTAGCTCAGCCCGATAATATATTGGGCATAGGCTGCATCGTCGGTCGACGGGTAAAGGGTCAGGTAGCGCTTGGCCGAACCGATCGCCTCGTCGTAATTGCCCTGACGGTAGTCGGCAAAGGCGCCCATCACCATCGATTTGCGGGCGAATTCCGAATACGGATGCTGGCGGTCGACGGCATCGAATTTGCGGCTTGCCTCCTGCAGGCGCCCGGCATTCAGATTGGCGAGACCCTGATTATAGAGCACGTCGGCCGGCTCGGTCTGATCGACATAGGTCGATAGATCGACGTCCTTCTCGGACGACATGCAGGCCGACAGAAACAGCGATGGAACGACGACCGAAAGCGCCAGGAAAACAGCCCGCCGCGGCGCCTTCGATTGACCAACTCGCTTGAAAAACATGATTGGATTCCGCCCTTTCGGCGTCATTTCAGTCGACGGCAGCAGCCATAAACCATAACCGCCTTGCCCGGCAACGCTATCCCCGGCCAATCGCACATTTTTGTGGCGGTTTGGCGCCACCTGGAAAGCTGTGCGATTTGGCCGGCCAGTGATGCATCCTTGCAACACAGCTGATCGCAATAAGAGCCGCAAAAACGTTAAGAATCAGATCATCCAGGGCGCAAAGAGGGGGGCATTGACAGCGCTCATCTCGGCGGCACGGCCGCGCTCGCGGCGCGTCGTCTCGACGATCTCGAAAGCCGAACGGTCGGACAAGAGACGGCGCAGCGCCGCGGCGTTCAGCCTGTGGCCACCACGATAGGAGCGGAAGCAGCCGATAAACCGGGCACCGGCGAGCGCCAGGTCGCCCATTGCATCCATCGTCTTGTGCCGCGCGAACTCGTTGGGATAGCGCAGGCCTCCCATGTTGATCACGCGGTTGTCATCGCCGATCACCAGCGAGTTCTCCAGCGAGGAGCCGAGCGCGTAGCCAGCTGCCCATAGCCGCTCGACGTCCTTCATGAACCCGAAAGTGCGGGCCCGCGCGACGTCGCGGCGGAAAATGTCGGCATTCATATCGGATGCGAAAAGCTGGCGGCCGATCGCCGGGCTTTCGAAATCGATCTCGATCTCGAAGCGCGTGCCATCATAGGGCCTGAACTCCGCCCAGCAGGCGCCGTTCTCGATGCGAACCGGCTTGACCACCCTGATGTAGCGACGCTTGACCGGCAGCGTTTCGATGCCTGCCTGGTCCATGGCCTCGATGAACATGACCGCGCTGCCGTCGAGGATAGGCACCTCACGGCCGTCGATTTCAATGACGAGATTGTCGATCCCAAGCCCAAAGAGCGTCGCCATCAGATGCTCGACCGTGGCAATGTGCTCGCCTTGCGGATCGCCAAGCATGGTGCAGAGGTCGGTGGCACCGACCTCGGAAACGAGCGCGCGAAATTCGTGGCTTCCGCTTGCATTCGAAAGCTGGAAGACGATACCCGTATCGGCATCTGCCGGCAGGAAATGGACGGTGACCGGATTGCCGCTATGGACGCCGATACCAGTCAGCGTCGCACGCGATTTAAGTGTCGTCTGATAGTCGTGCAAAACAATCCCCATAGCCCGTACTGCCTAGGTCCGCTTCATCTGCCCTGAGGGCGCGGCTCTTGATTGATCGGCAGGCAGGGCCACTTCCCCGAGACTCCCAGCAAACCGACTTTGGTCGGTGGCGAAGATAATGGTCCCACAGGGAGACTCCAAATCACGGTTTCTTACTCTTTGTAACTGCGGTCCAGCGCGGGATTGCCCCATAAGTCCTTGTTTTAAAATCGCTTTTAATATTAACAGGCGAACAGTTTCCTGCTCGCCTGTTAACAACTGTTACGAACCGTCAACAGATCAATTGGCCTGCCGGCGCAGGAAGGCGGGAATCTCCAGCTGATCGTCTTCCTGGACAGCCCGGCTCTGCGGCGTCAGTCGGCCCTGCTCGTCCAGCTGGCCGCGGCGCGGCGCGTAAAGCTGCGGATCCTGGCTGGCTAGGCGGCGCACTTCCGCCGGCGCCTGGCGCAGTTTCGGTTCGCGCGGCTGCGCCGGCTGCAGCCGTGCAGGTTCCTCTTCGCGGCGGGTTAGGCCGTTGGTCAGGCGCTTGAGCAAGCCCATCGGGCCGCTGTTCTCGTGGTCGGCCGGGCGGGCCTTGGCTTCCACTTCAGCCTTCACCTGCGGCGGGAAATCCTCTACCCGCGGCATGCGCTGGGGTGCCGCGGCAATCGGCTGCGGCATTTCACGATGCGGAGCCGGCTGCATCGCTTGCTGAACCACTGGCTGCATCATCGGCTGCGGCTGAGCGGGAGGCGCCTGGAAGATCTTGCTCTGCGGACGGAAGTCTTCCGAATGCGCGACCGGTGCCGGGCGGGCCTGCGCCATCGCTGCCGCATTCGCCTCGGCGAGCTGAATGGCCTCGGCGACCGGATCGGCAGCACGTGGTTCATAGATCGGCTGCTGGACAGGCGCCGGGCGCATTTCCGTGACCTGAGCCGCCGGGCGGCTGACCGGCTTCGGCGGAGCCGTGCGGATGGCGATCGGCGCTGCAGCGATTTCGGCCGCCGATTTGTCGATGCCGGTGGCGACCACCGACACGCGGATAACGCCTTCGAGTTCCTCATCGAAGGTGGCGCCCAGAATGATGTTGGCGTCCTGGTCGACCTCTTCGCGAATGCGGGTTGCGGCCTCGTCGACTTCGAACAGTGTCAGGTCGCGGCCGCCGGTGATCGAGATCAGCAGGCCCTTGGCGCCCTTCATCGAGGTCTCGTCGAGCAGCGGGTTGGCGATGGCGGCTTCCGCGGCGGCCATTGCGCGGCCCTCGCCCGAAGCCTCGCCGGTTCCCATCATCGCCTTGCCCATTTCGCGCATGACCGAGCGGACGTCGGCGAAGTCGAGATTGATCAGGCCTTCCTTGACCATCAGGTCGGTGATGCAGGCGACACCCGAATAGAGCACCTGGTCGGCCATGGCGAAGGCGTCGGCGAAGGTCGTCTTGTCATTGGCCAGCCGGAACAGGTTCTGGTTGGGAATGACGATCAGCGTATCGACACATTTCTGCAGTTCCTCGATACCCATGTCGGCCGTCTTCATGCGGCGCTGGCCTTCGAAGTGGAACGGCTTGGTGACGACGCCGACGGTAAGGATGCCCTTTTCGCGGGCAGCGCGCGCGACCACGGGCGCCGCCCCGGTGCCGGTGCCGCCGCCCATGCCGGCGGTAACGAAGCACATATGCGTGTTCGAGAGATGATCGATGATCTCGTCGATGCACTCTTCCGCCGCCGCGCGCCCGACTTCAGGCTGCGATCCGGCGCCGAGACCCTCGGTGACATGCGCACCGAGTTGGATCAGCCGCTCGGCCTTCGACATCGTCAGTGCCTGCGCGTCGGTGTTGGCCACCACGAACTCGACGCCGCGCAAGCCGGCGGTGATCATGTTGTTGACGGCATTGCCGCCGCCGCCGCCGACACCAAACACGGTGATGCGCGGCTTGAGCTCGGTGATGTCCGGCTTCTGCAGATTGATGGTCATTGTCTTCGTCCTTTGCCTTTCCCGCCGCTTCGCCGCCGCGGCCGCCTATGGGGCTGTCCCCGTCAAATTAAAAACTGTCTCTCAACCACTGACTCATTCGATGCAGTTTTCCGCCTGTTCCGGTCATCCGAAGACCGGAAATTCCCTTCGCCGGGCGGCTCTCGAAGCTCGCCATCTGCGGGTAGATCAGAAGTCCGACCGGGGTCGAGAAAGCCGGCCCCTTGGCCGCCTCGGGCAGGCCTGCCACGCCGAGCGGGCGGCCAATGCGCACATTGCGGCCGAGAATGCGGCGTGCGGCTTCGGGCAGGCCGGCAAGCTGGCTGGCGCCGCCGGTCAGCACCACCCGCTTGCCGACGGCATTGCCGTAGCCGGACTTGTTCAGCCGGTCGCGCAGCAGTTCCAGCGTCTCGTCGATGCGGGCGCGGATGATGCGCGTCATCACCGAGCGCGGGATCTGCAACGGCACCTCGCCGTCCTCGCCGATCGGATGGATCGAGACCAGGTCGCGGTCGTCGGCGCTTCCTGGCAGCGCCGAGCCATGCATCACTTTCAGCCTTTCAGCGGCATCGAGCGAGGTCGATAGGCCCTTGGCCATATCCAGCGTGACGTGGTTGCCGCCAATCGCGATGGCGTCGCCGTGGACGAACTTGCCTTCCGAAAATACCGAGATCGTCGTCGTGCCGCCGCCCATATCGATGCAGGCCGCGCCCATTTCGAGCTCGTCGTCGACCAGCGCGGCAAGCCCACTGGCATAGGGCGTCGCCACCATGCGCTCGACCGACAGATGCGAGCGGTTGATGCAGAGCTCCAGATTGCGCAGAGGCGCCGCGTCGCCTGTCAGCACGTGCATGTCGACGCCAAGCTGGTCGCCAACCATGCCGCGCGGATCGCGCACACCGCGCTCGGCATCCAGCGAAAAGGCCACGGGAAGCGAATGGATCACCTCGCGCTCAGCCCGCAGCGCCTGCTTGGCGCCGGCGGCAAGCACGCGTTTGATGTCGGCCTCGTCTGCTTCATGACCGCCGAGATTGATGGTGGCCGAAAAAGCCTCGCTCTTCAGCCGGCCGGCGGTCATGTTGACGATCAGCGAATCGACCGTCAGTCCCGCCATGCGTTCGGCGGCGTCGACGGCAAGACGGATGGCGTGCTCGGCACGGTCGAGATCGATGACGACGCCCGATTTCACGCCTTGCGATTTCTGGTGGCCGATGCCGATCACCTGGATGCGATGCGAGCGTCCGCGCAGCAGCTTGCCATCGTCGCGCGGCTTGAGCTTGGCCACCACGCAGCAGACCTTGCTGGAACCGACATCCAGCACCGTCAGGATGCCGGACCGGCGCGACGAGGCATCGCTGTTGCCGCCAAGCCAGCTCATATCTTCGTCTCCGGCTTGCGCTTCAGCATCTTGGGCTTTTCGTTAAGCGCAGCCTCGCGCTGCGTCGCCGCTTCCGGCGTCAACTGGACGACCAGACGGTCGGAAAGGCGCATGTCGACGGCTGCGATGTCGCGCGTCAAAAGCCCGTTCTCGTGGTCCATCCTGACCAGGTCGGCAATCGCCTGGTCCTCACCGTCTTCGGGAAGCTTGACGGTGATGCCATTCTCAAGCTTAAGATCCCAGCGCCGTTCGCCGATGCGGATATAGCCTTTGATCCGCGCGGCAAGCTCCGGATAATTCTTGATCCTGGCCAGGAAATCCGGCGCCTTGGCCGGTGCGCCGGTGCCGATGATCAGCGGCAGCAATATCTGCTTGCCGCCGGAGAACGGCGCAATGACGGTGCCGGATTTCTCGATGACCGAAAGCGCGCTCCCTTGCTGCCACAGCGCGAACGGCTCGCGCTCCTCGACGCGCACTTCCAGCGTATGCGGGTAGACTTTGCGCACTGCCGCGGCTTCAACCCAGGGCAGCGTGGTGATGCGTTCGCGCGCAGCTTCGGCATCGAAACCGATCAGCGAGGTCCAGCCGTCGAGTTCCAGCCTGTCGAGAATATCGATCTCGGAGGTTTCGCGGTTGCCGACGACCTTGACCTGGTCGACGGCAAAACCGGTGCGGGCGGTGACACTCTGGACGATGGCGTCGGCATGCCCGCCGAGATAGGCGCCATAGGCGCTGCTCGAAATAAGCAGTGCCGCCGACAGGATGGCAGCGCAATAGGGCGGCGCTTCGAAATCGCCCTCGCCGAGGCGCGCCAGCACACGCACCGGCCGGCGGAGCAGGCGTGGCAGCACGAAATGGTCGAACGACAACGGCATGCCGAACAGCACCGGCCCGGCCGCGCCCTTCCCCTTGCCCTGTCCCCACTTCAACGCAGACACGAAGCGTCCTCCACCATCCAACTCAACAAATCGCCGAACGAGTGTCCCGCTTGCGCGGCGATTTCCGGCACCAAAGACGTCGGCGTCATACCCGGCTGGGTGTTGACCTCGAGCCAGACAATTTCACCGTTTTCGGAGTGACGATCGTCATAACGGAAGTCCGACCGGGAAACGCCCCGACAGCCGATAGCTTGGTGAGCCTTGAGCGTCAGTGTCTGTATTTTTTGGTAAATATTCGGTGAAAGTTTTGCCGGGCATTCGTGTTTTGATCCGCCCGCGACGTATTTTGAATCATAGTCGTAGAAGGAATGGCCGGTCGGGATGATCTCGCAGACACCGAGCGCCACATCGCCCATCACCGCGCACGTCAATTCTCGCCCGTGCACATAACGCTCGACCATCACCGTATCGCCATATCTCCACTCGGACGAGCCGATGATCTGCGGTGGATGCGACTGGCCTTCATGCACGATGACGACGCCGAAGCTCGATCCTTCGTTGACCGGCTTGACCACATAGGGCGGCTTCATCGGGTGCTTGTTCTGGATGGCGAAGCGATTGGCCACCTTCGATTCCGCTACCGGAATGCCGGCCGCCTTGGCGACCTTCTTGGCCTGTTCCTTGTTCATCGCGAGCGCCGAGGCAAGCACGCCGGAATGGGTGTACGGAATGGCCAGATACTCGAGGATGCCCTGGATGGTGCCGTCCTCGCCGAAGGGGCCGTGCAGCGCGTTGAAGACGACGTCGGGCTTGAGCTCGACGAGCACCGAGCTGATGTCGCGCGAGACGTCGACCCGGGTGACCTGGTAGCCCTCCCCCTCGAGTGTATCGGCGCAGGCTTTGCCCGACGACAGGGACACGGGCCGCTCGGACGAGAATCCCCCCAGAAGGACGGCCACGTGCTTGCTTGTCATTCCCCGTCATTTCCTCTCACAGCAGGCCTGCACCATCGTGCATGGCCCGAAAAGCATCGCGCGCACTCAAATACGCCGAGCAGCTTTGCTCCCGTGTTTCCGCAACATTGAGTCCGAGTCTCCCGGCAGGTTGCCCCCCCAGACGGAAACGCGAGTAACGCGTCGAAACGACTCAAATCAGGAAACGCTTCAGGGCAGAGAATCAGAGAGTTGATTCGCTGGCAAGTGCTTACGATTCCGATGGATTCACTTTCCGCAAAAACGGCAGCAAAATGTGAATTCATGAGGTCCGGAGGCAACGGTCTTCGACTTGCGCTAAAGCAGCTGCCCGAGAAATTCCTGGACGGCATGGCCCGGCCGAAAATTGCCGATGCGCTTGATCTCCCACTGCAGCCGGATGCCCGATCTTTCGAGCACGCGCGCACGCACCGTCTCACCGAGATATTCAAGCTCGTAGCCTGTGGCGGTCCCGGTGTTGATCATGAAGTTGCAATGCATCGGCGACATCTGTGCCCCGCCGACCATCAGGCCGCGGCAGCCGGCCTTGTCGATTTCCTTCCAGGCCGAGGTGCCCTCGGGATTCTTGAAGGTCGAGCCACCGGTCTTTTCGCGGATCGGCTGCACGGTCTCGCGATGGTTCTGGACAGCATCCATCGCGGCCTTGATCGCCGCCTTGTCCTCCGGAACGCCTTCGAACAGCGCCGACGTGAAGATCAGCCCGGACGGCGCAGCTGAATGGCGATAGGCATAGCCCATGTCGGCGTTGCTCAGCACATGCACATTGCCCTTGCGGTCGAGCGCCCGCACCTCGACCACGCGCTCGCGCGTCTCGACACCGTTGGCGCCGGCGTTCATCCTCAGCGCTCCGCCGATGGCGCCGGGAATGCCGTGGTAGAAATGAAAGCCGCCGATGCCGGCCTCGTAGGCAACGGCCGCAACGCGCTTGTCGGGTGTCGCGGCCCCCGCCTTGATCGTGGTCGGCGCTATCACTTCGGTCTCGCCAAAGCCTTTGGCCGAAAGCCGGATGACGAAGCCCGCAATGCCGCCGTCACGGACAAGCAGGTTTGAGCCGACGCCGACGATGGTCAGCGGTATTTCCTCGGGCACCGCCTTCAGGAACGCGGCAAGATCGTCCTCGTCGGCCGGCTGGAACAATGCCTCCGCGAGCCCGCCGGCTCGAAACCAGGTGATCTTGTCCATCTCGGCATTGGGCGTGATGCGGCCGCGCAATCCGGCAAGCCGGTCGCCAAGCTTGTCGATCAACGCCTGGCCGCGCATCATGAGATAGTCCCGCCGAGTTCTTTGGGCAGCGCATAGGCCCATTGGGTGATGTTGCCAGCGCCGAGGAAGACGACGAAATCGCCCGGCTTCGCCACCTCGCGCACGATCGGCGCAATCGCCGCCGGACCTTCGATGTAGCGTGCGTCGCGATGGCCGCCGGAGCGGATGCGCGACACCAGTGCGTCGGACGTAACGCCGTCGATCGGTTCCTCGCCGGCCGCATAGACGGGCGCCACCATTACCGTATCGGCGTCGTTGAAGCAGACGGAAAACTCGTCGAACAGATCGCGCAGCCGAGTGAAGCGATGCGGTTGGGTAACGGCGATGATGCGGCCCTTGGTGGCGCTGCGCGCCGCCTTCAGTACCGCCGTGATCTCGACCGGATGATGACCGTAATCGTCGAACACATCGACACCGTTCCACGAACCGGTATGGGTGAAACGCCGCTTGACGCCGGCGAAGGACGACAGGCCCTTCTTGATCGCCTCGGCCGAAAGGCCGAGCTCATGCGCGACGGCAATCGCCGCCGTCGCATTGGAAACGTTGTGGCGTCCGGGCATCGGCAGCCGCAGACCGGCAATCGTTATCTGGCCGTGCGTCTTGCGGTCGCGGATCACCACGTCGAATTCCGAGGTTGGGCCGTCCATGCGGTGATTGGTGAAGCGCACGTCGGCCTGCGCATTTTCGCCATAGGTGATGACGCGCCGGTCCTCGATGCGGCCGACCAGCGCCTGCACCTCGGGATGGTCGGTGCACATCACGCCAAAGCCGTAGAACGGCACGTTCTCGACGAACTGGCGAAACGCCTCGCGCACTTTGTCGAAGGAGCCGTAATGGTCGAGATGTTCGGGGTCGATATTGGTGACGACGGCAATCTCGGCCGGCAGCTTGAGGAAGGTGCCGTCGCTCTCGTCGGCCTCGACCACCATCCATTCGCCGTCGCCCATGCGGGCGTTGGTGCCATAGGCATTGATGATGCCGCCATTGATCACCGTCGGGTCGAGCCCGCCGGCATCGAGTAGCGTCGCCACCATCGAAGTCGTCGTTGTCTTGCCGTGCGTGCCGCCGATCGCGACCGCCTGCCGGAAGCGCATCAGCTCGGCTAGCATTTCGGCGCGCCGCACGATCGGCAGCAACTTCTCTCTCGCCGCCTTCAGCTCCGGGTTGGATTTCTTGATTGCGGTGGAGACGACGACCACTTCGGCCTCGCCGAGGTTCTCGGCCTGGTGGCCGACGAAGCATTCGATGCCCTTGTCGCGCAGCCGCTGCACATTGGCGCTGTCGGCCTGATCGGATCCCTGCACCTTGTAGCCGAGATTGTGCAGCACCTCGGCGATGCCGCTCATGCCGATGCCGCCAATGCCGATGAAATGCACGAGGCCGATCGTCTGTGGCATCTTCATCAATGCGTCTCCTTCCTGAATTCCGAAACGGATTTCCTGGACGCAATAGCCTCTGTCAGATCGGCGAGCAACCGCGCGGCATCCGGTTTACCGGACGATTTCGCCGCCGCAGCCATTGTCGCCGCCCTGCCTGGATCATCCATTAGCCCGCCGACAAGCGCAGCGATCCGCTCCGCCGAAAGCGTGGATTGCGGATGCACCTCGGCGCCACCCGCTGCGGCAAGGGCGGCCGCATTCGCCGCCTGGTCGTGGTCGAGCGCGTGCGGATAAGGCACCAGCAGCGCCGGCCTGCCGATCACCGCGATTTCCGATACGGTCGACGCGCCGGAGCGCGACATCACCAGATGCGCCGCCGCGAGCCGCGCCGCCATGTCGGTGAAGAAGGGCGACACCTCGGCCTCGATGCCAAGCGCGGCATAGGCGGCTTCCACCCGCGCCACATCGTCGGCGCGGGCCTGCTGCGTGATCGCCAGTCGCCTACGCTGTGCATCGGAAAACCGGGCGATCGCCGCCGGCACCGCATCGGAAAAGAACTGCGCGCCCTGGCTGCCGCCAAACACCAGAAACCGGAACGGCTCTTTGCCGGCCGATGCAGCATAGGGTGTATTCGCTGCTTCCAACACTTGCGGCCTGACCGGATTGCCGGTGGTCACCGTCTTGGCGCCAGTGGCACTGATGTCTTCCGGCAGGAACCCGCCGGCAACGGCGTCGACGCGGCCGGCGAGCGCCCGATTGGCGCGGCCCATCACCGCATTCTGCTCGTGGATCAGCGTCGGCACCTTGCGCCGGGTCGCCGCGTAAAGCGGCGGCAGTGTCGGATAGCCGCCGAAGCCGACCACGATGGCGGGCTTGATGCTGGCGATGACGGCCGACGCCTGCCGCACCCCGCGCCAGATTTTCCAAAACGCGGCGAGCATGGCAAAAGGATTCTTCGAGCCCATCGTCGCCGACTGGATCGGATGGATGGCGGTCGCCGGGAACTGCCCGGCAAAGCGCTCGGCGCGGTCGTCGGTGGCCAGATGTACCGCCCAGCCGCGCGCCTTGAGCTCATGTGCCAGCGCCTCGGCCGGGAACAGATGTCCGCCCGTTCCGCCAGCAGCTAGAAGGATGACCCCCTTCGCCATCTCACTCCGCCGGCATCGCACGCGGCGACGGCATGAAGCCCAGCTGCTTGCGCTTTTCCGGGCGCTTGCGCGTCAGCGCCAGCACCATGCCCATCGAGATGGCGATCGCGATCTGGGAGGAACCGCCATAGGAGATGAACGGCAGCGTCATGCCCTTGGCCGGCATCAGTTGCAGATTGACGGCCATGTTGATGACCGACTGCAGGCCGAAGACGGTGACCAGGCCGCCAACCGCGTAGCGCGTGAAATCGTCCTGCTCCTTGAGTGCCGTGTTGAGGCCGCGCAGCACAATGAAGCCGAAGATGGACATGATGAAGAAACACATGATCAGCCCGAATTCCTCGCCAGCGACCGAGAAGACGAAATCGGCATGGCTGTCGGGGATGACCCGCTTGACGGTGCCCTCGCCCGGCCCGACGCCGAACCAGCCGCCATTGATCAGCGCCTCGCGGCCCATGTCGACCTGGAACGTGTCGCCCTCGCCGGTCATGAAGCGGTCGATGCGGCCGGCAACGTGCGGGAACACCGCATAGGCGGCGAACACGCCGCCGACGCCGGCAGCACCCAGCGCGACGATCCACAGCCACGGCAGCCCGGCCATGAAGAACATCACCCCCCAGGTGCCGAGCACCAGCATGGTCTGCCCCAGGTCAGGCTGCGCCACTAGCAGCGAGATGACCAGCGCAAGCAGCAACATGGCGAACAGATTGCCCGGAATGTCGGGCTGGCGCTTGTGCTCGGCGAACAGCCAGGCGCAGATGATGACGAAGCCCGGTTTCAGGAACTCGGACGGCTGTATCGACAGGCCGGCAAGCGATACCCAGCGCCGCGCGCCTTTCACCTCGACGCCGATATAGAGCACCGCCACCATCAAAAACAGCGTGATGCACAGCATGACCAGCGCCATGCGCCGGATCTGCCTGGATTCAAGGAACGAGACGGCAAGCATCACTCCAAGTGCCGGAATGGTGAAGATGATCTGGCGTGTGGCGAAGTGGAAACTGTCTAGTCCGATGCGTTCGGCCACCGCCGGGCTTGCGGCGAAGGACAAAACGATGCCGAGGCCCATCAGCGACAGGAACGCCGCCAGGAACCAGCGATCGATCGTCCACCACCAGGTCGCCACGGGGCTTTTGTCGAGACGGCTTTGCATTATCGTGTCCCTCCGATGGGCTTCACGCCATCAATGGCGGTTGCGGCTTGCCTGAACGCCTCACCGCGGACTTCGAAATTCTTGAACTGGTCGAAACTGGCGCAGGCCGGCGACAGCAGCACCACCGCCTCGCCGCTACTATCCTTGGCCGCATCGCGGGCGGCGTGTTCGACCGCCGCAGCCAACGTGCCTGATATCTCGTAGGGCACCGCTTCGCCCAGCGTCGCCGAAAAGGCCGGTGCGGCTTCGCCGATCAGATAGGCCTTGGCGATACGCGGGAAGAAGCCGCGCAACGGCTCGATGCCACCCTCTTTCGGCAGACCTCCGGCAATCCAGTAGATACGCGCAAAGCTCGACAGCGCCGGTGCCGCGGCATCGGCATTGGTCGCCTTGGAATCGTTGACGAACAGCACATGCCCTTTGCGGCCGACCTGCTCCATGCGGTGCGCCAGCCCCGGGAAACTCTCCAGTCCGGATTGGATCTCGCCGAGCTCGAGCCCGACCTTGAGGCAGGCGGCGGCGGCGGCCAGCGCATTCTGCGCGTTGTGCTGGCCGCGCAACGAGCCGATGCCTTCGAGAAAGGCGACCCGGCTGTAGCGGCCGTGCACGGCTTCCATCAGGTTGGTGCCTTCGGCGAAATAGCCGTCGGTCAGCGGCAGGCGCTTGGAGATGCGAATGATCTGCCGGCCCGCTCGCTCCAGCCGGTCGGCGATCTGGGCGCACCAGGAATCGTCGACACCGATGATTGCCGTCTCGCTGCCGGCCACCAGCCGCTCCTTGATCGAGGCGTAGTGTTGCATCGTGCCATGGCGATCGAGATGGTCCGGCGTCAGGTTGAGCAGGATGCCGGCCGTCGGATTGATCGAAGGGGCAAGATCGATCTGATAGGACGAGCACTCAACCACATAGTGCCGCTCGGGCTGCGGCGGATCGAGCGTCATCACCGCGCGGCCGATATTGCCGCCCATCTGCGTGTCGCGCCCGGCCGATTTGAGGATGTGCGCCGTCAATGCCGTGGTCGTCGACTTGCCGTTGGTGCCGGTGATGGCGATGAAGGCTGCTGCCGGCGCCCGCGCCGTCCGCTCGCGGCAGAAAAGCTCGATATCGCCGATGATCTCCACGCCTGAGCCCCGCGCGAGCTCGACGGTCCAGTGTGGCTTGGGATGCGTCAGCGGCACGCCGGGCGACAGCACGAAGGCGGAAAACCTCGCCCAGTCCGCGCCGCGCAGGTCTGCGGTGGCGATGCCGACCGCGCCGGCCTTGGCAACGCTGTCGGGATTGTCGTCCCAGGCGAGGACGTCCGCGCCGCCCTCGATCAGCGCGCGCGCCGTGGCAATCCCCGAGCCGCCGAGCCCGAAGAGCGAAACGCGCTTGCCTGAAAAGGATGCGGCGGGGATCAAGCGGCCTCCTATCTGAGCTTCAGGGTCGACAGCCCGACCAGCGCCAGAATGACGGCGATAATCCAGAAGCGGATCACCACCTGGCTTTCGGTCCAGCCGAGCTTTTCGAAATGATGGTGGATCGGCGCCATCAGAAAGACGCGCTTGCCGGTCATCTTGAAATAGCCGACCTGGATGATGACCGAGAATATCTCGACGACGAACAGGCCGCCGACGATGACCAGCACGATCTCGTGCTTGGTCGCCACCGCGACCGTGCCGATCAGCCCACCCAGCGCCAGCGAGCCGGTATCGCCCATGAAGATTGCCGCCGGCGGCGCATTGAACCACAGGAAACCGAGACCGGCACCGATCACCGCTCCGAGGACCACGGCAAGCTCACCGGTGCCGGGAACGAAATGGATCTGCAGATATTCAGCGAACACGGCATTGCCGGAGAGATAGGCGATGACGCCGAAGGACGCCGCCGCGATCATGATCGGCACGATCGCCAGCCCGTCGAGGCCGTCGGTCAGGTTCACCGCATTGCCGGCGCCGACGATGACGAAGCACGAGAACGGGATGAAAAACCAGCCGAGATTGACGAGAAACTCCTTGGCGAAAGGGAATGTCAACGATGACGAGAACGGCACCTGGCCGTTATGCATGATCACCCAGGCGGCGATGCCGGCAATGACGAATTCGAGCCCGAGCCGCGCCTTGCCGGAAAAGCCGAGATGCGATTGCTTCGTCACCTTGAGATAATCGTCGTAGAAGCCGATCGAGCCGAACCCCAGCGTCACCAGCAGCACCACCCAGACGTAGATGCTCGACAGGTTCGCCCACAGCAGCGACGAACCGACGATGCCGGACAGGATCATCAGTCCGCCCATTGTCGGCGTTCCCGCCTTCTTGAAATGCGTCTGCGGCCCGTCGGCGCGGATCGGCTGGCCCTTGCCTTGCCGCAGCCTCAGCGAATTGATGATGGTCGGTCCGAAGATGAACACGATCAGCGCCGCTGTGATCAGCGCTCCGCCGGTGCGGAAAGTTATGTAGCGGAAGACGTTGAAGACCGAGATCTTGTCCGCAAATTCGACGAGCAGTGTTAGCATGCGCTTGCGTCCCCCGGACCGATCCTAGGTCTGTCTGCTGGTTGTGGCTTCCGCCGGAAACTTGCCGAGCAACGCCTCGACCAGCTTTGAAAAGCCTATGCCCTTCGACGATTTGATCATGACCACGTCGCCGGGCTTCAATTCCGACAGAAGCACCGGTTTCAGATCTTCCGCGCCGGCGCGGTATTCCGTCTTGATCTCGCCCGGCAGCACGTCGGCCAGCGCCCGCATTTCCGGGCCGCCGAGGAAAACCGTGCGCGTATCGGTGCCGACGATCAGGTCGGCAAGCGCGGCATGCAATTTCGCGGAATGGCTGCCGAGCTCGAGCATGTCGCCAAGCACGGCAATGCGCCTGCCCTCGCCCGACACCGGTGTGGTGTTGAGCAGTGCCATTGCAGCGGTCATCGACGCCGGATTGGCGTTGTAGCTCTCGTCGATCAGTGTGATCGGCCCCTTGGGATGGCGCAACACATAGCGTTTGCCGCGTCCGCGTTCGGGCGAAAGATCGGCCAGCGCCTGCGCAACCCTGGTGACGTCGGCGCCGACCAGATGCGCGGCACCCAGCACGGCCAGCACATTCTGCACCATATGGCGGCCCGGCGCGCCGATCCTGGCGACAATCTCGTGTCCGCCAATCTTGGCGGCTATCACGGAGTGATCGGCATTGAGCTCGCATTTGATCAGTTTGAAGGTCGCCCTTGCATTCTCGCCGAACCCGTAGACATGCTCGACGCCCGCTTCTTTCGCCATCTTCTCCAGCAGCTTCCAGCGCTGGTCGTCGCGGTTGAGAAGGGCGGCGCCACCGGGCTCCAGTCCCTCGAAAACCTCTGCCTTGGCCTTGGCGATCTCGTCCAGGTTGCGGAAGAAGCCGAGATGAGCGGCCGCGATCAGCGTAATGATGGCGACATGCGGCCGGACCATTTTGACGAGGGGCCGGATCTCGTCCGGATGGTTCATGCCGATCTCGAAGACGGCATAGTCGCAATCCTGCGGCATGCGCGCCAGTGTCAGCGGCACGCCCCAGTGATTGTTGAACGACTGAGCCGATGCATGCACCGTACCGACCGCGGACAGAGCGTGGCGCAGTGCTTCCTTGGTGGTGGTTTTGCCCGCCGAACCGGTCACGGCAATCACCCTCGCCTTCGAGCGTGCGCGCGCCGCAACGCCGAGCTTTTCCAGCGCGACGAGCACGTCCTCCACGACGATCATCGGTGCCGTCAGCCGCCCCAGCGACGGCAGCTTGCCCTCGGCGACGACAAGCACGCCGGCGCCCGCCTTGATGGCGGCGGTGACAAAATCATGGCCGTCCATCACCTCGCCCTTGATGGCGAAGAAGGCGTCTCCCGGCTGCAGGCTGCGGCTGTCGATGGAAATGCCGGCGATGCCTTCAGGCATCGGACCGAGCGGCCGGCCATCCATGGCGGCAACCAGCGCCTCGGAGGTCCACAGATAGCTCACGCCGCTTGCTCCCTGAGGGCCGAGCGAACTTCCTCATGATCGGAAAAATGCAGCGTCTCGGTGCCGATGGTCTGGCCTTCCTCATGGCCCTTGCCGGCCACGATCAGCGTGTCGCCAGCGTGAAGCATCCCGACTGCCTCGTGGATGGCCTTGCGCCGGTCGCCGATCTCGATGGCGCCAGGTGCGGCCTCCAGGATCGCGGCGCGGATCGTCTCGGGAACTTCCGAGCGGGGATTGTCGTCGGTGACGATGACGACATCGGCCAGCCTTGTGGCGATCTCGCCCATGATCGGCCGCTTGCCCCGGTCACGGTCGCCGCCGCAACCGAATACGACGATGACGCGGCCGGTGGTAAAGGGACGCACCGAAGCCAGCACGTTTTCCAGCGCGTCCGGCTTGTGCGCGTAGTCGACATAGACCGGTGCGCCATTGGCGGCCGTCCCAACGAGGTCGAGCCGCCCCGGCGCACCCTTCAATTTCTCTAGCGCCATCAACGCCTTGGCAACAGATGTTCCAGTCGAAATGGCGAGGCCCGCCGACACCAGCGCATTGGCGATCTGGAAGTCGCCCGCCAACGGCAGGTCGACTTCATGGAGAACGCCGTCAACTTCGACCTCGGCGCGTTGGCGGTGGCGCTCGTGCTCGACCCGCTTCAGCCGCAGGAAATCGCCGTGGCGGCCGACCGTCAGCACGTTCAGTCCCGCTGCCCGCGCCGCCTTGATTGTCGGCTCCGACCACGGGTCGTCGGCAAAGATGACGGCCGGCGCGCCCTTCGGCAGCAGCGCATCGAACAGACGCAATTTGGCGCGATGATAGTCCTCGACCGTCGGATGATAGTCCATATGGTCGCGGCCGAGATTGGTGAAGCCGCCGGCCGCAAGCCTGACGCCATCGAGCCGGCGCTGGTCGAGGCCATGGCTGGACGCTTCCATCGAGGCGTGGGTGACGCCGGCCTCCGCCAACTCCTTGAGCAGCCTGTGCAGTGCCACCGGATCCGGCGTGGTCAGCGAGCCATATTCATTGCGGCCCGGCGCCACCACGCCGGTCGTGCCGATCGAAGCGGCGACCAAACCCGCCTGCTCCCATATCTGTCGGGTGAATGCGGCGACGGAGGTCTTGCCGCTGGTGCCGGTCACCGCGACCATGGTTTGCGGTTGCTTGCCGAAAATACGGGCAGCACTCAGCGCCAGCGCAAGGCGCGGATCGTCTACGACAAGAACCGGAACTGGCAGCCCGGCGACCGCACTGCCCTTGCCGACAACAATCGCGGCAGCGCCGCGGCTCGCGGCATCGGCGGCATAGGCTGCGCCATCCGCCTTGGAGCCGGTGAGCGCGAAAAAGACAACACCCGGTGTTACCTGGCGGGAGTCCGACGAAATCCCTGTAACCTCCATGTCGAAGGAAGCTGTCCCCTCGACAGGCAGGATACCGGCTAGATTTTTCAGCTTCATCGAACCCCGTTCATCGCAACAAAATAGCGCGCAGTTGCCGGCGCGCCCCAAGAATCACTGATAGGAAACCAGCGTTGCACCATTTTCATGGCTGAAATCTGGCTTCACGCCAAGCATGGAAGCCGCACGTCGGATGATGTTTGCAGCCATGATGCCCGCATTCGAGGCAGCCGTGGCACCCATGCCGGGCTTTTCCGGCTTCGGTTCGTCGGCGATCGTAAGCACTATGTATTGCGGATCGTCCATTGGGAAAGCCGCAACGAAAGCGTTGAAATTCTTTTCCTTCGAGTAGCGGCCGTTGACGACCTTCTCCGCCGTTCCCGTCTTGCCGCCCACCCGGTATCCTGGCACCCGGGCATTGCGGCCGGATCCCTTTTCGGCATTGAGGGCATAGAGATAGCGCATGCCCTCGACGGTCTTGTCGCTGACCACTTTCTTGGCCACCGCCATCGCCTGCTCCTGGGTGCGCGGCAGGAAGGTCGGGTCCATCAGATAGCCGCCATTCATCAGCGCGGCGCAGCCGACCGCCGTCTGCAGCGGGGTCGTCGACACGCCGTGGCCGAAGGCGATGGTAATCGAATTGACCTGCTTCCAGACCTTGGGCTCGGTCGGCCGGGCGACTTCCGGCAGTTCGGTCTGCATCTTCTCGAGGATTCCCAGGCGATGCAGGAATTCGCGGTGTCCGTCAATGCCAACCGCTTCGGCTTCCTTGGCAGAGCCGATATTGGATGAGTAGATGAACACTTCCGGCACCGACAGCACCCGGCCCTTGCCATGGAAATCATGGATGGTCTGATGGCCGATCCTGATCGGGCGCGATGCGTCGAAGCGGCTTTGCAGCGTTATCTTGCCGGAATCGAGCGCCATGGCGGTGGTGAAGCTCTTGAAGGTCGACCCCATTTCGTACAGGCCGGCGGACATACGGTTGAGCCGGTCCTTGTCCTGCGCGTTATAGGGGTTGTTCGGATCGAAATCTGGAACCGACGCCATCGCCAGCACCTCACCGGTCTTGACGTTGAGCACGACGGCACCCGCCGCGATCGCATGGTACTTTTCCATGCCGGTGGCGACCTCGTCACGTACGATATGCTGGACGCGCAGATCGATCGAGAGCTGGACCGGCTTCAAATCCTTGGCCACCGCCAGGCCCGACGCCTGAAGATCGCTCAAGCCCTGTTCGTCGATGTATTTCTCCATGCCGGAGATGCCCTGATTGTCGATGTTGGTGAGGCCGACAATGTAGGACGAGGTTTCGCCGGCCGGATAGAACCGGCGCTTTTCGGTGCGGAAGCCGAAGCCGGGGATGCCGAGCTGCATGATATCGGCCTGCTGCTTCGGCGTCAGTTGCCGCTGCAGCCAGACGAAGCCGGCGCCGCTCTTCAGCTTGTTGTATGTCTGCTCGTAGTCGATCTCGGGAAGCACCGTCGACAGCTTTTCGATCGCCTCGTCGGCATCGACGATGCGGCGCGGTTCGGCAAACAGCGACGCCGTCTTGATGTCGGTCGCCAGCACTTCGCCGTTACGGTCGACGATGTCGGGCCGCGATGCCGTCACCCGGCTCTGCGGCCCGCCCGACAGGTCGGGGTTCTGGAAACCCAGATAGACCAGCCGCCCGGCAATGGTCGAATAGATACCGAAGAACACCGCCATCGTCATGACAATGCGGGTCCTGCCCTTGCCACCGGTTGCCTTGCGGGCACCTTCGACCACGATCGATCCGCCCGCGCCGGGCTTCGAACCGCGCTTCAGCAGCCTGCCAACCTGTGGAAATCTGGCGGCCATTGGAAATCCGGTGATCATTGGACGATGCCTCCGGTCACCACCGGATCCTTGCCGCCAATATCAGCCATGCCGCCCAGCCGCTGCGATGAAAGGTCCTCGATGTTGACGGGTTTGGCCGGCAGATCGTCCAGCCCGACGATCTGGCGCGCATTGACCGGCTCGAGTCCGAGTTGCGATTTGTAGATTTCGGTGAGCTTCTGCAGGCGCGACGGCTGGGTAAGCAGGCTCCAGTCCGCCTTGAGCAGGTCGATCGTGTCCTCTTCATAACGGATCTGCGCCTGGATCTTGTGCACTGCCGCCAGTTGCTCCTCGGCCTCGCGCTTGGTCTTGTAGGTCAAGGCAGCCGCCGAAACCATGACGGCGATCAGGACTATGTCGCTGGTACGAAACACGTGTTCACCTCTCTCCCGGTCGATCGGCACCGGGAAGCTTTGGGCCAGGCAGTTTTGGCAGGCCGAAAATCGAAAAATCACCAGCGCGCGCCGGCGCCTCTGTACGGATCGCAGCGCGCAGCCTTGCCGAGCGCGCCCGCGGATTGGCCGAAATCTCGGCATCGCCAGGCGTCACGCCGCTGCCCTTCTTGGTGAAGGTGGCGGTGCGCGCCTGCGCCTCGGGCAGGTGCCGCGATCCGGTCGCTGAATCAGCTCTGTCGGCGATAAAGCGCTTGACCATACGGTCCTCCAACGAATGGAAGGTCACCACGGCAAGCCGCCCGCCCGGTTTCAGCACGCGCTCGGCGGCAAACAGCGCCTTTGCCAGCTCGCCGAGCTCGTCGTTGACGAAGATGCGCAGCGCCTGGAAAACCCGGGTGGCTGGATGGATCTTGTCTTTCGGCGCGCGGCCGATATGCGTCTCGATGGCATCGGCAAGGTCGAGCGTGCGCTCAAAGGGGCGTTTTTCGCGACGGCTCTCGATCATACGGGCGATGCGCCCAGCATGGCGTTCTTCGCCGAGAAAACCGAAGATGCGGGCAAGATCGCCCACCTTGAAAGTGTTGACGACGTCGGCGGCGCTCAGGCCCGCCTGCGCCATGCGCATGTCGAGCGGTCCATCGGCGCGGAATGAAAAGCCGCGCTCCGGCTGGTCGATCTGCATGGAGGAGATGCCGATGTCGAGCACGACGCCATCGGCACTTTCAACCTGCTCGTCGAGCGTTGAGAACGGTGCCTGGACAAGCCTGAGCCTGCCGCCGGACTGCTGTTCAAGGGTCCGCCCCGCCGCGATCGCATCCGGATCGCGGTCGATGGCGACGACCGAGGCTCCGCTTGCCAGAATGGCCTTCGTGTAGCCGCCAGCACCGAACGTGCCGTCGACGAGCACCTCGCCTTTTGTCGGCGCCAGCGCCTCCAGAACTTCGGCAAGGAGGACCGGAATGTGACGGGCTGGTCCGCCAACGGCATGAACTTCATCGCCGTCGCCCGCCATCATTCCGGCCGCTCCCCGGGCTTCGTCCCCTGCCGAAGCTGCAAAAGCCGGGCGCGAGCTTCCGTCCCATAGGCGCTGAGCCGTCCCGGCTCCCAGATCTGAAAGAAATTGCCGCGGCCAACGAAGGCCACTTCCGCTGAAATGCCGGTATGCTCGCGAATGAAATCGCTCATCGTGATACGGCCGTCCTGGTCGAGCTTCAGAAACGTTCCATCGCCATGGCAGAAGAACGACATGTCGTCCGCCGCCTGCAGGAACGGGTCTTCCTGCGCGATGCGCTGCTCGTAGCGATCGAGCAGGTCGAGCCCACCGACATCCATCGCCGGGCGATCCAGGCAGCGTAGCGCATAAAGTTCCGAATAGCCGCGTTTCTGCACAACGGCACGGAAATGCGCCGGCACGGACACCCGTCCCTTCGCATCGATCCTGTTCACCGCGTTCGACAGAAACCGGTCCATTACGCCTTACGGCCGCTTGCGCCGCCGCACCCCTCTGCATCTTCCTGTCCGCGCCGCCCCGGCCCGGTCGCCGTCCAAAACCCACTTCATTATGACGGGCGAACGCAGGCAAACGCGCAGCCGCCGCGGCTGCCCGATTGGCGTACGCTTCACCCTGACACGGAACGAAGGCTTGAGTATCGGAATGGGATATCATGGGGTGTTATGGGCGTCAACGGGAACAGTCTTCAAAACGCGCCTGCCACGACTGGGGAGAGCAGCTTTGACGGCACTCCGGTCTTTATCCTCCATTAAGCCTAACGAAGGGTTTAGAGCCGTGTGGTCCAACCGGACGCGGCTTGCTGCGGATCGTTGCCGCGCATAGCCTCGGCATCTCCTTTTCCGGTCAGTAACGAGGTTTGAAGCCATGTCTGAAACAGCCAAGTCGCGCGCCGCGGCACTTCCTCATCTGCGTCGCGCCGGGCTGGCCAAGGGCGACCCAATTCCCTTGCCCTTGACCATGGCCGCCATTTTCCACGCGCCGGGTGACGCCACCGGCTACGATCAATATGGCCGCTTCAGCAATCCGACCTGGGATGCAGTCGAGCACATGCTGGCGCATCTGGAAGACGCCCCATGCGTCGCCTTTCCCTCGGGAATGGCTGCCATCTCGGCGGTGTTTTTCGGCCTGCTCAAAGCCGGCGACCGTATCCTGCTGCCGTCCGACGGCTACCATACGACGAGAGCGCTGGCAGACCGTTTCCTGAAGTCCTTCGGCGTCGCGTACGATGTCCGGCCGACATCGAGCTTCCTCGACGGCGGCTTTGACGGATACCGGCTTGCCTTCGTCGAAACGCCCGCCAATCCAGGACTGGACATATGCGACATCGCAGCCGTCGCCGAAGCCGTGCACAAAGCGGGTGCGATGCTTGTGGTCGACAACACGACGATGACGCCTTTCGGCCAGCGCCCGCTCGATCTCGGCGCCGATATCGTCATTGCTGCCGACACCAAGGCGCCGAACGGCCATTCCGATGTGCTGTTCGGCCATGTCGCCAGCCGCAACGCAGATATTATCTCGAGGGTGACCGACTGGCGCGAGACGTCGGGCGCCATCCCCGGGCCGTTCGAGGCATGGCTGGTACATCGCGGCCTCGAAACGCTGGACGTGCGCTTCGACCGCATGTGCGCTTCCGCCGAAATGATAGCGCGACGGCTGAAAGACCATCGCGCAATCAGCGGCTTGCGCTTTCCGGGACTGGAGAGCGACCCATCACACAATCTTGCCCGCGCCCAGATGGAGCGCTTCGGATTTCTCATCTCGTTCGTGCTCGCCTCGGAGGACAAGGCCGAGGATTTCATCAACAACTGCGCGTTGATGCAGGCAGCGACATCGTTCGGCGGCGTACACACTTCGGCCGAACGGCGATCAAAAAGGGGAGATGCCGTTCCGCGCGGCTTCGTTCGCTTGTCGATCGGCTGCGAGCCGGTGGAAGAGCTTTGGCAGGCGATCGAGACGTCGCTAGACCGCATCGGCACCTGAGCAGCGCGACTACGAATTCAGATCGCCGGCGTCGATCTTGCGCCGGCCGTGGAGAACGCGAACGATTTCGATCGCCTCTTCGCGGACACGATACAAAGTGAGGTATTCGCCGACGATCAGGTGACGGATGCCGGGCGCAATGTCTTCGCGCGGTGCACCTGAGAAGGGATGCAGGGTCAGCAAATCCACCGCCTTTGCAAGAGATCCACGAGGCGAACCGCCGCATTTGGATTCTGTTCGGCAATGTAGTCGACGATGGCTTCGAGGTCGATCAATGCCTGAGGAAGCAGGCGATATTTCACTCCTCAAGGCCTTTGGCCTCGGCCATTTTCAGATATTTGGCGCGCAGCCGTTCCATGATTGGCGGCCCGTCCAGCGCCGGTCCGCTGTCGATCCCCTCCTGCGCCATCTTGCGCAATTCCTCGACCGTGTAGCCGAGCAGGTCGCGCCTGTCCTTCCATTGCCTCAGTGCGTCGCGGATCACCTCGCTCGCCGAGGCATATTCGCCGGCGGCGACCACGTCGTCGACTGCCGCGGCCAACTCCGGCGACAGCGTGATGCTACGTTTATCGACCTGTCCCATGACGCGCTCCTGAATATCGTCATCAACTGGTACGATTTAATCGCACCATTTTCAAGGAATGTCGCGCTCGATTGCGGGTCGAAAAGTGAATCAACGGCTGCGCCCGAAGACGTAACCTGCTGATATCAGGAGATTTCCTTTTATCGGGGAAACTGCCAGCTGGCCTGTAAGCCGGGTTCTGTATGGCCCTCGCCCCGTACGGGGCGAGAACGTGGCGGCCATTCATCTTGGGCGCATGTTGCCATGCGCCTCACGCAACCTACCCGGACGGTGAGCCGGAAACAGCCCTCGAGGGTTTCCCCTCGCACCGCCCCTATTCGGTCTTGCTCCCGGTGGGGTTTACCGTGCCGCTCCTGTTGCCAGTCGCGCGGTGGGCTCTTACCCCACCCTTTCACCCTTGCCACGATTAGATCGTGGCGGTTTGCTTTCTGTGGCACTTTCCCTGGGGTCGCCCCCGCCGGCCATTAACCGGCACCGTGTCTCCATGGAGCCCGGACTTTCCTCACCCGCAGCCTTTCGGCTTCGCGGGTGCGGCCGCCCGGCCAGCTGGCAAGGCGTATAAAGGGGTTCAGGCCCGAAAACGCAAACGAAAAAGCAAGTTATCGCTTGTCAGGCGGGCGCTCCAAGTGCTGCCAGCTGCACCTTGACCTTGCCGCAATAGGCTGCGGACACCGGGTTCATCCGTGTGGCGCCGTGGCCGGCATTGTATTTCAGGATCGTGCCGCAGGTCGTGCCGCCGCCGAGATCCCGCGCCATGGCAAGGTACTTCATGCCGTATTTGATGTTGGTATCGGGATCGTAGAGACCCTGAACCGAACCGCTATAGCCCATCATTCTTGCCGTCGCCGGCTTGATCTGCATCAGGCCGATCTCGCCGGCGCTGCCGACCTGGTTCGGCTGGTAGTTGCTCTCGATCTTGATGACGGCATTGGCGAGCGACACCGGCACGCCGTAGCTGGCGGCATATCGCGCAATGATCGCCGAATACTGTCCGCTGCCGCCGACAACCGCCGCCTGGGGCGCTGGCCTGCTCTTCGGAGCGACTGACGCCGTTGCCATACGGTCGATGCGTTTGCGGTTACGCTTCACATGCTGTTTGGAGATTGTCTTTCTCGCAGCGGTCGGCCTTTTCGCGGAGACTGGCTTTTTCGTTCTTACCGCGGCCGCTTTTTCCACTTTTGCGGTGGTGGTCTTCTCTACTTTTGCACCACCTTTCGGCATGGCGGTTTTGCCGGCTGCGGCACTGAAGCCCTGATCGGCCCGTTGGCTCAGCGGTGCGCCGTTCGCCGCGCTGAAGGCAAAAGTCATTACGCCGGCAGCAATGGCTGCCGTTAAAACGGTCAATTTCTGCATGTGATCCTGTTCTGTTTGATCTGCACAAAGAACTTCGCGCAGATACCCTCAATCAACATCGGAACATCTGGGGGGATAGAGGTCCGACAATCTGTACGGATCGCCTTTGACGACGGAATTGGCGCCAAAGAAGGCGGCGCAAGTCACTTTAGGTAACAGATTGTAACTTTTAATCTGGGAAAAGATTATTTGAGAGAGGCTATCCTTGCGGAAGCGAGCAGCCTTTCCAGCGTGCGGATCGTCGATCCGTCAGCCATGCCATCGACCAGGCGCTGCCGGAAATGCCGCTGAAATGCCTCGACCACGATTTCGGTCTGCCGGTCGAAAGCGCCGGTGATCTCGACGCCATAACCATAGAGCGACAGCATCGACTGCAGCGCCTCGACCTCGGCGCCGGTATCATCTGGCTTCAGTACGGCGCCGCGCCGGATCGGTGCTGCCGGCACAACATGGCCGACACCGGCGGCAAACAAGGCTTTCCATGGAAATTTCTCGCCCGGATCGACCTTGCGCCCCGGTGCCACGTCGGAATGGGCGAGCACCCGCTGCGCCAGAATGGAATGGCGCTCGACAATGCCGACGCACAGGCCGATCACCGCGTCGATCTGCGGTTTTGGAAAATTGCGATAGCCGAGAGTATGCCCCGGATTGACGATCTCGATGCCGATCGAACAGGAGTTGATGTCGCTCTGTCCGAACCACCAGCTCTTGCCGGCATGCCAGGCGCGATCGCTTTCCCTTACCATCTGAACAATGCGGCCGTCCTCATGGACCAGATAGTGCGACGAGACCTCGCTTGCCGGATCGCACAACCATGCCTCGGCGCCGGCGCCGGTCGCCATGCCGGTGTAGTGCAGCACGATCATATCGGGTCTAAGCGTGCCGCGCCGCGGTCCGAAATTCGGCGATACCCTAACCTCGGCGCTCGGCTCGTCGGGCGGAAAGCCGCTCATGCGTGCCGCAGGCCTCGCTCGATCATCTCATAGGCCGCGTTGATCGCCGCCAGCCTGGTCGTCGCGATCTTGATGAATTCCTGCGGCAGGCCGCGTGCGATCAGCCGGTCCGGATGATTGTCGGAGACCAACTTGCGGTAGCGCCTGCGGACCTCCTCGAACGGCTTCCCACGCTCGATGCCGAGCACAACATAAGGATCGGCGGCGCCCAGATCGACATGCCGCGCCAGGATGCTCTGGTAGTGCGCCTCATCGATGCGGAAGATCTCGGCGATGCGATGCAGGAATTGGCGCTCGCGCTCATGCACCAGCCCGTCGGCCTTGGCGATGTGGAACAGCCCGTCGAGTATGTCCTCCAGCATCAGGCAATTCGAATGGCCCGAACCGCAAAGCTGCGCCATCCGCTCGGCATAGGTTTCGAAACCGGCAATGTCGCGTTTGGCCAAATCGTAGAGCCGCGCCACATTGCGCCTCTGTTCCTTCGGCACCTCGAATATTTCCTGGAAGGCGCGCACCTCGTCTTGGGTGACGATGCCGTCTGCCTTGGCCATCTTGGCCGACAGCGCGATCATCGCCACCGAGAAGGCGACGCGCCGGCGCAGATCGGCATCGCCGGAGAAAACCGTGCGCACGGCTTCGACCACTTCGGCGACGCCTGACGACGCTGAAGATGAAACGCGTGTGACGAAGTCGCCGAGGCGGTCCCAAATCGACATGAGGGTTTCATAGGGCCAACCGCCCATCGCTATCAAGCCAAGACAGTGCCGCAGGGGCTGGCCCAATCGATTTGGCGGAATGCCTGAGGCGGCTGGCGCTAGCGCTCACCCATGGAAAATCCGCAGACGGCAGCCTCGCCGCGCAAACGGCGAGCCTGGCGATTGGCGCCTTGGGTCGTCGTTTCGGCGCAAGTAAGGGGCGAGGCGTACTTTTCGCGTTGCGGTTACCTGCGTCGGCGCACTCGGCCGCAAAGCGCGGGTATCGTAAGCAGCAGAAAGGCCGGCGTGTGAGGCCGGCCTCTCTTGGTTGTCACATCAATTATTGCGCCGGGGCAGCCGGCGCAGGAGCGGGGGCCGGGGCCGGCTCGGCAGGTTTGTTGGCGTCAGGAGCAGCCGGCTTCATCGTCTGGTCGGATGCCGGCGGGTTAGTGCTCTGCGTCGTAGTGTTGTCGGTGCCGCTGTCGCTGCAGGCCGCAACGCCAAGCAAGGCAAGCGCCGAGACCGACGCAAGAATGAGTTTCTTCATGATATCTCTCCTCTAATCACGCCACCGTTACCGGCGACGATCGAGGACACAATGCATCAGGTCATGATGAGTTTCGTAACGTTGCGTTTCCGCGTGTAACATCAAGCGCTTGGCCGTACAAAGCGTTGAGCACTAACAGGATGCGTAAAATGAAAATGCCGGAGGCGCTGCCATGACCGCAAGATGGGATTTCTGGATCGACCGCGGCGGTACCTTCACCGACATCATCGGCCGGGACCCGGAAGGCGGGCTGCATCCCAGGAAACTCCTTTCGGAAAATCCCGAAGCCTATGCCGACGCTGCCATCCAGGGCATTCGCGAACTGCTCGGCGTCCAGCCCGGCGCCCCAATCCCTTCCGCTCTGATCGGCGACGTCAAAATGGGCACCACGGTCGCCACCAATGCGCTTCTCGAGCGCAAGGGCGACCGCGTGCTGCTGCTCATCACCAAGGGCTTCCGCGATGCGCTGAGGATTGCCTATCAGGCCAGGCCCGATATCTTTGCCAAGCAGATCATCCTTCCCGAACAGCTCTACGAGCACGTCATCGAGATAGACGAACGCGTGCGCGCCGACGGTCGTGTCGAACGCCTGCTCGACATCGCCTCCGTGCGTCCTGCCATCGAACAGGCCAAGGCTGACGGTATCGATGCGGTCGCGATCGTCTTCATGCATGCCTGGAAACATCCCGATCACGAAAAGGCGGTCGCCAAAGTCTGTCGAAAGCTCGGATTCTCGCAGGTCTCGGTCAGCCACGAGGTCTCGCCGCTGATCAAGCTGGTCGGCCGCGGCGACACCACGGTGGTCGACGCGTATCTGTCGCCGATCCTGGCAAGGTATGTGCAAAGGGTTGCGGCGGAACTGGGTGCCGCGCCAATCTCCCCCCTTGTGGGGGAGATGTCGGCGAAGCCGACAGAGGGGGGCGCTGTCCCGCCAACATCTCAGTCTGTCACGCCCCCCTCTGCCCTGCCCCCTTTGCCGCCACTTGGCATCTCCCCCACAACGGGGGAGATTGGCCAATCCCCCCGCCTTATGTTCATGATGTCGTCGGGCGGCCTCACCGCCGCCGACATGTTCCAGGGCAAGGATGCGCTGTTGTCCGGCCCGGCCGGCGGCGTCGTCGGCATGGTCGAGACGGCAAAACTCGCCGGTTTCGGCAAAGTCATCGGCTTCGACATGGGCGGCACCTCCACCGATGTCGCCCACTATGATGGCGACTACGAGCGCGCCTTCGACACCGAGGTCGCCGGCGTGCGCATCCGCGCGCCGATGATGCGCATCCACACCGTCGCCGCCGGCGGCGGCTCGATCCTGCACTATGAGGCCGGCCGCTTTCGCGCCGGGCCGGATTCGGCCGGCGCCAATCCCGGCCCGGCCGCCTACCGGCGCGGCGGTCCGCTTGCGGTCACCGACGCCAATGTCATGCTGGGAAAGCTGCAGCCCGACTTCTTTCCGGCCATTTTTGGGCCGGGCCAGGACGAACCGCTCGACGTGCGGACAGTTCGCGAGACGTTCACCGCACTTGCCGCCGAAATCGGCGACGGCCGCTCGCCGGAAGCCGTTGCCGAAGGGTTCGTCACCATCGCCGTCGAAAACATGGCCAATGCCATCAAGAAGATTTCGGTGCAGCGCGGCTACGACGTCACCGAATACCTGCTGAATTGTTTCGGCGGCGCCGGCGGCCAGCACGCTTGCCTCGTCGCCGATGCGCTCGGCATGGAGGCTGTGCTGATCCATCCCTTTTCCGGCCTGCTCTCGGCATACGGCATCGGCCTGTCCTCGGTGTTTGCGTCACGCCAGCAGGCGCTGCTGAAGCCGCTGGCGGACGATTCCGGGCCGGCGATCAACGAGCTCATCGCAACGCTGCGCAAAGCCGTCATCGACGAACTCGCCGCGCAAGGCATCACCGAAGACGCGGTCGCCTCGAAGCCGGTGCTGCAGATCCGCTATGACGGCACCGATACCGCGCTGCCTGTGAACTTTGGGCACGGCTCGATTGCGCAGGCCAAGGCGGACTTCGAACTGGCGCACAAGGCGCAGTTCGGCTTCGTCTATGACGACAAGCCGATGATCGTCGAATCGGTCGGCGTCGAAGGTACCGATACCGGCAGCACCGGCCGCGACGAAAGCGATTCATTTCTTGAACACAAGGCCGCAAGTCCTTCCGGGACGCGGAAAATTTTCGTCGACGGCATCTGGCGCGACGCTGGCATCTTCCCTCGCGAAACGCTGAAGCCCGGTAACAAGATCGCCGGCCCCGCTTTGATCATCGAGCCGAACCAGACCATCGTCGTCGAGCCCGGCTGGCAGGCCGAGATCACCGCCAAGGACCATGTACTGATGCGCCGCATCGAGAAGAAGCACCGGCAGGCCGCACTCGGCACCGAAGCCGATCCGGTGATGCTGGAGGTCTTCAATAATCTGTTCATGTCGATCGCCGAGCAGATGGGCGTAACGCTGCAGAACACCGCCTATTCGGTCAATATCAAGGAGCGGCTCGACTTCTCCTGTGCCGTTTTCGACCGGAATGGCGCGCTGGTCGCCAACGCGCCGCATATGCCGGTGCATCTCGGCTCGATGGACCGCTCGGTGGAGACCATCATCCGGCTCAATTCCGGCGACATTCACCCCGGCGACGTCTTTGCCCTGAACGCCCCTTACAATGGCGGCACGCATCTGCCTGATATCACCGTGGTGACACCGGTGTTTTCCCTCCCCCTCGAGGGGAGGGTGGCCGCGAAGCGGCCGGGTGGGGTCCTCTCAGAAGGCACCACAAATGCGTCGAGCACTGCCGCAACGACCCCCTCCGGCGGCTTCGCCGCCACCTCCCCCTCGAGGGGGGAGGAGATCCTCTTCTACGTAGCCTCGCGTGGCCACCATGCCGACATCGGCGGCACCGCGCCCGGCTCGATGACGCCGCTTGCCACTACCGTCGATGAGGAAGGTGTGCTGTTTGACAATTTCCGCATCGTCGATCGCGGCAGGTTCCGCGAGAAGGACCTGGAGACGCTGCTGACCGACCACCCCTACCCGGCGCGCAATCCGCACCAGAACATCGCCGACCTCAAGGCGCAGATCGCCGCGAACGAAAAGGGCGTCGCCGAGCTGCGCAAGATGGTCGCGCATTTCGGCCTTGGCGTCGTCGAAGCCTATATGGGCCATGTCCAGGACAATGCCGCCGAAAGCGTGCGTCGCGTAGTGGAGCGGCTGCCCGACAGTTCCGAATACGAATATCCGACCGACACCGGCCAAATGATCAAGGTGAAGATATCGGTCGACCGGCACAAGCGCGAAGCGACCGTCGACTTCACCGGCACGTCGCCAGTGATGAAGAACAATTTCAACGCGCCAGAGCCGGTCGCCCGTGCCGCGGTGCTTTATGCCTTCCGCGTCATGGTCGAAGACAACATCCCGATGAATGCCGGATGTCTGCGGCCGATCAACATCATCATTCCCGACGGCTCGATGCTGAAGCCCGCCTATCCCGCGGCAGTCGTCGCCGGTAATGTCGAGACCTCGCAGCACGTCACCAACGCGCTGTTCGGCGCGATGAGGGCAATGGCCAATGCGCAAGGCACGATGAATAATCTCACCTTCGGCAACAAGCAGTACCAGTATTATGAGACGATCTGCTCCGGTTCGCCGGCCGGCCGCATGAACAACGGTCGCGGCTTTGACGGCACCTCCGGCGCCCACACCCATATGACCAATTCGCGCCTGACCGACCCGGAAGTGCTGGAACTGCGTTTCCCGGTATTGCTCGAGGACTTTCATATCCGCGAAGGTTCCGGCGGCAAAGGCAAATGGAGCGCCGGCGACGGCACCAAGCGCACCATCCGCTTTCTTGAAAAGATGGAATGCGCGATCCTGTCCTCGCATCGCAACCGCCCGCCGCAGGGACTGGACGGAGGCGGCGATGGCGAGGCCGGCTCGACCAAGGTCCGGCGCAAGGATGGCCGCGTCGAGGTCCTGAAGGCCTGCGATCAGACCATCCTCGACGCCGGCGAGGCAGTCATCGTGACGACGCCGACGCCTGGTGGATTTGGCAAGGCCTGAACTCGCGTCAACAGGCTGTCACCGGCCTGTCATGACCCTGCGCTACCCGCTTGCGGCAAAGCAAACGGGGAATCGCCTTGCCATGACGGACATTTCTGGAGAACTGGTTTTTCGCCGCGGCAAGGAAGTTGGCAAAGCCGTCTACCAGAACCGCCCGCTGTCGAAAGCCGGCATCTCCGAGCGCTTGTTCGCGTTCCTGTTCTCCGGCCTTGTCTACCCGCAGATCTGGGAAGACCCCGAAATCGACATGGACGCGATGCAGCTCGGCAAGGGTCACCGCATCGTCACCATTGCCTCGGGCGGCTGCAACATCCTCGCCTATCTCACCCGGTCGCCGGAAAGGATCGATGCCGTCGACCTCAACACCGCCCACATCGCGCTGAACCGTATGAAGCTCGAAGCCGTCCGTCACCTGCCGTCGCAGGGCGACCTGTTCCGTTTCTTCGGCGCGGCTGAGACCGGGCACAATTCGCAGGCCTACGACCGCTTCATCGCACCGCATCTCGACCCGGTCAGCCGCCATTATTGGGAGCGCCGCAGCTGGCGCGGCCGTCGCCGCATCGCTGTCTTCGACCGCAATTTCTACCAGACCGGCCTGCTTGGCCTGTTCATCGCCATGGGCCATCGCACCGCAAAATTCTTCGGCGTCGACCCGGCCGACATCATGGACGCCAAGAGCATCGCCGATCAGCGCCGCTTCTTCGACGAAGAGCTGGCGCCGGTCTTCGAAAAACCGCTGCTGAAATGGGCGACTTCGCGAAAAGCTTCGCTGTTCGGCCTCGGCATTCCGCCGGCCCAGTACGATTCGCTGATCACCTCGGGTGACGGCACCATGGCCAGCGTGCTCAAGGCGCGGCTGGAAAAGCTCGCCTGCGATTTTCCGCTGAAGACCAACTATTTCGCCTGGCAGGCTTTTGCCCGCCGCTATCCCAATCCCGGCGAGGCCGCCCTGCCCGCCTATCTCGAAAAGCGCAACTACAAGACGATCCGCAACAATGTCGATCGCGTGGCAATCCACCATGCCAATCTGATCGAGTTCCTTGCCGGCAAGGATGCCGGTTCGGTCGACCGCTTCGTGCTGCTCGACGCACAGGACTGGATGACGGACGACCAGCTCAACGGGTTGTGGGCCGAGATCACCCGAACCGCCTCCACCGGCGCCCGCGTCATCTTCCGCACCGCAGCGGAACCCAGCCTGCTGCCCGGCCGCGTCTCGAATTCGCTGCTCGACCAGTGGCGCTACGAGAACGACGCCTCGCGCGAGTTTTCGGCGCGCGACCGCTCGGCGATCTATGGCGGCTTTCATCTCTACGTGAAGCAGGGCGCATGAGCACGACCGAGTTGCCGGCCAGCCATGCCGAGCTGATGGACGGCGTTTACCGCTGGCAGCGTCATATCTACGACCTGACCCGCAAATATTATTTGCTCGGTCGCGACCGGCTTATCGCCGGCCTGGATGTGCCGGCCGGCGGCACCGTGCTCGAGCTCGGCTGCGGCACCGGCCGCAACATCATCCTTGCCGCCCGCCGCTATCCCGGCGCGCGCTTCTTCGGCCTCGATATTTCGGCCGAGATGCTGGAGACGGCCACCGCCGCCCTTGCCCGCGAAGGCCTCTCCGGCCGCGTCACGCTGGCGCGCGGCGATGCCACGGATTTCGACGCAAAGGCGCTGTTCGGCGTCGAAAATTTCGACCGCGTCTTTGTCTCGTATTCGCTGTCGATGATCCCCGGCTGGGAGAAGACGGTATCCGCGGCTCTTGCTGCCCTGTCATCTGGCGGCTCGCTGCATATCGTCGATTTCGGCCAGCAGGAGGCCCTGCCCCGCTGGTTCCGCACGCTGCTGCGCGGCTGGCTGAAAAAATTCCATGTCGAGCCACGTCAATCGCTGCGCGCGGTTCTGGATTCGGAATCTGCAAGAACCGGTGCAAGCTTCCGTTTCCAAGCGCTTTATCGCGGCTATGCGTGGCTCGCTGTGATCGGCCTAGGTCGATAGCCAGGGTGTGTTGAGATTCAGGTCAGGCCGAGTCGAAAACGGTGGGCTCCGAGAACCGGCGCGGGGTGTACTTTTGGGTACGTGAGCACCGGCCTACGCCGGCCGTAGCCTTAACTGCCACGACCGCTCATGAGTGCTTTGGCCGGCGAAGGCCGGAAGCGCAGGAAACCGCCGTTTGCAGGCCGGTATCACCTGAATATCGATACAGCCTAATGCAGCGCCTTGACCAGCGCCGCCACCATTACCTGCGGCCGGTAGCCGAGCCTGGCCGGCGTCAGCCCGAGCCGCACCACAACCAGCTGCTCGGAGGGAATGATGGCGACCGTTTGCCCATCATGCCCCTCCATCCAGTAGGTGTCCTTGGGCAGGCCGGCGGCAATGCCGGCGCCGGGATTTTCCTCGTCGCCCGGCCCTTCGATCCATAATTGCCCCTTGCCGTAGACCTTCGAGGCAGTTGCCGGTTCCCGCATCCAGTCGACGAAGCCGGCGGGCAGGATCGCCTTGCCGTTCCAGACGCCACCCTGCAGCAGGAATTGGCCGAAGCGCGCCCAGTCGCGTGCCGTGGCATAGAGATAGGACGAGCCGACGAAGGTGCCGTGCTCGTCGGCCTCTAGCACCGCGCTCCGCATGCCGAGCGGATCGAACAGCGCGACCCTCGGCCACGCCAGCGCCTTGTCCTTGTCGCCGATCGCGTCCTGCCACAATCGGGACAGCATCACCGCCGTGCCGCTCGAATAGGAAAACACCTTGCCGACCTCGCCGGTCAGCGGCTTGGATCCGGCAAAGCCTGCCATGTCCGGTTCGAGATAGAGCATGCGCGTCACATCGGCGACGTCGCCATAATCCTCGTTGAATTCCAGTCCGCTCGACATTGCCATCATGTCGGCGAGGCTGATCACGGCACGGCCATCTGCTTGCCAGGGTCGAAACAGGCCCTGGTTGGTGATCGCCAGCTTGCCGTCCTTCATCAGCGTGCCGACGATCGCCGCATTCACCGTCTTGGTCATTGACCAGCCCAGTAGCGGGGTCTTTTCGGAAAAGCCGTCGCCATAGCGCTCTGCGACGATGCGGCCGTTCTTGACCACCACCACCGCCCGCATGCCAGCACCGGTCAATGCCGGATCGTCGAGGATTGCCGTGACCTCGGGATCCTGCGAGGCATCGGCCTTGTCGCCCTCCGGCCAGATCGCATCGGGCAGCGGCGCCGGCGTCGGTGCAACTCCCGCGACAGCCTTGGCGGCGGCAATATCGCTGTCGGGAACCGAGGCGCAGCCGAGCCCGTCGCGGGCGACCGCGACACTCTTGCCGAGCCCGCCGAACAGGCCCGCCGAAACCGTTCCCTTCTCCTTGTCCACCGACACTCTCATCAGCTTCAGCAGCGGATGGCCCGGCGCCTGCACATCGACGGCGAGCACGTCGTCGGCGTCTCGCCCTGCGATGAAGACGTTCGAACAGACGATCTTGGCCGAATAGCCGGAACCGACGCGGATCAGTTCCGGCGGCGCGAAATACAGCCAGCCGGCGAGCATCGCAGCGGCCAGCACAGCCAGGCCCAGCAGCCATTTGACGAACTTCAGAAGGATCTGCATTTTTTTCGAATTCCCCCCGAGCGCGATCTATGTCATCGATTTGCCGCCATTGTTTCGGCAAAATCGCGGCTCTTGTCGAGCGCCGTCAACCGAATATCAACCATGATCGGCGATCACGAGGGACTGGGCGATTCTGTGGGGTGATCGTCCGGCTGGGCTTGCATGCATGTGTCCCAAACTGCGCAACGGTTTGGGAATGCATGAAACGAAGATCCAGGCGCTTCGCGTAAGTCAGTTTCAAACGCGTCGCGCCCGGTCGAGGGGCCACCCGCGGAAAGACCCATCAGCGGCCGGCTGAAACCGGCTCGGGAAGTAGCGATGCGCCGTTTCGCGGTCCTCATCACGCTGATGCTGCTTGGTGCCTGCTCGACGGTCGATGATCTGACGCCATCGCTGTCGTCGTCCAGCGCCCCGACGGTTGCGGTACGCGCGCCCCGTTTTGCCGATTCCGACCCGCATGAATGGGATAGCGGCGCACCGTGGAGCTACGCCGTCCACGGCACCGACGTCTCCAAATACCAGACATCGATCGACTGGCCGGCGGCCAGGGCCAGCGGCATCTCCTTTGCCTTTATCAAGGCTACCGAAGGCGGAGACCGGTTCGATGAAGCTTTCAACGAGCATTGGAGCCGCACGAAGGCCTCGGGTATCCCCCGTGCCGCCTATCATTTCTTCTACTTTTGCACGCCGGCCGCTACCCAGGCGCGCTGGTTCATCCAGAACGTGCCCAAAGACAGTTCGGCGATGCCGCCCGTTCTCGACATGGAATGGAACCCGAAATCGCCGACCTGCAAGCTGCGGCCAGATTCCGCCACGGTACGCAGCGAGATGAGCACATTCCTCAAAATCGTCGAAAAACACTACGGCAAGAAGCCGATCATCTACACGTCGGTCGACTTCTTCGAAGATAATGGTCTATCGGGTTTCCGGGCCTACCCCTACTGGCTGCGCTCCGTCGCCGGGCACCCGCGCCAGAAATACGGCAGCCATCCATTCACCTTCTGGCAGTATACCGGAACGGGCGTCGTGCCGGGCATGGCCGGAAACGCCGACATCAACGTCTTCAACGGCTCCGAAGCCGCCTGGAAGAAGTGGTTGCGGCAGAACACCCGTTGACACCAGGCCTGCCGCCTGCTTTTCGACACAGCCAATGACGAATACCCGCAACCGCTGGTAATCTTCTCGGAAGGATGGCGATGCGATCGCGCTTTGGAATTCTCGCGGCGCTGCTCCTGACCGCCGTGCCGGCCGCGGCACAGCAATGCGGCGGCGATTTCGAGGCATGGAAGCAGGGCGTGGCGGCGGAGGCCAGGGCGGCCGGCGTCGGCGCTGCCGGCCTTGATGCGCTGGAAAACGCCACCCTCGATGAGAAGGCGCTGGCACGCGACCGCGCCCAGGGCGTCTTCACCCAGACCTTCATCGAATTCTCGAACCGCATGATCTCGTCGCATCGACTGAAGCAAGGCGCGGCCAATCTGCAAAAATATGCCGAGATCTTTGCCCGCGCCGATCGCGAATTCGGCGTCCAGGCGCCGGTCATCGCTGCTTTCTGGGCCCTGGAAACCGATTTTGGCGCCGTGCAAGGCGATTTCCACACACTGAACGCACTGGTCAGCCTCTCGCATGACTGCCGCCGCCCGCAGTTGTTCCGGCCGCAGATCGTGCCGCTGCTGATGCTGATCGATCGCGGCGTGGTGCCGGCCGACGTGACCGGTGCCTGGGCCGGCGAGATCGGCCAGACGCAGATGTTGCCTTCCGACTATCTCGGCCACGGCGTGGACGGCGACGGCAATGGCCTGGTCGACCTGCGCGGCAGCGCGCCTGATGTGATCATGAGCACGGCCAGCAAGATCCAGTCGCGCGGCTGGAAGCGCGACCAGCCCTGGATCGAGGAAGTCCGTGTGCCCGACGATTTGCCGTGGGAGCAGACGGGACGCACCAACAAGCTGCCGTTGATGCAATGGACCCAGTGGGGCGTTACCAGGCCCGACGGTACGCCGCTTCTCGACAACGGCCTGAAGGCCGGCCTGGCGCTGCCCATGGGTCGCAAGGGGCCAGCCTTCCTGACCTACGACAATTTCGACGTCTATCTCGAGTGGAACCAATCCTTCACCTATGCCCTGACCGCGGCAAATCTTGCCGCCCGGCTGGGGGGCGCGCCGCGATTCGATCCGCGCAACCCGGAACCCGGCCTCAACGGCGACCAGATGAAGGCGCTACAGACCAAGCTCGAGGCGAAAGGCTATGACGTCGGCACCGTCGACGGCATTTTAGGCACCAACACCCGCGAAGCGATCCGCAAGGAGCAGATGCGGCTGGGCCTGCCGGTCGACGGCTGGCCGACGCTCGAGCTGCTGGCGGGGCTGTGAGGGCGGTGAATGGTGAATGGTGAATGGTGAAAAGAATAGCACCGGAGCCGCACTGAACACCAGAGCTACTACTATTCACTATTCACTATTCACATCACCGCCTGGCAAGCAAGAAATCGATGAAGGCTCGCAGCGGCGCGGGAACCTGCCGGGAACTTGCGTGATATAGATAAAAACCCGGAAATCTCGGCGACCAGGCTTCGAGAAAGCGGATGAGCTTTCCCGCTTCGATCCACGGCCGGACCTGGTATTCCAGCATGTACGCCACGCCGACCCCATCCAGAACCGCCCCGATCATCAGGTCCGTATCGTTGACCGTCAGGCCACCGCTGACGGCCACTTCCAGGGCACGTTGGCCTCGGGCGAACTCCCACCGGTAGAGATTGCCGCCGCTCGGCCACTGGAAATTGATGCACTGGTGCTGATGCAGGTCCGCGGGGTGACGGGGTATCGGGTGATGCTGCAGATACCTCGGCGCCGCCACTGCAGCCATCTCGAGCTCCTCGCTGAGCTTCACAGCCACCATATCCTTGTGCAGCCGCTCACCCAGTCTGATTCCAGCATCGAAGCGGCCCTCGACGATGTCGGTGAGCATGTCGTCGACAATGATTGTGAGGGCGATATCGGGATAGGCGCGGCGGAAATCGCCGAGGATCGGCGCGATGAAACGCGTGGCGGCGATGCGCGGAACATTGATGCGCAGCGAGCCTGCTGGCCGGCCGCGTGATGCATGCGCGTCCGCGACGGCGCCTTCCAGTTCGCCGAATGCCGGTGCGATGCGGGCAAACAGCTTCTCGCCCTCAGCGGTCGGCGACATGCTGCGCGTGGTGCGGTTAAGCAGGCGGACACCGAGACGCTCTTCCAGCCCACGTATCGTCTGGCTGAGTGCTGGAGGCGAAATCCTGAGCTTGGCCGCGGCGCGGACAAAGCTTCCCTCTTCGATGATTGCTGCAAATGCCGTGAGTTCGGAAAACTCGCTTCCTCGCATTATGTACCTCAGGCTTAACAAGTCAGTTAGATAATAGGCTATTCTCTGAGCAATAGCACGCCCCTAGCTTTTCCCCGGAACGCCGCTCGATCGAGGCGGCCGTAGCCAGACGAAGGAACAGCCATGCATCGTCCACTCGAAGGCAAGACCGCACTTGTGACCGGCAGCTCGCGCGGCATCGGACGCGCCATCGCCGAGGGGCTCGCGGCCAAGGGTGCTGCCGTGGTCGTCAACTATGTCGGCAACGAGAAAGCAGCCAGGGAAGTCGTTGCCGCCATTGAAGGGATTGGCGGAAAAGCCGTCGCCATGCAGGCGGACGTCTCCAGCATCCCCGACATTCGCAAGTTGTTCGACGAAACCGAACGGCAGATGGGGCCGATTGACATCGTCGTAGCCAATGTCGGCGTCGCCGTCATAAAGCCGCTCGTCGAGGCCACCGAAGCGGACTTCGATCATGTGTTCGGGGCCAATGCCAAGGGCACCTTCTTCACGCTTCAGGAAGCGGCGCGCCGCGTTCGCGACGGTGGCCGCATCATTGCCGTCTCCACCGGTGGAACGAAGATGTTCTTCACGCACACGGCGCTTTATCTCGGCAGTAAGGGAGCCGTCGAGCAGTTCGTCCGCGTCCTCTCGCGCGAACTCGGCCCGCGCGCCGTTACCGTGAATGCGCTTTCGCCAGGCTTCACCGACACCGACCTGCTTCCGGAGCGGGACCGGGCCGTGGCCGCCGGCATGTCGCCCTTCGGCCGGATCGGAGGGCCGCGCGACGTCGCCGATGTCGCGGTTTTCCTGGCTTCGGACGAAGCTCGCTGGCTGACCGGCGAGAACATCCAGGCCGGCGGCGGAGTAGCCTGACTGAATGGTGAAGGTGAATGGTGAATGGTGAATGGTGAATGGTGAATGGTGAATGGTGAATGGTGAATGGTGAATGGTGAAAAGAACAACACCTGAGCCGCGCAGAGCACAAGAGCTACTACTATTCACTATTCACTATTCACTATTCACTATTCACTAATCCGCCATCGTCTCGAGGCTGGCGAACCCTTGCGGCGCGTCGCCTTCGTCGAATGGCGTTGCCACCTCGACGAAGGTGTCGGGATAGAAGCCGTTGAACCGTGTCCTGAGCGACAGCGAGTAGGCGCCGATATGGCCGATCTCTATCCAGTCGCCGGTATCGACGGTTTCGGGCAGCCAGAACGGCCGCGACAATATATCGACGGAATCGCAGGTCGCGCCGCAGACCTTGAAGGGCACGATGGTCTTGTCCTCGCCATTGCGCGAGCGGATCGCCGGATCGGGGATGAAGCGCGCCGGCAGCGTGATCTTGCCGGTCCATGAATCCGACAGCGACGCCCAGATGCCGTCATTGATGTAGAGCCTTTTGCCCTTGCGCAGCAGCACGCGCACGATCAGCGACAGGCAGCGCGCCACGATCACCCGGCCGGGCTCGGCCACCAGCGGCATCTGGTCGAATTGGTACTCCTGGAGGTCGCCCGATAATCGCGACATGATCTGGCCGAGCGACGGCATCTCCGGCTTGCGGCTGTTCGGGTCATGGCCATATTCGGCCGGAAAGCCGCCGCCGACATCGAGCCCGGCAATGTCGAAACCGACGCGGTTGCGCACCCAGTCGGCCGAAGCCAGCGCCCGCTCATAGGTGTCGGGATCCTCGATCTGGCTGCCGACGTGAAAGCACAGCCCGACCTTGTAGCCGGTTCGGTTCAGCCGTTCGGCGAGTTCCACCGCATTGGCCGGTCCGGCGCCGAACTTCTTCGACAGTTCGTAGGCCGCCGAGCCTTTCGTCTGGATGCGCACGAACACGGTGATCGCGCCCGGATCGATGTCGAGCGCCCGCACCACCCTGGTCAGCTTGGTGATCTCGTCCTCATGGTCGAGCGAAATGACGCGAATGGCGTACTTTTCCAGCGCCAGCCTGATGTCCGACTGCGCCTTGACCGGGTGCATGTAGAGCATCTCGGCGTCCGGCGAGACGGCGCGCACGGCAGCGAATTCGCCGGGCGAGGCCACATCGAAGGCGCTGACGCCGGCCTCGACCAGTGCGTTGAGCACGATCTGCTCGCCATTGGTCTTGACCGCATAGGCGGTCTTGCCGGGAAACATGCCCATGAACTGTTTGGCGTCCGCCTTCAGCACCTGCGGGCGGAAGCAATAGATCGGATCGTCCGGGCGCAGCGCCAGCGCTGCCTCGCGGGCATTTTCGAATCGCTGCATGGACGAATCCCTTGACTGAGGCTGCGCACAATTAATCCAAGCTAGCGGCTAATGAAAACAATTCTATGTCTCGCCGCCCCGGCTTCGCGGCGCTACGCCTTTCTGTACGCCGGTTATGGGCGAGCTAGGCCATCGCTCAGGTTTCGGGTGGCCCTTGCGGCCGGATCGGGTATGGCGTGAACAGACGCCTGAAGAGCAAGGCATCTCGTCTGGGAGGACGACCAATGGCGATAGCTGCCACCACCACGATGCGCGGGCCGATGGTGCTCAAGGACTGGGCGCAGCTTCTGCTGCTCGGCGCCATCTGGGGCGGTTCGTTCTTCTTTGCCCGCATTGCGGTGGCGGAACTTCCTCCGCTGGTGCTGGTGCTGTTCCGCGTCACCATCGCGGCGGCGGCACTTCAGCTCTATCTTGCGGTTCGCGGCCCATCCTTTCGCCTCGCTTTGCCGCATGCCGGCCTGTTCTTCCTGCTGGCGCTCGCCAACAATGTCATCCCTTTCTCGCTGATCTTTGCCGGCCAGACCGAGCTTGGCGCCGGCGTCGCCTCGGTGCTCAATTCGACGACGCCGTTCTGGACGCTGATCCTCGCCAACGCCCTGACCAGCGACGAAAAGCTGTCGTGGAACAAGCTTGCCGGCATCGCCCTCGGTATCGCGGGAACGGCGGTGATGATCGGTCCCGGCCTCGTCGCCGGGCTCGGCGGCCCGGTCTGGGCGAAATTCGCGCTCATCGGAGCGTCACTATCCTATGCGGTTGCGCTGATGATTGCCCGCCGCTTCAAGGGTGTGCCGTCACCGGTCATTGCCACCGGACAATTGACTTGCTCGACCATCATCATGATCCCGGTCGTTCTGTTCACCTACGGGACCGCCAATCTGTTCTCGGCTTCGCCGCCGGTCTGGGCGGCGGTGCTGGCGCTGGCGCTGCTGTCGACCGCCTTCGCCTATATCCTCTATTTCAACCTTGTCGCCTCGGCCGGCGCCACCAACGCCTCGCTGGTCACGCTCATCGTGCCGGCCAGTGCCATCCTGCTCGGCTTCCTGTTCCTGGGCGAGTGGCTCGAACTGTTCGAATTGGGCGGCATGGCGCTGATTGCGCTTGGCCTCGTCACCATCGACGGTCGCCTGTTCGGGCGGCGTTAGAGATGGCGCTATATGGGCGTGATCGCCGGAACAGATGAACCCTGCCATTCCAGACGCCAGAGACCGCCTTGCCGGAGATTCTGAACGAGATCTGGATGGAAGGCGGCAAGGCAGGTCCCGCCAACATGTCTCACGGAAGGATAGATAAAACCGGTCGCGGCGTCTTGCTTGCGGAGTTGCTTCGCCAGCGCCTGCCCGGCAGGATAGGCTAAGGCAGTATCCGGATCGAGCACCGGGTCCTTGCTGAACTCAGCGCCGCGCAGATCGTGAAACGAGCCTATGAAGTCGGCAACGAGCTCCGCATAGTCGGTGACGTTTTCGAACCGTTCGATCGCGGCAAGCTCGCGCGTCAGATGAAACGAGACCTCGCCGAGCGCGGTTTCCGCATCGAACGCACAGTACCAGACGCCCCTGGCATCATCGTTGAAACGATTGCCGCCCGGACGGGTGTAAGCGAACGCCGCATTGATGAAGGTGTAGCCCGGTCTCCCGAAAACCAGTTCGCGCGGATCGAGGTCGGGCAATCCCCCTTGCTGCGCCTGAAGACGGCCGCTGGTGGCCCCTTCGAGTTCCGCAAGGTCCTCCAAATCTCCATGATTCCTGGCCAACGGCATCAGGACCGGTTCCTTGAGCCTGCCTGTCGAAATCAGCCGGATCGGGTCGCGCTGGGAAATGTCAGCGCGCGGCGGGATCGGCATTCAAAGTCCACCGCGCAAAGCGTCGATATGTTGGCGAACCTGCAGCAGCTTCGGAATGCCGCCCTCGATCATTACGTCCAGGGGGCGCCGGCCACCATAAAGCGGCCCTTTGTTCGGCAACCGCACCCATTCATCGGCAAGCGCTTCGGAGAACAGAAGCCGCAGTCCCTTGAAGATGCCGATCAGGGCGCTGATGCGTGTCAGCGAATCCTGGGAGAGAACGCCCTCCCACTCGCCTTTCTTCATGCGGAACCAGGTTCTCTCCGACACGTCGCCGATCAAGGTACAGATCTCGGCGCTGGTCAGATGCCAGATGTCTGCGAGCCTGACGATGCCGGCAACAGCCGCTGGCGTGAGCCGCGCCCGTGCCGAGGCATCCGCCAGATTTGCCGGCAAAGCCTGATTTGCAGGATCGCGAACCGCATAAGCGACACTCATTCCGACCTCCATCACTTGGCAGTCAATATACTGCCAATTGGCAGAAAATTCAAGTCCTGGCTATCTCACAACGCTGCCGATTGCCCACCGCATTCGTATAGCGTGCGTATAGCGTGCAGCATCCGGTTGGATGCGCAAAGGATGCGTCGAATCTTCAGTCGGTCCGAAAATCGATTCCGATTTCCGCCGCGGTAGCGCTGCCATTCTCGTTGCTGCCCCGGCTTTGCCACAAATTATTCACAGGTCCCGGGCCGGCTTTTGACAAAGAGTTTCAATGCCTAACGGCAAACGGCAGGTCGCAAATTCCACAATCTCGTCGCATTGCAGCAAAGTTTCTGCTTGCCTGTGGCACAAATGACCCTAGACTCTCGCCATAGCTCTTTAAGAGGAGGCTATGACATGGGACTGACGAGGCCGATCAACGCATTGATGATTTGTGCTGCGTTTGCATTCATCGGCGCCCTCATTATGGGCGTCCTTCCATAAGGCCGCTGAGCGGGGGAAGACCAGCACAGAATATTCCAAACCATTGAAAAGGCCGGGCATTTTGCCCGGCCCTTTTGCATTCCCCCGATCTTTGACATTTCAAAAAGTGCCTGCCGCCTTACGCCGCGGCTGATCCCGCCGCCTCGACTTCGTGCGACCTGATGCCGATCATGTGGCAAATGGCAAAGACCAGATCGGCCCGGTTCATCGTGTAGAAGTGGAAATCGCCGACGCCGCGCTCGACAAGGTCCAGCACCTGCTCGGCCGCCACGGCAGATGCCACCAGCGCATGCGTTTGCGGATCGTTCTGCAGCCCATCGAAACGCTCGGCCAGCCATGCCGGCACCAAGGCGCCGCACCGCGCCGAGAAGTTGGCGACCTGGGTGAAATTGTGCACCGGCAATATGCCCGGCACGATCGGTATGTAGATGCCGGCCCGCCGTGCCCGCTCGACATAGCGCTCATAGAGATCGTTGTCGAAGAAGAACTGGGTGATCGCCCGCGTCGCGCCGTTGTCGGCCTTGCGCTTCAGCATGTCGAAGTCGGTGGCGAAATCCGGGCTTTCCGGATGCTTTTCCGGATAGGCCGAGACCGATATGTCGAAATCGCCGGCGCCCTTCAGCGCATCAACCAGTTCGGCGCCATTGGCATAGCCTTCCGGATGCGGCCGGTAGGCCGCGCCGACGCCCTCGGCCGGATCGCCGCGCAGAGCGACGAAACGCTTGACGCCCATATCGGCGAACTCCCGGATCACCGCATCGACCTCGTGACGCGCCGCATCGACGCAAGTCATGTGCGCTGCCGGCGTCAGCGTCGTTTCATTGAGGATGCGCTTGACGGTGCGGGCCGTCCGCTCGCGGGTCGAACCACCGGCGCCATAGGTGACCGAGACGAATTTCGGCTTGAGCGGCTCAAGCCGGGTGACCGTGTCCCACAGCCTTGCTTCCATCTCATCGTTTTTCGGCGGAAAGAACTCGAACGAAACCCTGACCTTGTCGCCGATGTCGGGGCGGCGGGAGAAGCGGAACTGGTTCATCAGGCGGTTTCCCCTATCGGATACGCATTGGCCGGTTGTCTGTCGTTGGAAGGCTCGGCAATCAGCATGCGCCGATCGCGGCCGAGCCAGAGTTTGACGGTGAGCTTGGCCTCGTTGCCGCCGCGCGGCTCGAATTCCTGGCTGTCCTCGAGATCGAGGCCAGCCTCGGAAAACCAGTCGCCGATTTGCCGGTCGGAAAAGCCGAGACGCATATGCGCGTGCTCCTCGCGCAAGAACTCCAGCGTGTGCGGCGCGAAATCGACGATCACCAGCCGGCCGGCCGGGCGCAACAGCCGTGCCGCCTCGCGGATGGCGCGGGCAGGATCGTCGAGATAATGCAGCACCTGATGGATGGTAACGAGATCGAAGGCGTCGCGCTCGACCGGCGGCGCAAAAATATCGCCCTGCCGCACCTGCGCATTCGAAACGCCGGCCTTGTCGAGATTGGCGCGCGCCACCGTCAGCATCTCGCGCGACATATCGATGCCGACACCGCGCCGATAGAGCGGCGAAAAGATCTCGAGCAGGCGCCCGGTGCCGGTGCCGAGATCGAGCATCGACTGGAACGGCCGCTTGCCGACGAGCTTTACGAGTGCTGCTTCGACCGCGCGGTCCGGCACGTGCAGCGAACGGATATGGTCCCAGCTTGCGGCGTTGACCGAGAAGTATTGGGCGGCCCGGTCCTGCCGCTTGCGCTTGACCGCGGCCAGCCGTTCGAGATCACGCTCGACCTGTGGATCGGCGCCGCGGATGCCGGAGACCAGCCTGAGCACGAAATCGCGCGACGTGTCGGAATCCGAAAGCCGGAAGAAGGCCCACGAGCCCTCCTGGTAGCGGCCGATCAGCCCGGCCTCCAGCAGCAATTTCAAATGGCGCGAGACGCGGGGCTGCGACTGGCCGAGGATTTCGGTGAGATCGGAAACGGTTAGATCGCCGCGCGACAGCAGCGCCAATATACGCAGCCGGCTGGATTCGGCTGCCGCCTTCAACGTATCTACCATCGTGTCGAGAGCGACATGCATGCGAGCATTCTCTTTGAAAAGATATAAACATATGTTTATGTCGATTTTGATAGGCTTGCAAGCGCTATGTCGCTTCCGGACAAGAAAATGACGCATGCGTGGCGGATCGCGCAAAGCCGCAAGCATCGAGGCGAGAACCATGTTCGAAACGCGCAGCGGCGAAAAGCTTCTGGAAACCGACCCGGAAACGATGCCGCCGGATGGCCATGTCGTCTTCATCGGCCGCATCGCTTCGCCTTGGACGACACGGGAAACCTGCCCCAAAAACATGAGGGCCGCGCGGGAGACAGGACAGCCGGCGCACTTGGTCATCGACCCGCTCTACCGGGATGGCCTGCTTGGGCTGGAACGCGCCAGCCACGTGATCATCCTGTCCTGGCTGCACCATGCGCCGCGGCAACTGATTGTCCAGAAACCCCGCCATGCAGTTGAACCGAAGGGCGTCTTTTCACTGCGCTCCCCTGCCCGGCCGAACCCAATTGGGCTGCATGTAGCCAGGCTGGTTGCCGTCGACATCGATATCGGCCGCATCGATCTCGACGCCATCGACGTGCTCGACGGCACGCCGGTCATCGACATCAAGCCCTATTTCGCTTCGACCGATGCCTTCGCCGAGGCGACCATGGCCGGGCGGGACGAGTCACCCAGATCGGATGAGCAGTGAGCGCCCCGACCGGCCGCCGCCGCGCCATCGCCAAGGCACTGACAGCGCTCCTGCCGCTGGCGCCCTATGCCGACATGGAAAAGATCCGTGCCGATGCCGGCGCCGTGCATATGAAGACCTTGCCACCGAGCATTGCCGTATGGCTGGCGACAATAGCCCACATCCGCCATATGCACACCGACTACGAAAAGCTGCTGGCCGAAGGCTATGACCGCGATTCCGCGCGCTTCTTCGTCATCGAACAGACCAACATCGTGCTCACCCGCTGGCGCGCCACCCGCTTGCTCGACGATGGCGATGAGGCATAGAGCGATGCAAGCACACGCGTCGAGTTCTACGCTCTTCACCATTGTGATTGGCGAAATCCAGGGATGACAGCCAATCTCGAAAGTTGCAGGACTGAACGAGGCGCTAAACTAGCGTGCCAGCAAGCTCAAGGCAGTCGCGACGATGTCGGCGACCGGACGCGTGCCATCCAAGGTTATTGCCGCCTCGTCCGTCGCTGGCGCCTCCAGCGTGGCGAACTGGCTGTCGACCAGGCTTGCCGGCATGAAGTGGCCCTTGCGATTGCCGACGCGCCGCATCGCCGTTGCCGGGTCGATCTCCAAATAGACGAAAACGATATCCGGGCAAAAGCCGCGCAGGCGATCGCGATAGCTGCGCTTCAGCGCCGAGCAGGCGGCGACCACACGTTGCCCGCTTGCGATCGACGCGGCCATGCGCTGGCCGATCGCGTCGAGCCAGCCTGCGCGCAGCGCGTCGGTAAGCGGTTGTCCGCTCGCCATGCGCGCGACGTTTTCGGGCGGATGCAGCCTGTCGCCTTCGATAAAGAGGGCGCCCAATGCCGCTGCAAGCGCTTCGCCGACGACCGACTTGCCGCAGCCGGCAACGCCCATCACCACGATGGCGGGTATCGTTCGAACAGTGCTCGCCGGCTTATATGACACGTCGTTCCCGGTCATGCAGGTCAGCGGCTTGCCGGCGCGCGGCCATAGAGCAGCAGCATGGCGACGATGACGACGCCGTAGATGATCTGCCGCCCCGCCTCCGGCATCTGCATGACGGAAAGGATGGATTGCAGGAGCGTGATCAGGATGACGCCGGCGACGGTACCGAGATACGAGCCCCGTCCGCCGAGGATCGAGGTGCCGCCGAGCACCACGGCAGCGATCGACGGCAGCAGATAGGCATCGCCCATCGACTGTGCCGCCTTGGAGGCATAGCCGGCCAACAGCACGCCGCCGAAGGCCGAGAGCCCGCCCGAAACCGCAAAGGCGATCATCACCACGCGCCGTGTGTCGATGCCGGAAAGATAGGCGGCACGCTCGCGGTTGCCGATGCCGTAGACAGTGCGGCCGAAGCCGGTGCGGGTCAGCACGAACACCATTGCGGCGCCGATCAGCGCCCAGATGAGAACTGCGTTCGGCACGCCAGGAACGGCAAAGCCGGTCGCCAGATAGCGCATCGCACCGGTTGCCGAATCCTGCGGCGAGAAACCGCCCGTATAGACCACCATCAGCCCCTGCGCGACCGCGTTGGTGGCGAGCGTGATGATCATCGAGGGAATGCGCAGATAGGCGACGCCAATGCCGTTGACGATGCCGATCAGGACACCGCAGAAGATGCCGAACGGAATGGCAAGCGCCACGCCGACAGGGCCGTACGCGGCTGCGGCACAGGCCATCATGGCGCCGACCGCCACCGACCATGGCACCGACAGGTCGATCTGGCCGAGCAGGATGACCAGCATCATGCCGGTGGCGATGACGCCGAGAAACGAGGCCACCTTGAGCTGCTGCAACAGGTATTCAGGCGACAGGAAGCTGCGCGAATAGAGGCTGCCGAGGAAAAGCAGCAGCACGATACAAGCGAACGCCGTCAGCACCGCCGGGTCGGCGCGGCGGAGGAATTTCGGCATGCGGCCGGCGAGACCACTCACAGTCGTTTCGCTCACAGGAACCACTCCAGCCGGTTGCGGACCCGGAACAGGGCGAAGGCGCCGAGGCTGACCGCGATCAGCAGGATGACGCCCTGGAACAGAGGCTGCCAGAGCGGATCGAAATCGAAGACGAACAGCAGGTCGCCGATGGTGCGGAAGGCAAGCGCGCCGAAGATCGCGCCGATGGCGCTGCCCTTGCCGCCGAACAGCGACACGCCGCCAAGCACGACCGCGGCGATTGAAAACAGCGTATAGGCGTTGCCGCTCGCATAGGCCGCATCGCCGGTATAGGTGAAGAACGTCAGGAACAGCCCGCCGATCGCGGCAAGCAGCCCGGCAAGCGCATAGGCGGCGAACTTTCCACGCCGGATCGGCACGCCGGACATGTAGGCCGCCATCTCCGAGGAGCCGGCTGCATAAGCGGCGCGGCCGAGCACCGACCGGCTGAACGGCACCCAGACGACAAGCACGACCGCCACCAGCGCCACCAGGCTCGCCGGCACAATACCAAACAGGCGCCCGGTCAGCGCGTCGGCGAGCCCCTCATTGACCGAGCCGCCCGGAAACGGCCGCAGCAGCAGCGCGATGCCGAAATAGACCGCGCCGGTGGCGATGGTGGCGACGATCGGCTGCAGGCGCCCATAGATAACGATGGCGCCGTTGATTGCCCCGCACAGCAGCCCGGTGCCGAGCACGGCGATGACGCCGAAGGCGGTCTCGATGCCGGTGCCGACGACCAGCCACGACGCCAGGCAGTTGGTCAGCGTGAAGATCATGCCGACGGAGAGGTCGATGCCGGCGGTGATCACCACCAGCGTCTGCGCCATGGCGACGAAGGCGAGCAGCACGCCCTTGTTCGAAGCCGTCTGTACGACGTTGGCGGTGAAGCCCGCCGGATGGTTCGAGGTGTAGATGACGAACATGACGACGAAGATGCCGAACGCCAGCAGCGTTCCGCGCTGTTCGGCAAGCCAGTAGCGCCAATCCTTCACGCGTCCGCTCCTTGCTTTGGCATCTCTTCGTGAATGTTGAGCGCGCTGGCGATCAGCGCCCGCTCGGTGATTTCGGCGCCGACCAGTTCACGCTTCACCGCCCCGTCATAGAGCACCAGCACCCGGTCGCAGCAGCCGATCAGCTCGTCATAGTCGGTCGAATAGAACAGAATTGCCGCGCCCTGGTCGGCAAGCTTGCGCATCAACTGGTAAAGCTCCTGCTTGGTCCCGACATCGATGCCGCGTGTCGGGTCGTTGAGCAGGATGATCCGCGGCTGCCGCATCAGCCATTTGGCGATGACGACCTTCTGCTGGTTGCCGCCGGACAGCGCGCCGACCGGAATGTCGAGGCCGGCCGTCTTGATCGCCAGAAGACCGACCATGTCGTCGATCAGCCGCTGCTCGGCGGCGCGATCGATGATGCCGGCCCTGGACAGCCGGTCAAGGGCGGCGAAGGAGAGGTTTTCGCGCACCGTCATCGGCAGCATCAAGCCTTCGGTCTTGCGGTCCTCCGGGATCAGCGCCATGCCGATCCGGTCATCGCGCGCGGCGGCCGGGCTGGCGATCGCGACCGGCCTGCCGTCGATCAGGATTTGGCCCGACAGGCCGCGCAGCACACCGAAGAAGGCGAGCAGCAATTCGCGCTGGCCCTGGCCGTCGAGGCCGCCAAGCCCTACCACCTCGCCCGCCCCGACCGACAGCGAGACATCGTGCAGCCGATCCGTCCATGACAGGCTGCGCGCCTCGAGAACCGGCGCGGCTGTAGCAGCCGCCCGCGCGGGCTTGGGCGGAAAGATGTGGCTGTATTCGCGCCCGATCATCAGTTCGACGACCTCATTGTCGCTCTTGGTGCCGGCCGCATAGCTGGCGACATTGCGGCCATTGCGGAACACCGTGCACTGGTCGGCCAGCTCGGCGATCTCGTTCATGCGGTGCGATATGTAGAGCAGCGCCAGCCCTTCCGAACGCAACCGCTTCAACACGGCAAAAACCCTGGCGACGTCAGCGGCGGTCAGAGCCGAGGTCGCCTCGTCGAGGATCAGGATGCGTGGCTTGCGCGCCAGTGCCTTGGCGATCTCGACCATCTGCCTTCTTGAAAGAGGAAGATCCTTGACCAGCGCCAGTGGATGGATATCGGAGGCGCCGGCGCGAGCCAGGGCTTCTTCCGCAACGCGGCGCTGTGCCTTGCGGTCGATCATGCCGAAACGCTTGGGCGGATCGGAAATGGCGATGTTGTCAGCCACGCTGAGTTCGGGGACAAGCGACAGTTCCTGGAAGATGCACACGATGCCGGCCTGGTTGGCGGCGGCCGGCGAAGCGAAGGTCACTTCGCTTCCGTCCAGCATCATGCGGCCTTCGTCGGGCGCGACGACCCCCGCCATGACCTTGATCAGCGTCGATTTGCCGGCGCCGTTCTCGCCGAGAATGGCGTGGATGCTGCCTGGAGTGACCGACAGCTCGGCCTTTTCCAGCGCCCGCACGCCGCCATAGCGCTTGGATATGCCTTCCATGCGGAAGAGCGGAACCGCACCGTCCATCGGCCCTCCCCAGGCGCTTGGCAATCAGGATGTCGAGCGCCGACGCCGCGGGATTTCCCGCGGCGTCGGGCTGTTGGAGCTTACTGGTTTTCCTTGCTCTGGCCCATGATTTCCTGCGCCGTGAAATTGATGCCGCAGGTCGGGAAGGAATTGCCGACGAAGAAATTGTCGGACTGGTCGGGGAAGTAATCCTGGCCTGCCTTGAAGTTCGGATCCTCGACGATCGCCAGCGGCAGCTTGACCGCTTGCGGCACGACCTGGCCTTCAAGTGCCGCAATCGCTGTCTTGATGGCAACCGCAACCTGGGCCGGGCCGGTACCGGCCGACGAGCATTTCAGGCCGTCAGCGGCGAACTTGGCGCAGAATTTGCGGAAGCCATTCTCCGTCTCGCCGCCGAACGGCACGAACGGATGCTTGGCATCGATCATCGCCTGCACGATGCCGGTATCGCCGCCCTGCCCGGTAACGCCGTCGAAGGGACCATTGGTGGCAATGGCGTCGGCCGAAGCCTTTTGCGCAACGCCGTCATCCCATTTGCCAACGACCTCGGTGACATCCCACTTCTTGCCGGACGCGTCGAGAACCTCGTGGATGCCGTTGTGACGGTCGGTGTCGACGGACGTGCCGGCGACGCCGCGCACTTCCAGCACCTTGCCGCCGTTCGGCACATGCTTGACCAGCCAGTTGCCCCACAATTCGCCAAGGCCTTTCTGGTCGACATTGACGTTGATGGCATCCTTGGTGTCGAGGATGTTGTCGAAAGCGACCAGCACGACGCCGGCTTCCTTGGCCCGCTTGATGACAGGGCCGAATGCGGTCGGGTTCTGGGCGTTGACGACAATCGCGTCATAGCCGGAATCGATGAAATTGTTGATTGCCGAAATCTGGGCCGGCACGTCTTCGCCGGTCGAGACCACCTTGAATTCCTTGAGCTTGGCCGCGACCTCCGGCTGCGCCGCATAGGCCTTCGCCGTCTGCACCATCTGGATGCGCCACGTGTTGGCGATGTAGCCGTTGGCCAGAGCGATGCGGTACGGGCCGTCTTTTTTGGGGAACTTGAAGAACTGCGTATCGGCAGACCAGGGCGCGAAGCACTCAGGCTCGGCCGATGGCCCCTTGACGATTTCAGGATCGGCGATCGCCGACGAGCTCAGCATGACAAAAGCAGTGGCGGCAACGATACCGCCAACGAGTGACTTGATCATCGATATTCCTCCCAGTTGCAGTTTTGTTTGTTGTTACGTCGATGAATTTGCGCGTTCCCGGCCCGGCACCTCCCGCCTTACCCGTTGCGCGTTCAGGTGGCCGAATGCCGACCCGATTTCCTCCTTTATTGCCCGGCTAATCCCGCAAAAAACTATCATATTATACATAATAAACAAGCATGAGCTGTCGCTTATGTATAATAAACAGACTCCGCTCTTCGAGGCGAAATTCCGACCGTGGAAAGTGGTAGCGCTACCATGACGTTATGTAAAGCGCCATTTACATTGCGTTGAGCTCGCTTCAGCGCGCCGTGCTTTCACGTCGCTTGAGTTCGAAGCCGAGGTCGACGACCCGCTGCTCCGGCCTGTTGCCCTCGATAGCCGCAAGCGCCATAGCGACAGCCCGCCGGCCGATCTCGTAGCGATAGGTCCGAACGCTGGTGACCGACGGGAAAGCAACCTCCATCATGTCCAGATCGTTGAAGCCGACGATGCCGATCGTCTTCGGCACGGCGATCGAAGCGCGATGGCATTCGAACAGCACGCCAAGCGCGATATCGTCATTGTTGCAGAATACCGCGTCGAGGCTCGGCACCTTGGCCAGCGCGTCGCGGAACAATTCGCGGCCGAGTGTCACGCTGGAGGGCACCGGCGTCGTGGTGGTGAGCCTCGGATCGAACAGGCCGGCCGCCTCCATCGCCGCGCGATAGCCGGCAAGCCGCCGCTGCGAACGCGGATCCATGCGCGCGCCGATGAAGCCGATCCGGCGATAGCCCGCCTCGATCAGATGTTCCGCCGCCGCCTTGCCGCCCTCGAAATGTGAGAAACCGACCATCATGTCGACCGGATCGGGCCCGGTCTCCATCACCTGCACGACCGGACAGCCTGCCGTTTCCAGCAGTTTTCGCGAGGCCGGCGTCTGGTCGATGCCGGCCACGATCAGCGCGGCCGGGCGTTGCGGACCAAACACCTGCAGCAGCCGCTCTTCCTCGAGGCCGGAATAGTGGGTGTTGCCGAGCTGGATGCGGAAAGGGCCGTCCGACAGGCTGTCGTAGATGCCGCGCACCACTTCGGCAAAGACGTTGTTGGTAAGCGACGGTACCAGGACGCCAAACACCTCGGCGCGCGCCGACGCCAGCGCCCGCGCATTCGGGTCGGGCACATAGCCGAGCTCGTTCACCGCAGACTCGATCTGGCGGCGCAGATCTTCCGAGACGCGCCCCGGCTCACGCAAGGCGCGCGATACGGTAATGGCGCCGACGCCGGCCTTGCGGGCGACGTCGGCGATGGTCGGGCGGCCGCCGCCGCGGCGCGAGCGCGGCTTGATCACTATACTCGTCCCGACGCCGGGCAACCGCCCAGACGCGACCGTGAGACGATGTTCAGGGTCTTTGCCACTGCTGCCTTGCCAACCCGTTGCCACACCTTGTCTGGCGTCGCGCAGCCCTCGGCTATTGTCAAGCGACCGCCGGAGAGACTGTGCCCGTGTCGCCGTGCTTCAGGCCGTCACAGCAGCGCTCCACCGGGCCTTCCACAGCAGCAGCACCATGGCCAAAATGTTCAGCAGGTTCCAGGCAATGCCGTTGAGGAACGCGGCGGCATACGAACCGGTCAAATCGTAGATCCAGCCCGACATCCAGCCGCCGATTGCCATGCCGAAGATGGTCGCCATCATGACGATGCCGACGCGCTGGCCAGCCTCTTTGGCAGGCATATATTCGCGCACGATGATCGCATAACAGGGCACGATGCCGCCCTGCGACAGGCCGAAGACCAGCGAGACGACATAAAGCGAGGCAAGCCCGTCGAACGGGATGTAGAACAACAGCGACAGGCATTGCAGCACCGAGCCGATCAGCAGGGTTTTGACGCCGCCGATGCGATCGGCAAGGAAGCCCGAGCCAAGCCGACTGACGACGCCCGCCGCCAGCATGATCGACAGCATATCGGCGCCATGCGCCACGCCGTAGCCGAGATCCATGCAGTAGGCGACGATATGGACTTGCGGCATCGACATCGCCACGCAGCAGCCGAGTCCGGCGACGATGAGCAGCGCCTGCAAGGCCGCCGGCGACAGCGAGATCGGCTGGACCACGCGGCTGCCCGGCGATCCGGGAGCCGCGTGGGGCGGTGCGCCGCGCCGGAGCAGCAGGATCAGCGGCACCATGGTGACCAGGCAGACGACGCCGATCGCGGCATAGGTGAAGCGCCAGCCTTCGGTCTGCATGACATAGGGCATCGCCGTCGGCCAGATCGCTCCGGCGAGATAGTTGCCGGACGCGGCAGCCGTCACCGCAACGCCGCGGCGCCGGTTGAACCAGTGCGAGATGTCGGCAATCAGCGGCCCGAAGATCGCCGACGAGCCGACGCCGATCAACAGGCCCTGGACGAGGGTGAACTGCAGGATCGAACTGGTCAGCGACGCCAGCAGGAAGCCGGCGCCAAGTGTAATCGCGGCAATCAGCGCCGGAACCCAATACCCCACGCGGTCGATGGCGCGGCCGAACAGCACATTGCCGGCGGCAAAGCCGACCATGGTCGCAGTATAGGGCATCGAGGCAGCGGCGCGATCGACGCCGAATTCTGCCTGCACGGCGGGCAGCACCACGACCACCGCCCACATGCCGACCCCGCCTATGGTTGCCAGCAGCATCGAGACGCCGAGCCGTATCCAGGCATAGGCACTGTCGATGCCGGAACTTGCTGCCTGGTTTGAGACGATGGGGGTCAAGAACGTTTCCTGTCCGCAGTTCTTAAATCGGCGGTTCTGACCACTATCAGCGCATTCGCATCGCGGAGCAGCGCCACGACGGGCCAATCCGTGGCTCCAGGGATGCGGGCCGAAGTGGAACAGTGGCGCACCATAGGGCGTTTTCTTTTCGAACGAGCTTGTGGAAGGAGTTTGCCATGACCGCGCAACGGAAATGGTCTGCCGACGTCACCGAGCATAGCGACGCGCTGGATCTCGAGGAGCACATCTTCGAATCCCACGATCCGAGGAAGATCGCCGCCTCGCTGAGGCGGTCGGCCGAGCACAGCGACCGGCGCAAGGCGGGGCCGTTTCAATCCGCCATGTCGATGCTGAATTTCTACATCAACCGCGCCGGCAAGAACCTGCCGGCGGCGCAGAAGAAAGTGCTGGAGGACGCAAAGGACGAACTGCGCGTCCTTTTTGGCCGCCCAAAGGAAGACTAGAATCGGTCACTATTGATTGGTTCTGCCAAATCAGGCTGAACTGGACCTAGTGACAGGTCCTCTTTGCCGCCAATTTGCAGGCTCGGCTTGTATTCCCAAGCCCGCAAAAGCCTGGCGCCATGACGGTCAAGATCGGCATCAATCCCATCACCTGGAGCAATGACGACGTTCCAGCACTTGGCGGCGACACGCCGCTGGAGACCTGCCTGTCGGAAACCGTGCAGGCCGGCTACCGAGGCACCGAGCTTGGCGGGAAATTTCCGCGGCAGGCCGAAGTGCTTGGGCCGATCCTGTCCTCCTATGGGCTGGAACTCGTCTCCGGCTGGTATGATGGCCGCATTCTCGACCGTACGGTCGACGAAGAATTTGCAGTGATCGCCCCGCATCTGAAGCTGCTGCGAGACCTTGGCGCCAAAATTGTCGTCTATGCCGACACCTCACGCGGTCGCCATAACGGCATTTTCGCACCAATCTCGGAGCGTCCGCGCCTCACCGACGGCGACTGGCGGGCCTATGGCGAGAAACTGACCATGCTCGCCGACCGCATGGCCGCGTTCGGGGTCGGCATGGCCTTCCACCACCACATGGGCACGATCGTCGAGACCGACAATGAAGTCGACCGGCTGATGGCGGCGACGGGCCAAAGCGTCGGCCTTTTATTCGATACCGGCCACTGCCTGTTCTCGGGCGGTGACCCGCTGTCGCTATTGCAACGGCATCTCGACCGCATCGTGCATTTCCACTGCAAGGACGTTCGCAGGCCGGTGCTGGATAGAGCGCGCCGCGAGGACATGAGCTTCATGGCGGCGGTGATGGAAGGCATTTTTACCGTGCCAGGCGACGGCTCGGTCGATTTCCTGTCATTGCTGAAACCCCTCGCCGAGCGCGGCTATGAAGGCTGGATCGTTGTCGAGGCCGAGCAGGATCCGGCCAAGGCGCATCCGCTGACCTATGCCAGCAAGGGCTACGTCTCGTTGCTCGCCACCGCCCGCAAGGCTGGGTTCGAAGTGGCGACGTGGCAGGCAAAATGACCGGCTCGCACTGAGGGCCGGACGAAACCAATGGGCGCGCGCCTCGATGGGGTTAACGACGCGAAAGCGCCCGGCGATCCGCGCCGCCTTGCTCCCTGTGCGGCGCGGATCGCAGAATCCGGCTCTGGATTTCAAGCCCCCGATTTTCAAGCTTGAGGCCGGCCGGAAGCCGTGCCTTGATGCAACCGAGGAGGAGCGACATGGCTTTCGAAGCTGCGCTTGGCATGGAACGGCTTTGCACCATCCGGGAGATTGCCGAGAAGGCGGAACTTGGCGCCGCCACCGTTCATCGCGCGCTGAAGAACAGCCGCGAGGTCCACCCCGAAACCAGGCGACTGGTGCTTGATACCGTCTGTCGGCTCAACGAGGAAAAGATCGCCCGCGCCGCCCGGTTCGTCGGGGGATAGTGCCTTGGCCGACCACATGCGCCTTTCCCTCGACATCATGTCGGTCGACCGCGCTTCGGAAGAACCGATGCATCGTCAGATCTACGCCGCCTTGCGACGCTTCATCCTTGACGGCCAAATCCCGCAGAACACGCTGCTGCCGTCGACGCGCTCGCTGGCCGAAGATCTGAAGGTCGGGCGCAACACGGTCATCGCCGCCTATGACCAGCTCCTCGCCGAAGGTTTTATCGAGGCGCGTGCCGGATCGGGCACCTGGGTAGCGCCGATCCAGCAGAACCGCCCCTTGGCATCTCTGCGCGCCGGACTGGCAGCGCCGCAAAAACTGTCGCGGCGCGGTCAGACCATCGTCAACGGCCCGCAACCGCCGCGTAATGCCGGCGTCATCAATTTCCATCCCGGCGTGCCTGAAACGGCGTCGTTTCCATTCACCATCTGGTCAAGCCTTCTGGTGCGCAATGCACGCAGCCGCGACGAGAGCCTGCTTGGTTATCTCTCCTTTGCCGGCCACCCCGGCCTGCGTCAGGCCATTGCCTCGACCATCGGCCTGTCGCGCGGCATCAGCTGCACCGCCGACCAGGTGATCATCGTCACCGGTGCGCAGGCAGCGCTCGATCTTGTCTCGCGCGTGCTGATGGACGAAGGCGACCATGTCTGGATGGAGGAGCCCGGCTATCTCGGCGCCAAGAGCGCCTTTCTCGCCAGCGGCGCCAGGCTGGCACCGTTGAAGGTCGACCGGCGTGGCTGGCATCTTGCCGATCCGGAGCTGCCGCCGCCGCGGCTGATCTATGTGACGCCATCCTGCCAATGGCCGTTCGGCACCATCATGCGCATCGAGGAGCGATTGCAGTTGCTCGACATCGCCGAACGCAACGGCGCCTGGATCGTCGAGGATGACTATGACGGCGAATACCGGTTCCGCGGCCGGCCGGTGCCGGCGCTGCGCGGGCTCGATCATGCCGACCGCGTCGTCTATATCGGCAGCTTCGGCAAGACGCTGATCCCGGCGCTGCGCATCGGCTATCTGATCGTGCCGCGCGAACTGTCGGTGCCGTTCGACCGGGCGGTGAGCATCACCGGCCAGTTCGCGCCGCTGATCCTGCAGGCAACGGTCAACGATTTCATCACGCAGGGCTATTTCGCCACGCACCTCAAACGCATGCGCCGGCTCTACGCGCGCCGGCAGGCGAACTTCGTCAAGCTGTGCCAGGAGCATCTGGCCGAATGGCTGACCGTCACGGAAAACGATTCCGGCATGCAGCTGCTGGCGAGCTTCGTCAGGCCCTACAAGGACAGCGACGTGGTCGCCGCCGCCGTCAAGGAGGGGCTCGACGTCCAGGGCATCTCGATCAACTACCATTCCACAGAACCCGAGCACGGCCTGCTGCTCGGCTATGCGGCAATGGACGAACGCCAGATCCTGCGCGCGGTGCTGGCGCTGCGCGCCGCGTTCCTAAGGTTGGACAGAAGCTAGAGCCAGGCTTCCCCAATCCGGGCTTTCCGGCGCCGGCGCATGTTGCCTGGCAAGATCGGGAATCCCTAGGATCCCGGCTAGCGACGCCGATGCAGCCAAGGCAGCGCCCGCTTCGCTCTCTTGGCGCGAAGAGATCGCCCCCACGGATCAGCCGGGCGCGCTTACCCTACTGCTTGATCTCGGGTTCGACGAGTTTCGCCAGATTTCGCAGCGACTCCTGCCAGCCGAGATAGCAGGCCTCAACCGGGATGGCATCTGGAATACCGGCCTGCGTGATATTCACTTCGGTGCCGACCGACACTTTCTTCAATGTCACGGTCACCTCGATCTCGCCGGGCAGGTTGGGGTCGTCGAACCGGTCGGTGTAGCGCAGCTGCTCATTGGGCACGAGCTCGACATATTCGCCCCCGAACGAGTGGCTGTCGCCGGTGGTGAAGTTGCGGAAGGACATTTTGAACGTACCGCCGACTTTCGCCTCGAAGTGATGAACCGTGCAGGTGAAGCCGTTCGGCGGCAGCCATTTCGCAAGTGCATCCGCTTCGAGGAACGCGCGGTAGACTTTCTCCGGGCTGGTTGTCAGAACGCGGTGCAGACGTACGGTGCCGGGCATATCGTTAATCCTCCGTGGTTGGTGATCGATGCCCCTAGGACGAGCGGGAGCCCGGCCTATCCGACACGGGCCTGCGGATTTTTTGACGACCGGTTATGCCGGCCGGAATCCCCGCCCGGCCGCCGGACAAGGAACTCGGCCGCAGGGTAGCAAACCGTGTCGGAACTGGTCTAGTTCACACTGTCGAACTTCTGCAGATCAACCGGTGCCGCTTTGCGCAATTCGACATCATCCAGCGAAGCATTTTCCAGCGCCACCCGCGCCGCCGCGTCGATGTTGTGGATCATGTCCTGAATATCGGTATCGTCATGCGCCGGGTTCATGGCGATCATCACCGTGCGATTGAGGATGTCGAGCGAGCGCTTGCCGAGGTCGTCGGCGTAATCCAGCCGCAGGCCCTGGTTCTCGGGCAATGCATAAGGATTGAGCGCCGGATGATGCGCCCCTTCATGCATCAGCACCTGGTCCCACTGGGTGAAATTGTGACGGCCGGTCTTGCCGGCAACGACGCTCGGAATGGTCTTCGAAAAAGTCTGCGCGGCCTGCTCGCTCGGCAGTAGGTACATCACCTGTGCGGCGCAATCGTCGTCCGGGCTGTTCATCGGCGACGGTGTCAGACCGAGATTGCCGAGATGGCGGGTGCCGGCCAGCACCATCTTCTTCTCGGCGCGCATCGCCTCGATGATGCCGTCCAGTCGATCGAGTTGGACGTTGAGCATCGCCCCCATCAGTTCGGAAGCACGCGCGCCGATGCCGGCGAAGGGTTTGATGCTGTCGCTTCTGCCCTGCCAGTAGAAATGGCAAGGGTCGATGGCGCAGCGCGCCCGCTCCGCCACTTTCGGGTCGCTGGTGGCAATGCCGCCGCCCTCGCCCGAGGTCATGTTCTTGAAGTAGTTGAAGGAATAGGCGCCGGCATGGCCGATCGAGCCGAGCTTGCGGCCCTCATAGCCGCCGCCGATGCCTTGGCAGACATCCTCGAGCACCAGCAAGCCGCGCTTGGCAGCAATGTCCATGATCGCATTCATGTTGCAGGCCGCGCCCCACATATGCACCGGGATGACCGCCCTGGTGCGCGGCCCGATGGCATCGCGCAAGGCGACGGGATCGATGGTCAGGCTCTCGTCGATGTCGACGATGACGGGAATGGCCCCGACCGACAGCACCGCGGTCGCTGTCGCCATATAGGTGTGCGCGGGCACCAGCACTTCGTCCCCCGGACCGATGCCGAGCCCGATCAGGCCGGCCGCGAGCCCATAGGTGCCGCTGGCGGCCAGTGCGAAATGCTCGACGCCAAGATGCTGCGCATAGCGGGCCTCGAAGCGGTCGCATTCGCTGTCCTTGCCGTAACGAAACAGCGCGCCCGAGCGGATCACCCTGGCAATGGCTTCGATTTCCTCTTCGCCGGCGGTGTACATGGCAGGCCTCCAAGTTACTTGGTAGTTTGGGTCACTTGGTAATGTGGGTCGCTTGATGGTGTGGACAGCTGTAGGCTTGTCGGCACAGTTTGGAAGAACCACTCCGCCGCTATTCGACCAAGCCATCTGCGCCCGGAAGACGGTTCCTATGAGTGGTTTTGAACCCTGATTGGGGAAATCGGCAGCTAAGTGTCTCAGCCGGCAGGCAAATCGTACCCATCCGAATTCGCCAAAGTGGCCCTGTCGGAAAGCCAGCTTTCGGCGTTCCATTCCGGCCAGTTGGGCAAACGGTTGGTTCCATGAAATACGGGACACACTTTGGAAGACCCTCGAGACCGGCGCGCCGGCGGAAAGGCCGACATTCGTGAACGCCGCCGGCTCCAGCAAACGGATCGTGCTCCACGAGGACGATGTCGGCATGTGCCACGGCGCCAACAGCGCCTTTCTCGAATTGAACGGGCTAGGTGTCTGCAGTTCCGGCGCGGTGATGGTGCCGTGCCCGTGGTTCCTCGAAATGGCCGAAAGCGCCGCAGCCAACCCTGGCCTTGACCTTGGCGTCCACCTGACGCTGAACAGCGAGAAACAGCACTACAAATGGCGGCCGCTGACCGCGCCGTCGCGGGCGGCCGGCCTGACCGACGAGTTCGGCTTCTTATGGCCCGACGTGGCGACCACGCGCCGCAAGGCGGTGCCGCAGGCGGTCGAGGCCGAGCTTCGCGCCCAGATCGACACCGCCTATCGCGCCGGCATCGACGTCACCCACCTCGACGCGCATATGGGCGCAGCATTGTCGCCCGAATTTTGCGACATCTACATCAAGCTCGGGCTCGAATATCAGCTGCCCGTGCTGCTGACCAAGACCCTGTCCGCTTATTCCCCCAACGACAATCTGGTCGGCGTCACCGAGGAGGCGTTCCAGCGCGGCGTGGCGCTGGCCCGCGCCGGCGGCTTTGCCATTTTCGACGCCGCCATCCAGACGACCTGGGGCCGGCCGCGCTCCAGGCCGATCGAGCCCGTTTACAAAGCGCTCATCGAGGGTGTGCGCGAGGGCCTGACTTTCTTTTGCCTGCATTGCAACGCGCCCGGTGAACTCGAGCTGATCGAGCCGCGCTCCGCCTATATCCGCACCGAAGAGTACGAGCTGTTCCGCGACCAGGGCTTTCGCGACTGGCTCGCCGCACAGCCGATCGATGTCATCGGCATGAAGCCGTTGCGCGAGGAGCTTCGCGCAGCACTCTCGGCCGGGCGATCGTCAACATCAGCCCGCGGCAACAACGCGGGCGAACAGCGATTGACGTCGGCAAAGGCCCGCAAAGCGGCCACCCGATCCGCGACGTGAGCCGATCGTCGCGGCCGGAAAACGGCGCCAGAGGGATTGGAACTGCAACGACAAATGGGAGAATAAGATGAAAACTCTTCTGAAAGCGGCATTGGGCGCCTTCGTCACGGCGGGCCTGATGACAGGCATTGCATATGCCGCGGGCCTCAAGGATCCGAAGGACGTCCACATCACGTTCGTCGTGCATGGGTCGGCGTCCGATCCCTATTGGTCAGTGGTCAAGCGCGGCGTCGATGACGCGGCCGCCCTCACCGGCGCCAAGGTCGAATATTACGCGCCGCAGGTCTTCGACGTGGTCGAGCAGGCCCGGCTTCTGGACGCCGCCATCGCCACCAAGCCGGACGGCATCGCGGTCTCCATCGCCGACGCCAATGCACTCGGCAAATCCGTCAAATCCGGGCTTGCCGCCAATATTCCGATGGTGGTTCTGGATTCCGGCGAGAAGGAAGGCGCCGAGCTCGGCACCACGCTCTATGTCGGCACCGTTTCCGAATATGATTCCGGCAAGAAGGCCGGCGAGCGGCTGGCCAAGGAAGGCACGCTCAAGGTCGTCTGCATCAACCACGAGGTCGGCAATGTCAGCCTCGACCAGCGCTGCCAGGGCCTCAATGACGGGCTGAAGCCATCCGGCGGCGGCACCGAGGTTCTGGCCGTGGCGCCCGATCCGGCCGACATCCAGCGCCGCACCGAAGCCTATCTGTCGGCGCATCCCGACACCCAAGCCGTCTTTGCGCTTGGTGCCACCGCCGCCAATCCGCTGATCCCGATGTTCCGCGACAAGGAACTGTTCGGCAAGCTCAAGCTCTACACTTTCGACATCAGCCCGGAGGTCCTCGACTCTGTCGTCGCCGGCGAAATGGGCTTCGGCATGGACGCCCAGCAATATCTGATGGGCTATCTGCCGGTGATCTATCTGGTCGAGCAGGCGACGCACGGCTTCTGGCCGCAGAACAACGCCTATACCGGGCCGCTGTTCATCGACTCGCCAGAAAAAGCCAAGGCGATCCTGGCCCTCGCCAAAGAGGGCATCCGCTAGGCCAGCACTCCGACGGAACGGGAGAATGCGCCAGGCGCTCTCCCGATCCGTTCGAAGATTGCGAATTGAGCGATTGGAGAGCCTAATGGCGGTCGTGGAAGACAAGGCGATACCTCCGGGCGAACTGAAGGCGACCGACCGCTTCGGCATGACGTCGAAGCGGGCCGCCGGCGCCGACGAGCGGCTGGCCAGCACCGGCAAGCTGACCCAGTGGCTGCGCCGGCCGGAAGCCGGTGCTGCCGGCGGGCTGCTTGCGACGATCATCATCTTTGCGCTGCTGCCGGGCGCGGCGAACCTCTATTCGCTGCAGGGGTCGATGACCTTCCTGACGCTGTCGGCGGAGCTCGGCATCGTCGCCACCGCAGCAGCACTTCTCATCATCGCCGGCGAGTTCGACCTTTCGGTCGGCTCCATGGTCGGCTTTGCCGGTGTCGTCATCGGGCTGACGGTGAAATACTGGGGCCTGCCGTTATGGGGCGGCATCGCCTGTGCCTTCGCCGTTGCCATCCTCACCGGCTATCTCAATGGCCTGATCGTGGTGAAGACGCGCCTGCCCTCCTTCATCGTCACGCTCGCCACGCTCTATATCCTGCGCGGACTGTCGATCGGCATCACCCGCGCCGTCACCGGCCGCACACAAATTCCCTACATCCTCGAAGGCGCACCGGACCCGGCGACGGCTGGCCTGTTCAACGGCCATCTGCTCACCGGCCTGTTCCACTGGATGGGCGCGCAAGGCTGGATCGGCACCCGCAGCGACGGCATTCCCTTCGTCGCCGGCATTCCGATGTCGATCGTCTGGTGGCTTGGCCTGACGGCGCTGGCCGGCTACGTGCTCACCCAGACGAAATACGGCAACTGGATTTTCGCTACCGGCGGCGACCTGATCGCCGCCCGCAACGTCGGCGTGCCGGTCGATCGCGTCAAGATCAGCCTGTTCATCTACACCGCTTGCGCGGCGACGCTGCTTGCCACCATCCAGGTGATGGAGGCGGGCTCCGCCGACACCACGCGCGGCCTGCTCAAGGAGTTCGAGGCGATCATCGCCGCCGTCATCGGCGGCGTGCTGCTCACCGGCGGCTACGGCACAGTCTATGGTGTGCTGTTCGGCGCGCTGATCTTCGGGCTGGTGCAGATGGGCATCTTCTACACCGGCATCGACACCGACTGGTTCAAGGTCTTCCTCGGCATCGTCATCCTGATGGCCGTGCTGGTCAACAACTACATCAGGCTGAAGGCGCTCGGCCGCGGAGGTGGCAAATGACCGAGCGGGCCCAAATGAGCGAACCCGCAATGGAACTGCGCGGCGTCAGCGTCAATTTCGGCTCGGTGCGCGCGCTCCAGGACATCGACATCAAGGTCTATCCGGGCGAGGTCCACTGCCTGCTCGGCGACAACGGCGCCGGCAAGTCGACGCTGATCAAGGTTCTGTCCGGCGTCTACCGGCCGAGCAAAGGCGAAATCCTGGTCGACGGCAAGACGGTCACCTTCCGCAGCCCGCGCGACGCGCAGGAGCTCGGCGTGGCAACGGTGTTCCAGGACCTCGGCATGATCTCGCTGATGTCGATCACCCGCAACTTCTTCCTCGGCCGCGAACCGACCAAAAGCAGCCTGCCCTTCTCGCGCATCGACAAGGAGCGCGCCAACACTATCGCCAGGCAGGCAATGGCCGATATCGGCATCGATGTGCGCGACCCGACGCAAGCCGTCGGCACGCTGTCGGGCGGCGAGCGCCAGTCGGTGGCGATCGCCCGCGCCGTGCATTTTGGCGCGCGCGTGCTGATCCTTGACGAGCCGACCTCGGCACTCGGCGTCCACCAGGCGGCGATGGTGCTGAAGTTCATCATCGAAGCACGCATGCGGGGCCTGGCCGTGATCTTCATCAGCCACAACATCCACCATGCCTATCCGGTCGGCGACACCTTCACGCTGCTCAACCGCGGCCGCAATCGCGGTACCTACGCCAAATCGGACATCTCGCGCGACGAGGTCATCTCGATCATGTCGGGTGGCGAGGATCTGAAGGCGGTCGAGGCGGAGATTGCCGGCCTGCTCGCCCAGATCGGCAACCGGCCGCCTGCGGCGGCTTGAGCTGACAATCGGACATCGCGGGGATGATGGCATGAGCAGGTTACGCGTCGGGGTCGTCGGCGCCGGCATGATCTCGCAGGTCGAGCATATTCCCAATCTGCTGCGCCTCGGTGAGTTGTTCGAGCTGGTCGGCGTCGCCGATCCCTCCAGGATTTCGCGGCAGTTCGTCACCGACACCCATGGCATCGCCAATTTCGAAACGGTCGACCAGCTCTTCGACCAGCGCCTGGACGCGGTGGTGATCGGCTCGCCGGACCCATTGCATCACGAACAGGTGTTGGCGGCGCTGGCGGTTGGCCTGCATGTCTTTTGCGAAAAGCCGCTCTGCTGTTCCCTGGCGGAAATCGCCGAGATCGTCGCCGCGCGCGATGCCGCCAGGAAAATCATGCAAGTGGGCTACATGAAGCGCTTCGATCCGAGCTACCGGCTGGCGCTCGCTTCGCTGCCGGGAACATCGAGCACGCTGCGCGCGGTCTCGGTGGAAGTGAACGATCCCGACGCCTGGCCGTTCATCGCCCATCAGCCCTACAGGCGCGGCACCGATATCCCAAAAGACATGATCGCCGCTGTCGCCGCCAAGCAGAAGCGCCAGGTCGAACAAGCCATTGGCGTGCCTTTCACTGATCTCGCTTTCCGTGGATTTACCGGCGCTTACAGCTCGGCCTTGATTCACGATGTCAATGCCGTTCACGGCCTGCTCGATGCGCTCGGCGTGCCGGACGGCGAGATCGTCGGCGCGCAGATCTTTGCCAATGGCGACGGCGGCCAGGGCGCCGTCAAGCTGCTGGACGGACAGGCGCTGTGGACCATGACCCATCTTACCGTACCTAAGCTCGCCGACTACAAGGAGCGGATCACGCTGTTCTTCGACGATGCCAGCCTGGAGCTCGAATTCCCCTCGCCCTGGCTCAACCATCATCCGACCCGGCTGACGGTGACGACCTCGCACGGTCACACGCTGTCGAAGAAAGATTTGCGCGCCGGCTACGCGGAAGCCTTCGTCGAGGAGATGCGTGGCTTCTGGGCGGCGATCGTCAATGGCGACCCCGTCGTCAACCCGCCCGAACACGCCGCCCGCGATCAGGCCTTGCTGCTCGGGCTGACCCGGCGGCATCTCGCGACCGGACCGTTCGACTGAGCACTCAAACCGGGAGCCGAACGGCGGCTACCTGGACTTGATGACGCCGTCGGTATTGGCCAGCAGCTTGCGCACTGCATTGCGTGCCGCGTCCGGCCGCTGCAGGCGGATGCTCTTCTCGATTGCCTCATGCAGCCTCTGCGCATGCTGCAAATCGTCGAGTTCCCGGGTCGTAAAAGCGAACAGATGATCGAACGCCGATTCGATCAGCACGCCGAGCGGCACCAGCAGATCGTTGCCCGAGGCGCGCAGGATGGCGAGATGAAACCGCGTGTCGGCGCGCGTCCGCTCCTGCAGGTTGGTCGCCTCGCCCATCTCGCGGCAGGCCTGGCTGATCTCGGCCATCTGCTCGTCGGTGCGCCGCATGGCGGCAAAGGCGCTGGCCTCCGGCTCGATGATGTGGCGGAATTCCTGCACCGTCCTGAGGAACACCTCGCGGTCCGGCGAGGTCGCGTACCAGGCCAGCACATCGCGATCGAGCAGGTTCCAGCGCTCCTTCGGCTCGACCCAGCTGCCGATTTTGGGACGTGACGACAAAAGGCTCTTCGCCATCAGCATCTTGATGGCTTCGCGCACCGCCGAGCGGCTGACGTCGAAGGTCTCGGACCATTTGGCTTCGTTGGGCAGGATGGTTCCCGGCGGATAGTCGCCGCGCACGATCCTCAGCCCGATTTCGTTGGCCAGCGACGCATGCACGCTCGACCCCGGCATGCGCGCCGCATCGGCGCGGCGAATACCGCTCGTGCGTTCGGCGAACGCCTCGGCCGCTGTCTTTCCCTTATTCGGCTTCGCGTCCTGCATGGCTCCACAAAGTCCGGATTTGGAGGCGTGTCAAGGAGATGAAATCGACGGCAATATCTCGGTTTGATTTTCCGTATCCGTCGCCTCGCCGACACAGCGCTTTGCCGGGCGTTCACGCCGGGGAGGCACGAACGGCTTCTCTTTGTCCCGACTGAATTCCTCGATCAGGAAATCAAGGAAGACGCGGATTTTCGGGGCAAGATGCTGCCGTGCCGGATAGACCGCGTAGAGTGTGGTTTCGACCTTGTCCCAGTCATCCAGAGCCGATTGCAGCCGGCCTGCTTTCAGGTCGCTTTCGACATAGGGATAGGGGATCAGGCTGACGCCGAAGCCGGCGCGCAGCGCATCGCGCACGGCAAGACTCGAGGAGACCGAATATCGTCCGTCGATGGCGATCCGCTCGCTGCGGCCGTCCTTGCGGAATTCCCATATGTCCGCATGCCCCGAGAGGCTGAACCGGATGCAGTTGGCCGCCTTCAAATCGGCAGGCGTTTGAGGCCGGCCGTGCTGCTCGAAGTAGGCAGGAGCTGCACAAAGCACGTGCGGCATGACCGCAAGCTTTCTGGCGACCAGGCTGGAATCCTCGAGATTGTCGCTGCCGCGAATGGCAAGGTCAAATCCCTCCCGCACGATATCGACGCGCCTGTCATCAAGATGCAAATCGAGTTTCAAATCGGGATAGCGCGATAGAAACGCGGGAATGGCAGCCGAAAGCCGCGTCAACGTGACAGTCATCGGCGCGCTGACCCGCAACGTCCCGCTCGGCGCCGTCCGCCGCGTCGTCCGGTTGATGAGCCGCACCCCCAGATGCGCCTCCAGCTCGGCGATGTTCTTGCTGATCGCGGGAGGCGAGAGACCGAGCCGCCGTCCGGCTTCGGCAAAGCTGTTCAGTTCCGCCACATGACGGAAAACCTGCAACGCAGTCAGGCGATCCACTGCACCATTCTCTTCCAGTAAACAATGTCTTTCAATTGTCACATATTATCGTCTGTTGGTAAATTCCATATCTGCTTCCCGAACGGCTTTCTCATTTTCGGAATGACATGATGACCAACCCCACAATCTCCCTTATCGAGCGACGCATGTCGGCCAATCGGTTCGATGCCTCGTACGCATTGACGGATGCCGAGGTTGAGGAACTGGCACGTCTCGCAACGCGCGCGCCAACCGCCTACAACCTTCAGAATTGGCGGTTCATCGCCGTGCGGACGCCGGAAGCAAAGGCGCGGTTGCGCAGCGTGGCCCATGGCCAGGCCAAGGTGCAGGAAGCAGCGGTCACCTTCATCGTCTGCGGCGTACTGCCCGACCACGCCGCCCTCAATGCAAGGCTGCGTCCTTTCGTCGAAGCCGGCTTCATGCCGGCGGATATGGCTTCGGGCTGGCAGGAAGGCGCCCGCGCACAATATGCCGATCCTCGGGCTGCCCGCGACGAAGCGGTGCGCTCTGCAACGCTTGGCGCTGCAACGCTGATTTTTGCAGCCGAAGCGCTGGGGCTCGTCGCTGGTCCGATGGGAGGCTTCGATGCCGAAGGCGTGGCCCGCGAGTTTGGCCTTGGCCTGAATGAAGTGCCGGTGATGCTCATCGCGGTCGGCCGCGCCGCGCCCGGCAACTGGCCGCAAAAGCCGCGCCGCCCTCTTGCCGAAGTACTGGAAATCTTATGAAAACGCGCCGTTTCGATCTGTTGCTGACAGCCATTGCACCCGCGATATGGGGCAGCACCTATATCGTCACCACCCAGTTCCTGCCCAACTTTTCGCCGATGACGGTCGCAATGCTGCGTGCCTTGCCAGCCGGATTGCTGCTGCTGGCGATCGTTCGGCAACTGCCGACGGGCATCTGGTGGCTGCGCAGTTTCGTCCTCGGAGCCCTCAACATCTCGATCTTCCTGAGCATGTTGTTTGTCGCCGCCTACCGGCTTCCGGGCGGGGTCGCCGCGACGGTGCTGTCGGTCCAGCCGTTGATCGTGATTTTCCTTGCCGCTGCCCTGCTTGCCAGCCCTGTCCGTCGGTTGGCGATCGTCGCCGCCCTTGTCGGGATCGCCGGTGTTGCATTGCTGGTGCTGACCCCGAACGCGACGCTCGATGCGGTCGGCGTTGCCGCCGGCCTCGCCGGGGCGGCCTCCATGGCCTTCGGAAGCGTATTGGCCCGTAAGTGGCAACCGCCAGTATCGCTGCTTACCTTTACGGCATGGCAGCTGACCGCCGGCGGTCTGCTTCTCGTTCCGGTGGCCCTGCTTTTCGAGCCCTCCACTCCCGCTCCCGACCGCGGCCAACCTGCTTGGACTGGTGTGGCTCGGCCTGATCGGTGCGGCGCTGACTTACGTCCTCTGGTTCCGGGGCATTGCGCGACTGGAATCTGCCGTGGTGTCATCGCTGCTTTTCCTCAGCCCGGTGACCGCCGTGCTGCTTGGATGGGTATTCCTGGACCAGACGCTGACCTTGCCTCAAATCGCCGGCGTCGTTTTCGTCATCGGCAGCATCTGGCTGGCTCAACGCCCCAATCGCAACGAGTCCTGATGCATGTCGCTCAAAAGTGTGCAGCGGGTTTGCGATACGACATGCATCAAAACAAGAACCTGAAGCGCGTAGCATGAGGCCGGTCGAACGCGACGCGTTTTAGGCCGCCGACTTGTGTCGGCGGATTGTTCGGCACTATGGTCCAGCGGCATAGCCGGAGGATCCGCCGATGCCACAACGCCCCTATGATGAGCGCCTGCTCCGTCAGGCGTTCGAAGTCGCGCGCAAGGCCCGCGATGCCGGCGAACATCCCTTTGGTTCGCTCCTCGCTGACAAGGACGGCAATGTTTTGCGCGAGCAGCCCAACGCTTACAAAGCCGGCGGGGGCGACCGCACCGCTCATGCCGAAAGGCTGCTGGCCTCATGGGCGGGGATGAATTTCAGTCTCGAAAAGCTGGCCTCCTGCACACTCTACACTTCGGCCGAACCTTGCGCGATGTGCTCCGGCACAATCTATTGGGCGGGCATCGGACGGGTCGTCTTTGGCCAGAGCGAACATGACCTCAAGGCATCGACGGGTGCACATGTCGAGAATCCTACACTCGACCTGCCCTGCAGGATCGTCTTCGAAGCTGGGCAGCGTCCGACTGAAGTCGTTGGTCCGCTGCTTGCCGATGAGGCGGCGCAACTCCAGGCCGAATTCTGGAAAGACAAGTAGCTTAATTGCCGCACGGCAGGAAACGAGTGAGGGCTAGGCTCAGAACTTATTGATCAAGGGTATTGCCCCTTCAACAAGTGAAGTATCGGAGAACCTTGACCCCTTTGGGCCTAAACAGCGGGGATGGGGTTGCCGGCTCCATCCCTACTCAACTGCGAGATGCGCAATCGGCCAGCTGAGATTTCCTCCCCGTCCCGAACGACTACGACCACGAGTTTTGCAGGCTCTTGGAAGACCAAGGTTGACAGTTGAATGTTCATGCTAAGGGCCAATAATTTGACTGTATCCTTCTCAAATTCGAGGGGTCCTTTCTGGGGGATGATGTCGGTCTTCGGCACTGGAGCTTCTATCAAATCAACTACCCCACCGGCCTTGGATTCAAGACGAACTTTTATCGCGAGGGTAGGCAAAGTTTCTGGATACGGTTCAAGATACTTAATCAGACACCACAGCCCCGTGGGCAATGCCCACGGCAAAGGTCCGTCGAATAAAACGGCATCATTATAGACCCCTATGTGCAGCTGCTTCCCGTTGGCCTCCTGTCGAAGGTCATCGCAAAACACGACGCTAGCATGGGGGTTCAAAATCATGCTGCCTCAAGGCGTATTGACACCGCACTCACGGCATCGGTTCCCGGCAGGATGGAATGCTGCCCGGAACTTAGTGTGGTCCCCGCTCCGAGCGTAAGCGGCTGTATCTCGCCCGCAGGCCCAAACCGACGGTTCATTTTTCTGTCTACGACCACAACCTCTACGTCTACCTCAAGGGCAGTCGCGAGGTCCGCGATAGTGTCTATTTCCCAGTTCGGCTTTGTTCCTGAAAACCAGCGAGAGACCGCAGACTTGTTAATTCCGAGGCGATCGGCAAGCTGACTTAGGGTGAGCCCCGTTTCCGCTTTCCTGGCTTGAATGACCGCCCAAAAGGCGCTCACAAAAGCCGAACGAAGTATCCCGCGTTCGAACTCTTCAACGAACGCTTGGTCGGAAACCTTATTAGATTTTTTCATCCACATCTCGACATATTCCCTTCACGTACTCTAACGCCGTTGCTGCACGAAAAGGTTGCGCATTACCCATGGTGTTGCCCCAAAGATCGGGGATTCCAGCGACGGTTTCGCTATAGTTCTTTTTGATCCCTAGCCAATGTTGGCAATGCAGTCCTAAACCTATGAATACCCCGGCGTCGAGAAACCTACCGAACAGACGCACTTGGACATGCCTAGGCTTTCGCGCACAAATTACCCAGACCTCGTCAACAGAATGCAATCGTTCGATGTCTGGCCCCCGCTCGTCTGGGTCTCCTTTGAGGCTTGCCGTCACGAACCAACCGAAACAAAAAATTGCTATCAGTTCTTCCATTTTCGCCATCGGCAAATGGCTTAAGTCGGGATCCTTCCTAGCCAATCCTCTATAAACATTTGGCGTTACATACAGAAACCGCTTGGCCTCCACCTTTTGGTTAAGTGCAGGCCGCGCGACGAGCCGACCGGTTTCGACCGCTCGATACAGAATAGAGTTAGTTGCGTTTAAAGTCAACAATTCCCCGCAGGCCGCACCGTTCCTCTCGAAGGGGGAAACGTGTTATTACCAGCCAGCAGATAGCCTATGTCAAATTCGAGGTTGAGTCAGAGCCTTCTCAACGTTGCGCGTCGGGGCTGGCCCAGTGCCGGCTCCGTATCACGTACGCCCGTCAGGTCGTCTTGACATATTTCCGCCAGCTGTGTTCCGGCCGGAAGCCGAGCATGTTGCGCGCCTTGCGGTTGGAGAGCAGCGTCTCGTATTCGCCAAGTTCGCCCTTGACCGGCACATCGGGGTAAAACCGCTTCAGCAGTTCGGCTGTCGGCAGGTCGGACGAGGTGTCGTCATTGGCGGCGTTGAACACCTGATAGCCGAGCCCGTCCTTTTCGATGGCGCGCAGCGTGATCTGGCCGAGGTCGCGCGCGTCGATATAGCTCCAGGCAATGCGCTTGCGGAAACCCGGATCGGCGAACCATTTCGGAAACAGCGAATATTCATGCGGCTCGATGACGTTGCCGATGCGCAAGGCATAGATGTCGGAGCCATCGCGTTGTGCAAACGCCCGCGCGGTCTTCTCGTTGACGACCTTGGACAGCGCGTAGCTGTCCATCGGATCGACGTCGTACTCCTCGTCGAGCGGAAAATGCGTCGGATCGCGCGGTTCGTTGGCGAAGACCAGGCCGTAGGTCGTCTCGCTGGATGCGATCACCACCTTGCGGATACCGAGCTTCACTGCGGCCTCGATGACATTGTAGGTGCCGAGCGCGTTGATGCGGAACACCTCGTTGTCGGGCGTGATCATGATGCGCGGGATCGCCGCGAAATGCACCACGGCATCGACCGGCTGCGAACGCAGCGACGGATCGAATTCATGCAGGCCGATATAGCTCGACAGCGCGTTGAACACCTGCCCGCTGTCGGTGATGTCGGTGATCAGCGTGCGCACCTTGGGATTGTCGAGCGGCTTGGTGTCGATGTTGAGCACCTGGCAGCCCTGCTCGACCAGATACTGCACGACGTGGCGCCCGGCCTTGCCGCTGCCGCCGGTGAACATGATCCGCTTCGTCATTTTGCTCTCCCTGGAATTCACGTGTATTGTCAGACAATATCGAACTCTGCAATCGCCTGCCACGGCATGCGGCAAAAACCCGCTTCAACAATTCGCCGGCAAGGTGCAGCGCCGTCATCCATCACTGCAAATAGGACGAAACGACATGAACACTACCGCCGCGAGCGAAAAGATCGGCTTCATCGGGCTGGGCCTGATGGGGCACGGCATAGCGAAGAACATCGTCGACAAGGGCTATCCGTTGACGTTTCTCGGCCGCAAGAACCGCGCACCGGCGGAAGACCTGCTCGGCCGCGGCGCCAAGGAAGCGGCGACCTCGCGCGACGTCGCCGCGGCATCCGATATCGTCTTCATCTGCGTCACCGGCTCGCGCGAGGTCGAAGCCATCATCCGCGGCCCAGGCGGCCTCAAGGAAGGCCTGAAGCCGGGATCGGTCGCCGTCGACTGCTCGACCTCGGATCCTGTCTCGACGGTGGCGCTGGCCGCCGAACTCAAGGCGCTCGGCGTCGACTATGTCGATGCCCCGCTCAGCCGCACCCCGAAGGAGGCCTGGGAAGGCACGCTCGATGCCATGGTCGGCGCGCCCGACGCGGTCTTTGCCCGGCTGAAGCCGGTGCTCGACACCTGGGCCGGGCGCATCGTCCATATCGGCGACACCGGTGACGGCCATCGCATGAAGCTGCTCAACAACTTCATTTCGCTCGGCTACGCTGCGATCTATTCCGAGGCGCTGGCGCTGGCGCAGAAGGTCGGCATCTCGCCGCCGCGCTTCGACAGCGTCATCCGCAACGGCCGCATGGATTGCGGCTTCTACCAGACCTTCATGCGCTGGACGCTGGAAGGCGACCGCGACGCGCACAAATTCAGCATCGCCAACGCCTTCAAGGATCTCACCTATCTCGAATCGATGGCGGATGCTGCCGGCATCGCCAACCCACTCGGCAACGCCACCAAAAACGCCTTCGCCGGCGCCTTCGCGGCCGGCCCCGCCGACCAATATGTGCCGATGCTGGCCACGCATATCGGCAAGGTCAACGGCGTCGACCTGATGCCGACCAGGGATGGCAAGAAGCAGACGATCTGAGCCGGCCGATCAGCTTTTGGCCACGCAAGCTTGCCGCAACATTCCGAGGCGTCAGCGCCACTGGCGAACCTGCCAATCTTCCCCCTTGAGGCAGTGCAATCGCATGTAGGCAAGAGCCCCCTCACCCGGATTGCCAACCGAATTGCGAAGGGCAATTCGGGGCAATCCAACCTCTCCCCGAGGGGAGAGGAGATCGCCAGCGCCGGCGTCAGCCTCTTCTCCCCAGCGGGGAGAAGGTGGCCGCGAAGCGGCCGGATGAGGGGGACTCCTTACGCGATTTGCCCTGCCTTGTTGGGGGAGATGCCCGGCAGGGCAGAGGGGGGTGCTGTCCCTCAGACCTCAGATCGGCAACACTGCAATTTCAAAGCCAGAAACAAAAAACCCGCCTCGGTGGGCGGGTCGTCGGCGCCAATCAGCACCATAGCCAAATTAGTAGCATAGCTGCCGGCACAAAGCAAGAACAAAATACGCTGCGGCGGTAAAAAAGTCCGAATCCCTGGCCCATCCGAGGTCGCCGCCCTCATTGCCTAACGTTGATGATTAGCGAAAGCCGAAGTGGCATCCAATCTCCCCCCTCGTGGGGGAGATGTCCGGCAGGACAGAGAGGGGCGCGAAGGAATGCCGAGTTTTGCAATCGTTCGGAGCAATGCCAGCCCTGGTGCAACCATCACCGCCGCGACCGCCCGATAACATCGTCGGTGTTGGCGAGAAGCCTGTGCACCGCGGCACGGGCTGCGGCGGGCCGCTGCAGGCGGATGTTCTTCTCGATCGCCTCGTGCAGTGCCTGCGCCCGACGCTGGTCGCTGGTTTCGCGTGTGACGAAAACAAAGAGGTGATCGAGCGCCGATTCGATCAGCACGCCGAGCGGCACCAGCAGATCGTTGCCCGAGGCGCGCAGGATGGCGAGGTGGAACCGCGTGTCGGCGCGCGTTCGCTCCTGCAGGTTGGTCGCTTCGCCCATTTCGCGACAGGCCTGGCTGATCTCGGCCATCTGCTCGTCGGTGCGCCGCATCGCGGCAAAGGCGCTGGCCTCCGGCTCGATGATGTGGCGGAATTCCTGCACCGTCCTGAGAAACACCTCGCGGTCCGGCGAGGTCGCGTACCAGGCCAGCACATCGCGATCGAGCAGGTTCCAGCGCTCCTTAGGCTCGACCCAACTGCCGATCTTCGGGCGCGACGCAAGCAAGCTTTTCGCCATCAGCATTTTTATGGCTTCGCGCACCGCCGAGCGGCTGACGTCGAAGGTCTCCGACCATTTGGCCTCGTTGGGCAGGATGGTTCCCGGCGGATAATCGCCGCGCACGATCCTCAGCCCGATTTCGTTGGCCAGCGAGGCGTGCACACTCGAGCCGGGAAAGTGTGCGGCGTCGGCACGCCGAACGCCGGCCGGCCGCTCAGCCTCTGCCTTCAACTTGGCGGGTCGCTTTTTTGATGTCGCGTCCGGCATTCGTATTCCCCGGCAGCCGCTTGTCGAAAGCCTGAACTCAGGACACGACAAAGCAGCGGCCTACGCTCCAAAGCAGCGTCGCCTCGTGCGTTCGTATGGACGGTCTGTGACGGGGCGCCCGTCGAAGGGCGCCCCGAAACTGCGAACCTACTTCTGGATGCAGGTGTCGACCGTGTCCTTGGTGCATTCGTCGAGGCCGGTGAACACCGGATCGGCGACCGGCTTGCCTTCGACCAGGTCGATCATCACCGAGGGCGCCTTGTAGCCCATCTCGAACGGCCGCTGGCCAACCAGCGCGGTCACCAGCCCGTCACGGGCAATCGCCACCTCGTCGCCGATCGTGTCGGCGGCGCCGATGACGAAGGCGTTGCTGGCGATCTTGTCGGCCATCGGCTTGAACAGGTCGCGGTAGGGCTGCGGAGCGCCGAACAGCGGCCAGCCGCCCATGATGCCGAAGGCGTCGAGATCGGGATTGGCAGCGAGGATGTCGGTCATCGCCTGCACGCCCTTGGCGCCGTCGTCATTGGTGAACACCGGGCAGCCGGCAACTTCCGTCCAGCCGCCTTCGCCTGCCAGCGCGGCGAGGCCGTCCTTGCCCGAAAGCGCGTCACGCATGCCCTGCGCGCGGCGCAGGATGTTGTCGGCCGCCGGATTGCCTTCGATGGTGCAGATCTTGCCGCCATTCGGCTTGGCCTTCTTGATGTATTCGCCGATCTTGTGACCCATCAGGTAGTTGTCGGTGCCGAGGTAGGTCTTGCGCAGCGCCGCATCTTCCTTGCTGAGGTCGGCGTCGAGGGTCATGATCGGGATCGACGGATTGGCGCTTTTGATCGTCTGCGCGATCAGCGGCGCGTTCGATGGCGAAATCGCCATCGCCACAGTGTCGGGCTTGCTCAGCATGTCCTGGACGATCTGGGCTTCACCGGCTTCGTCCGAGGTCGATGCCGGTCCGGTGTAGAAGCACTCATATTCCGAGCTGGCGTTTTCCTTGTTCCATTTCTCGCAACCCTGGTGGATGGCCTCGAAGAATGGATTGTCGAGACCCTTCACGACGATGACGAGCTGTTTCTTGGCCATAGCCGGCCCGGCACCCAACGCCATGACGGCGGCGGCAGCGAGCAATAGTGATTTCCTCATGTCAGTCCTCCCTTTTGAAACAAACGGACACCACGTGCCCGCCACACACAGATCGACCCGGAGCAAGATGACAGAGGACGTCGCACTCGTGTCGCCAAGCCAGGTCGATAAGCATTTTCATATTCAGTCTCAGACCGGCACCGACAGATACTGCTGGTTACCAAATCCCTGACCGACAAACCTTCACCGATTCCTTCCGGCAACCCGGGAGATCGGCGCAAGCTACTCCGACACTTAGCTAATATCGCCTTGTCGCCGACGTCAATGCTATTTGTCCTACAAAACTGATTTTTCGAAAGAAGCCGTGGTTGACGCCAAGGTGGCTTATGCGTAAATGGGCAAAATCGCTGCTTCCGGGAGGAACTGGGGAGAGCGAAAGGCCGCGGCAGAACCGCAGGCCGCAAAGCACGGGGAGGCAAGAAGGCTGGTGGCGGTTCTCGAACTCACCAACATCTCGAAGCATTTTGGCGCCATCCAGGCGGTCAACGACGTTTCGTTGTCGATCGAGGCCGGACAGGTTGTCGGCCTGATGGGCGACAACGGCGCCGGCAAGTCGACCCTGGTCAAGATGATCGCCGGCAATTTCCCACCGAGCCATGGCACGATGCAGATGGACGGCAAAGAGCTGATCCTGCACAAGCCGGTCGAGGCGCGCCAGCATGGCATCGAAATCGTCCATCAGGACCTGGCACTGTGCAACAATCTGACGGCCGCCGCCAACGTCTATCTCGGCCGTGAATTGCGCCGCGGCCTCGGGCCGCTTCGCATCCTCGACTATGCCGCGATGTACAAGCGTGCCGGCCAGATCTTCGCCGAGCTGAAATCCGAAACCCGCCCGCGCGACCTGGTCAAACAGATGTCGGGCGGCCAGCGGCAAGCGGTGGCGATCGCCCGCACCATGCTTTCGCAGGCCAAGATCGTGCTGATGGACGAGCCGACGGCGGCGATCTCGGTGCGCCAGGTCGCCGAGGTATTGAACCTGATCCGCCATTTGCGCGACCAGGGCATCGCCGTCGTGCTGATCAGCCACCGCATGCCCGACGTCTTTGACGTTGCCGACCGCGTCATCGTCATGCGGCGCGGCCGCAAGGTCGCCGACAAGACGATCGCATCGAGTTCGCCGGAAGAAGTCACCGGACTCATCACCGGCGCCATCGAACAGGTATGATTGACGCCTTAACCAGAGTAAAAAAGGTCGATAATGGCAGTCACCCTTGATCAGACGATCGCGCACAAGCAGCACACCTTGCTGAGCAAGGTGTTTGCCAGCCAGACCTTCTGGGTGGTGATCGCGGTCATCCTCGCCTGCCTGTTCCTGTCCATGGCCACGGATTCCTTCGCCACGACCAAGAACCTCTACAACATCACCCGCAACATCACCTTCGTCGCCATCGTGGCGCTCGGCATGACCTTCGTCATCATCACCGGCGGTATCGACCTGTCGGTCGGCTCGGTGCTTTGCCTGTGCTCGATGGTGCTGGCCGTGACCATGCATGCCGGCTACGGCATCGAGACCGGCATTGCCGCAGCGATCGCGACGGCGCTGATCATCGGCGCCTTCAACGGGGTTCTGATCGCCTATCTCGGCTTTCCGCCCTTCGTGGTGACGCTTGGCATGCTCTCGATCGCACGTAGCCTTGCCATGGTCGCCTCCAACAACACCGTCGTCTTCCAGTTCGGGCCGGACCACGACAAGCTGCTGGCGCTTGGCGGCGGCGCCTGGGTGTTCGGCATCGCCAATCCGGTGCTCTACATGATCGTGCTGGCGATGATTACCGGCTTCGTGCTGCGCTGGACGAAATTCGGCCGGCACATCTTCGCCATCGGCGGCAACGAGCATGCGGCGACGCTGACCGGCGTTCCGGTGCGCCAGATCAAGGTTGTCGTCTACATGATCTCGGCATTGGCGGCGGGCCTTGCCGGCATCATCCAGACCGGCTGGCTGGGCGCGGTCACCACAAATCTCGGCAACGGCATGGAGCTTCAGGTGATCGCCGCCACCGTCATCGGTGGCGCCAACCTGGCCGGCGGCATGGGCACAGCCTTCGGCGCGGTCGTTGGCGCGGCGCTGATCGAGGTCATCCGCAATAGCCTCGGCCTGCTCGGCATCAATGCCTTCTGGCAGGGCGTGTTCATCGGCGGCGCCATCCTGCTCGCCGTGCTGTTCGACCGCATCCGCAATTTCAGGCGCAACGACTGAACTTTTCCGCCGGCGGGGCAAAGTTGCTTCGCTGGCAAAAGTCCTTGCTCAGCCTCGAAGGGAGTGCCGGTTGCCGTCGACCGCACCGGTCTTGCCATACCGGCCTGGAAACGCTCGCCTTCTTCCTATCGCCGAGTCTGAAAATCCGCCGCTGCGGCGCATGGCCGGCGCCCGGGCGTGCACATCCGTCTTGACGCAAGCCCGAACTGAGCCGCACAATCGCTCGCAGCAGGCGCCTGCGGGAGGATATACCCATGACGGAAGCGATCAGGCTCTACTGGGGCCGGTTCGGACATGTTTCTGTCCTGAACGTCGCCAGCGACTTCGTCACCCATGCCCATGTCGAGGCGCATATCATCATCTGGCTGGAAGGCACGGCCGGCGAGATGACCATCGGCCGCGAGACGGTGCGGCTTGGACCGGGCACCGCCGCCGGCATCAATTCCTTCCAGCCGCACAGCCACGCTCTGTCCCGCGACGGCACGCCCGGCCTGTTCCTCGCCTTTTACATCGATCCGGACTGGGCTCGAAGGCGCCGCGAGCTGCCTTCCTCGGCGCCGCTGTTCTCCGCCCCGGCAATCACGCTCGAGCCTTGGCTGCACAAGGCAGCGGCCAACCTTCTCGACCATCTCAGCGACAATGAGAGCATCGACGACATCGCCAATTACGAGATCGAGCGCTTCATCGACAGCGTGCTCGATGCCGCCGACGCCTGCGCACCGCAGACGGTGCGCGCCCGCGTCAACACCATGCAGGATTTTCGCGTCCGCAAGGCGATCCAGCTGATGAAAGCCAATGTCTGCGAGCGCATCTGCTTCGACGACGTGGCGCGCAGCGTCGGCCTGTCGCGGCCGCATTTCTTCGCCCTGTTCAAGGAACAGACCAATCTGACGCCCAACGTCTATTGGAACACGCTGCGCATGGAGGAAGCGGTGCGGCAATTGCAGTGGTCGCAGGAGCCGCTGATCTCGGTCGCCTGCAATCTCGGCTTCACCACCCAAGGCAATTTCTCGCGCTTCTTCCGCGACCATGTCGGCGTTCCGCCGACGCTTTACCGCGAGGCGGCGCGGGCGATCAGCTGAGCGCCCGTTTTTCAGACTAATTGATAGGCGTTCAAGACGCATTGATAAGCGCCGCCGAGTCTGCCGCCCTACCCTCCCAAGCAGCTGATTTGCAAGGGAACGATCCTATGGCGAAAGTCACCATCTCCAGCGTCATCGACGCGCCGGTCGAAAAGGTCTGGGCGCGCATACGCGACTTCAACGGTCTGCCGACCTGGCACCCGCGCATGGTCGAAAGCCATATCGAGGACGGCAAGGATGCCGGCACGATCGGCTGCGTGCGCAATTTCCAGCTCGCCAGCGGCGCCCGCCTCCGCGAAAAGCTGCTCGATTTCTCCGACGAGAATTTCCTCGTCAGCTACTCCATCCTGGAGACGCCGCAACCGCTTACCAACCACAAGGCGACGCTGCAGTTGCGGCGGGTGACCGACGGCGACCGCACCTATGCCGAATGGACCGCCAGCTTCGACGCCCCTCCCGAAGAAGCCGACAAGCTGGCCGAAGGCATGGGCGCCAACGTCTTCCAGGGCGGCTTCAACGCCCTGAAGGCCCATTTCGCCGGCAAGGTTGAACTGAATTGAGCTGACAACCAGGAGCGTTCCATGGCGCTTGCACTGCAGACTTTCCCGACGGTGAAGGACGCTGGCGCCGCGCTGAAGGCCGCCGGCACCCGCTATCTCGGTGGCGGCACACTGGTCGTGCGCGCCGCCAACGAAGGCGACGTGTCGATTTCCGGTTTCATCCGGTCGACCGAACCGGCGCTGTCGATCATCCACATTTCCGGCGGCGAGGTCCGCATCGGCGCTTCGGTGACCATGGCGGCGATCGCCCGTCACCCGGATCTCGCTCCACTGGCCCACGCCGCGAGCGCCGTCGGCGGACCGGCGATCCGCAACATGGCTACGGTCGGCGGCAATCTCTTCGCGCCAACGCCTTACGGCGATTTCACCGTTGCACTGCTGGCGTTGGACGCAACCGTCACCACCGACTACGGCGAGCTGCCGATCGAAACCTTTCTGGCAAAGCGCGAGAGCAATCACGCCATCGTCACTGCGGTCGGCTTCACGCTTCCGAAGGAAGGCGGTTTTCGCTTCCTGAAAGTGTCGCGGGTCAAGCCAAAGGGCGTCTCGGTGCTGAGCATCGCCACCATGCTGGAACACACGCCGGACGGCACTGTCACGTCAGCGCGGATCGCGCTCGGCTGCATGGCCGGCCGGCCGATCCGTGCCAGGACGGCGGAGAAAGCCTTGATTGGCCGCAAACTCACCGCAGACGGCATCGCACCGGCACTGGCCGTTGCCCACGACGGCACTTCGCCGCCAACCGATCCGATCGCCAGTGCCTGGTATCGCAACGAAGTCCTGCCGGTCCATCTCGGCCGGCTGCTGCTCGCCTGAAGCCCTGGCTGCGGCGCAAGGAGTAATAAAGATGGCGAAGGTCCCGGTTCAGTTCACGCTCAATGGTGCCGAAAAGGCCGAGTTCATCGACAGCGGCACGACGCTGCTTCACGCGCTGCGCGACAAGATCGGCGACACCTCGCCAAAAGGCGGCTGCCATCAAGGCACTTGCGGCGCCTGCACGGTCATCATCGATGGCGAGCTCAGGCTGTCCTGCCTGACGTTGGCCGAGACCTGCAACGGTGCGGCCGTCACCACGACGTCGGGGCTTTCGGAAGGCGGCGTGCTGCATCCGCTGCAACGCGCTTTCCTCGATGCTTTCGCCACGCAATGCGGTTTCTGCACGCCGGGCATGATCATGGCAGCCAAGGTACTGCTCGATCACACGCCGAACCCCAGCCGCGAGGACGTGGTCGAGGCGCTGTCGGGCAATATCTGCCGCTGCACCGGTTACGAGCCGATCATCCAGGCGGTGCTGACCGCCGCGCGCTCCAATTCGCAGAACGCGGTTTGAGGGAGTTAAGAAAATGGAACTCCGCAAGAGCTATTTCGCCGACCAGCGCAAGGACGATCTGCACGAGATCGGCCAGCCGCGGCCGCGTTCGGATTCACCCGGCCATGTCACTGGCAAGACCACCTATTTCGCCGACCGCAATTTTCCCGGCATGCTGCACCTGAAGATGGTGCGCAGCCCGCACCATCACGCCCGCATACGCAGCATCGATACGTCCGAGGCGGAAAAGCATCCGGGTGTCGTCAAGGTGCTGACCGCCAAGGATGTGCCGCACAATGTCTACACCATCCTGATCCTGATCCAGATCGGGCCGGAGGACGAGACGGTGCTGGCTGACGGCAAGGTGCGCTGGAAGGGCGAGGCGGTGGTGGCGGTGCTGGCCGAGACCGAGCGCGCCGCGCAGGAAGCCGCCGCCAAGGTCAAGGTCGACTACGAGGTGCTGCCGGCCGTCTTCGACATGGAGGAAGCGCTGAAGCCCGACGCGCCGATCGTCAACGAGTATCACGGCCGGAACTATTACCTCTACGACAGCGGCGAATGCCGCAAGGTGCGCTTTGGCGATGTCGAGGCAGGCTTTGCCACAGCCGACCACGTGCTCGAACAGACCTATCAGTCCTCGCCGATCGAGCATGCGCCGACCGAGACGACCGGCTGCATCGTCGCACCGGAGGGCAACGACCGCTTCACCTGCTACACCAACACGCAGGCGATGTTCTTCACGCTCGACAACGCCTCGATCATCCTGCAGATGCCCGGCAACAAGCTGCATTTCGTCGGCGGCACCGTCGGCGGCGGTTTTGGCGGCAAGGTCGACGTCATCGTCGAGCCGATCGCCATCCTCGGCGCCAAACTAACCGGACGACCGGTTTGTTTTGTCTATAGCCGCGAGGAGGAGATGCAGATTTCCTCGCCGCGCGCCGCCGAAAAGGTCGTCATCAAGGACGGCGTCATGAACGACGGCCGCATCGTGGCGCGGAAAGTGACCGGCTACACCGATGCCGGCGCCTATTCGCGCCATTCGCCCTACGGCGCGCAGAAGGGCGCCGGGCATTATCCTGGCCCGTATACGATCCCGAATGTCTGGATCGACACCTACTGCGTCTACACCAACCGTACCCCGTCCTCGGCGATGCGCGGTTTCGGCGTCACCATCGGCGACTTCGCGCTGGAGGTGCAGATGGACAAGCTCGCCCGGCTGATCGGCATGGACCCTCTCGAATTCCGCTTCATCAACGCCTACCGCGACGGCGACATGAAGGCACACCGGCAGCCGACGGAGGGGGCGGCGCTGATCGAGTGCATGCAGGAAGCCTCGCGCGCCGCCAACTGGCCGGTGGCGGAGAAGTTCATGACGATGTCGTCTTACGCGAAGGGAGCTTGAGATGGCGATCAGGCGCGGACGCGGCGTCGCCGCGATCAATTATCCGACCGGCATGAATCTCGGCGGCGACCCGACGCAGGCGCTGGTGCATTCGACGCCGACCGGCAATTTCATGGTCACGCTCTCCAGCGTCGACCTGGGCCAGGGCATGAAGCAGATCATGGCACAGATCTGCGCCGAGACGATCGGCGTACCGACCGACCGCGTCGTCGTCGACACCGCCGACACCGACACCGGCCCGCACTGCATGGGCACCTTCGCCTCGCGCGGCACGCATCGGGCCGGCAATGCGGTCATCCAGGCCGCCAGGGAAGCCCGCCAGGTGATGCTGGAAGTGGCGGCCGAGGAACTTGAGGTGAACGCCTCGGACCTCGAGACCGATGGCGAGGGCAACATCCTGGTCAAGGGCGCGCCGCAAAGATCGATCTCGATCTTCGATGTCGCGCTGTCGGCGCATTTCAAGCGCGGCCGTTCGATTTCCGGCCGCGGCATGTTTTTGATCCCCCGCTCCTATCCGGAGAAAGAGACCGGAGCGATGAAGCCGTCTACCTGCTACGCCCATGCCTGCACGGTGGCGGAGGTCGAGGTCGACGACGAGACCGGCGAGGTCACCGTGCTGACGGTGAAGAACGTGTTTGAGATCGGCCGCGCGCTGAACCCGAAAATGGTCGAGCAGCAACTCGTTGGCGGCTCGTGGATGGGCATCAGCCATGCGCTCTACGAAACGACCGAGCCCTATTATCCCAACCGCGACCATGGCGGCACCGACTTCAACCAATATCTGATGCCGGGTCCTGGCGATCTCGCGCAAACCGAGATCATCGTGCTGGAACGGCCCTCGGCGGACGGGCCGTATGGCGCCAAGGGGCCGGGCGAAATGTGCGCCAACCCGCAGATCCCGGCGGTCGCCAATGCCGTCTTCGACGCTGTCGGTGTGCGCATCGATACGCTGCCGATCACGCCGGAGCGCATCCTGCGGGCGCTGAAGGCGCAAGCCCCGAACTGAGTGCTGAAAATGCCCAAGAGAAGCGCTGAGACAGTCGCGACCTCGCCTGAGGCGGTGGCGTCGCGCCTCGCCGCCTCGCGCTATCTCGCCGATGAAAGCCTGGCCACCGCCATCTTCCTGGCGATCAGGCTGGGAAAGCCGCTGCTGCTCGAAGGCGCACCCGGCGTCGGCAAGACGGAAGCTGCGAAGGCGATTGCCGAGGTGCTCGGGCGCGACCTGGTGCGGCTGCAATGCTACGAGGGCATCGACGCCGCACATGCGCTCTACGAATGGAATTACCAGCGCCAGTTGCTCGCCATCCGCCATGCCGGTGAGCACGAGGTCGACATCTACGACGACCGCTTTCTCATCGCGCGGCCGCTGCTGCAGGTGCTGAAAGCGCCGGAAAAGCGCGTGCTGCTGGTCGACGAAATCGACCGTTCCGACCATGAATTCGAAGCGCTGCTGCTGGAGTTCCTGTCCGATTTCCAGATCAGCATTCCCGAGCGCGGCACCATTCGCGCGACTGCGCAGCCGATCGTCATCCTGACCTCGAACCGCACCCGTGAGCTTGCCGAAGCGCTGCGGCGGCGCTGCGTCTACCACTGGATCACCTATCCCGACGCCCGGCGCGAAGCCGAGATCATCATGCTGCGCGCCGGCGACGTCGCCGAGGCCACGGCGCGCGCGGGGGCTGCCGCAGTGCGCGACATTCGCGCCCGCCCGCTGGCGAAGCCGCCCGGCATCGCCGAAGCGGTCGAATGGGCGAACGCCGCGACGATCCTCGAAAAAGGCGGCAGTCCGTGGCCGGAAGCGTTTCGCCGCGCCATTGGCGTGCTGATCAAGGACGAGGAGGACCTTTCCTGCATCGCGCCCGACTTCGGCAAGATTGTCGAGGAGGCGCTGGCGTGAGCCCCGCGGATCTGCCTCAAGGGGCGACGCCCTTCCTCGGCTTCGGCCGGCTGCTGCGCCGCTATGGCTTTTCAGTGGCGCCCGAGCAGGTCTCCGGCTTCATGCAAGCGGTGACGCTGCTTGGGCCGCGCTCGATGGCCGACATCCGCGAAGCGGCGCTCGCCACGCTGGCGCCGCCGCCCGACCGCCGCGACGAATTCGAGGCGCATTTTCGGAGCCATTTCTATGGCAGCACCGCGGCAGTGGTCGGAGGCGAGGCCGACGAGGAAACCCGCATCAAGGATGACGGCGAAACCAGCGAACAAGAAATCGAGGTGGTCCGCCAGGAGCAAGGCGGCGAACTGTCTTCGGCCAGCGAACAGTTGAGCGTCCGCGAATTCAGCCGCGATAGCGACGGGCTTGCCGCCTTCCGCCGCAAGCTCGCCACCGCTTTGCCCGCCCGCCGCTCCTTCCGCACGGTGCGCACGCATGCGCGCGGCAAGCTCGACCTGCGCCGCTCGCTGCGCGAAATCGTCAGTGCCGACGGCGATATCCCCTCGCCGCTGCTGCGCCGGCGGCAGACAGTGCCACGCAAGCTACTCATCCTGATCGACGTGTCGGGCTCGATGAAACTCTACACCTCAGACTATCTCAAGCTGGCGCATGCGGCCGTGCAAGGCGCCGACCGGGCGGAGGTCTTCACTTTCGGCACACGACTGACCCGTATCACCTCGGCGCTGCGCATTCGCGACCGCGACCAGGCGCTGGCCCGCGCCGCTGCCCAGGTCGACGACTGGGACGGCGGCACCCGCATGGGACCGACACTGCTTGCCTTCCTCTCGGTGCCGCGTTTTTCGGCCTTTGCGCGCGGGGCGGCGATCGTCATCCTGTCGGATGCGCTGGAGCGCGGCGATCATGCCGAGCTGAAGACGGCGATGCGCCGGCTGAGCGCCCGCGCCTTTCGGCTTTCGCTGGCGACGCCGTTGGCCGGCGATCCACGCTTTCGGCCGGCGACGGCAGCGCTTCGCGCCATCCTGCCAGTGCTCGACGACCTGGTCGACGGTTCGTCGATCGCCGGCCTCACCGATTTCATCCTGTCGCTCGCCCGCCCAGCCCCGGCGGCCGCGGCAATCTGGAGGAGGGTTTCGTGATGCAGAAGGCGATCGACGCGCATTTCCACATCTGGCGCCAAAAGGACCAGCCCTGGCTGGTCGGGCCGATGGTGCCGCGCATCTTCGGACCGTATGAGCCGATCCGCCGCGACTATCCTATCGGGGAATTCCTCGCCGACCAGCAAGGCTCGGGCGTCGAGAAGGCGGTCTATGTCCAGACCAACTGGGCCAAGGAGGATTTCGAGAATGAGGTCGCCTTCCTGCAGAAAACCGCGGAACAAACCGGCTGGCCGCACGCCATCGTCGGCTATGCCGACATGACCGTGGACGACGTGCGTTCCCAGATCGACCGGCTGATCAAATACCCCCTGCTGCGCGGCGTGCGCATGCAGCTGCACTGGCACGAAATGCCGGCCTTCCGCTTCGCTGCCTCGGCCGATCAGGTCATCGACCCGAAGGTGCGGGCCAATGTGGCGCGTCTGAAGGACTACGGCTTGTCCTTCGACCTGCAGCTTTTCCCCGCCCAGATGAAGGACGGGCTGACGCTTGTCGGCGAGAACCCCGAGACCAATTTCATCCTCACCCACGCCGGCATGCTGACCGACATGGAGCCAGAGACCACCGAGGCCTGGAAAGCCGGCCTGCGCACGCTGTCAGCGGCCCCCAACCTCTATGCAAAACTGTCCGGCCTCGGCACCTTCGTCCACCGCAACGACCCGGCGCTGATCAGCTATATCGTCGACAATGCCATCGACATCCTCGGCAGCGACCATTTGATGTTCGGATCGAACTTCCCGATCGAGAAACTGTGGACCAGCCACGCCGAGCTGATCAAGGCGCACCGGGAAGCGGTGGGCAAGCACGGCGCAGCCGCCGAGGCCGATATCTACTGGAACACGGCGGAGCGGGTTTATCGGCCGGTGTAGCGCGCATTCCCTTCTCCCCTTGTTGTGGGAGAAAGTGGATTGGCGCGCAGCGCCGAGACGGATGAGGGGTGTTGGAAGGAACGCGGCGGTGGAAATACAGGCAATTTGAAGCACTTACGTCTTCAAGCTAGCAATCCTTCCGGCACCCTCATCCGACCGAGCTTCGCTCGGCCACCTTTTCCCACAAGGGGAGAAGGGAAGGCGCCGCGCCTCACCGCACCTCGAACTGCGGATCGACCGGGATCTGCATCGCAGTGACCATCTGGTTGGTCTGCCCCGCCAGTCCGATGATCGACACCAGCTCGCCATGTTGCGCTTCGGTCATGCCCTTGGCGCGGGCTGCCGCCGTGTGCGAGTGGACGCAGTAGGAGCAGCCATTGGCGGTCGAGACGGCGATGTAGATCATCTCCTTGGTCAGCGGGTCGATGGCGCTGTCCGCGACCATCACCGCCTTGAGCTGTTCCCACACCCGCTTCAGCGAGACCGGATCATTGGCCAGCCCGCGCCAGAAATTATTGACGAAATCGGATTTGCGCGTCGCGCGGATGTCGTCGAACACGGCCTTCACAGCGGGAATCGCCTCGACCTCGGCATCGGTCAGAAGTCTTGTGGTGGCCATGGGCAGGCTCCTTTCGGTTTGAATCGATGAGAGAGGTCGTTGAATCGGCTTGGTAGCGAATGCGGCTAACTTGCTCTGGTGATTCACGTTTTGCAGGCCGGCCCAGAACCCTGGAAATGCAGAGGCCCTCACCGTCGTCATCCTGGGGTCTGCGCCGCGTCGCTGCGCTCCTTGCTTCGCCCCTCGATGACGAATGGACTGGTGACTCCGCCAATTGTCGAAGTACGCATCGCCTGGAACCTAATGAACCGCCGCATACATGATCTTCTCCTCCGTCGCCTCGGCCGGCGAGAACTCCTCGACGATGCGGCCTTGCCGGCAGACCAGGATGCGGTCGGACAGGTTCATGATCTCCGGCAGGTAGGACGAGATGACGACGACGGCCAGGCCCTCATCGGCCAGCCGGTTGATGATCTGGTGGATTTCGGCGATCGCACCGACATCGACGCCGCGCGTCGGCTCGTCGAAGATGACGATGCGCGGCTTCTGCACCAGCCCCTTGCCGATCACCACCTTCTGCTGGTTGCCGCCCGAGAGCTCGACCACCCGCGCATTGTCGTTGATCGCCTTGACGTTCAGCGTCTTGGTCCATTCGGCCGACAGCGCCCGCATCTCCTGCGCATTGATCACCCAGCCCTTTTCCCGCCCGGCCGCCAAAAAGCCGCCGAACAGGTTCTCGGCAACGTCCATGGTCTCGAAAATCCCCTCGCTCTTGCGGTCTTCGGTGACATAGACGATGCCGTCCGCCACCGCCTCGCTCGGAACGAGATAGCGCACCGGCCGGTCGTCCAGCTCTATGGTGCCGCCGCGCAGGAAGTCGCGCTTGTAGATGCCGGAAACGATCTTGAACGTCTCGGTGCGACCCGAGCCGATCAGCCCGAACACCCCGGTGATCTGGCCCTCGAAGATCGAGAAGGAATTGTTGCGCACGACATTGCTCATCGAGATGTCCTGCACCGACAGCACCTTCTTGCCGGCCTTGCGCAGCTTGGCCTCGTCGCGCTGGCTGTAGAGCTGCCCCGACAGCGTGCGCCCGACCATGGCGGCGACGATCCTGTCGCGATCGAAGGCGGCTGTGTCGTCGGTGATCACCAGTTCGCCGTCGCGCAGAATGGTGATGCGGTCGGCGACATCAAGCGCCTCTTCGAGCGCATGGCTGATGAAGACGATCGACACACCCCTTGCCTTGAGCCGGCGGATCAGCGCGAAGAAGTGCCGCTTCTCCTCCGGCGTCAGCGTCGCCGTCGGCTCGTCGAAGATGATGATCTCGGCATTGTGGTGGACGGCGCGCGCGATCTCGACCATCTGCCGTTTGGCCGCGCCCAGCGTCGCCACCATGGCGTTCGGGTCGACGGGAAAGTTCAACGACTGCAGGAATTGCTGCGCTGAAATGTAGGTGCCGCGCAGCCGGTTGAGAAAGCTTTCCGTGCCGAGATAAAGGTTCTGCGCCACCGTCATCGACGGCACCAGGCTGGTCTCCTGGAACACCATGGCGATACCGGCTTGAAGGGCCGCATGCGGCGAGGCGTAGGCGATCTCCTGCCCGTTGTGGAACATCTTTCCCGAGGTCGCGTCGACGACGCCGGCGATGATCTTGGTCAGCGTCGATTTTCCCGCGCCATTCTCGCCGAGCAGCGCGTGGATCTCGCCCTTGCGCAGCTCGAAGCTGACATTCTTCACCGCGGGCACGCCGCGATAGGTCTTGGTCACGTTCTCCAGGCGGACGATCGGTTCCATCAGCGATGTCCTCCTGGACCCAAGTCGATGGCCAGCAGGCAATCGCCGCCTTTCGAGGCAATGAACAGGCGACCGTCTTTCTCCGCCACGCTGCAGATGCCGTGGCGCGTGCCGTTGGCGCGGCTGTGCAGGCTGAATTGCGGCCGCATCTCCCGGTCGAGCCTGACCACCAGGCCGTAGGAGCGGCTCGGCGACCATGGCTTGTGAATGCCCATGGTGCGAATGCCGCCGCATTGCAGCGGCTCGAGGAAGCTGCGGTTGGAGGCAAGTGCCGGCGCGATCCAGTGCTGCGGCGGCACTTGCGCCAGCATGTCGTTTCGATAGTGCGTTTCCTGCAGCACGAATTCGATCAGCCGGTTGCGGGGCGCAAACAGCGCCAGCCAGGCACCGCCACCGGCGGCAGGCGACAGGCGCGAGGGATAGCCAGGCAGATGCGCCAGCACCGTCGAGCGGCTGCCTGTCGCGCTATCGAAGCGGACGAGTTGGTGCCGCCAGCTCTCGCTGACCAACACATCCTTGCCGGTTGGATACAGCCCATAGGGAAAGGCGATGTCACCGGCGAGCTTGCGGAATTCGCTGCCTGCCGGATCGCGCTTCCACAGCGAACCGGAAGCGCCCTTCTTCATCAGATCCGCGGCCCATTGCGACGGCGCGTGGTGGGCCGAGCCATTGGCCAGCCAAAGCGTGCCATCTTCTGCGTAGGCGAGCGCTGTGATGCAGCGGATCTCGGCCGGCAGGGAAGCGTCCTTGCCTGCGATCAACAGCCTGCCGCTTTCGAGCCCGACCGTCAGTTCGCCGGCGGGCGAGCGCGCGAGCGCGATGACCGGGGACGGAAATGTCTCGACTATCGTCGGCGCGGCACCGGCGGTGACCGCGTAGACGGCATTGGCACTGGAAACCAGCAGCCGGCCGTCGGCGACCAGCAGATTATCGGGCTCGGGCAGTTCGGCGAAGGCCGCAACATCGTCCAGCAGCGTATTCGGCCTGAAGGCGCCATCGAGCGGCGGGATGGTCACCGCCTTGCCGCGAAAGATGTCGAGGATCGGGTCCAGCATCATGGCTTCGCTCCCCAATAGGAAGCGGGGCTGGTCCAGTTCGGGTCGGCACCGGCAATCCGGTAGCGGCCGATCCGATTGTTGAGGATGCCGCCGACGAACAGATAGCCTTTGTGCTCGCGCATCGAGGTGACCATCGGATGCGCGGCGCCCGACAGGTCGCCCATCGCTTCGACGATGCCGCCCTTCTCGTTGAATTTGACCACACCGCCGGTGTTGATGTTGGGGAACAGCCATTCGTCCTGCGGCAGCCGGCGCGTCATGCGCTTGCGCATGTCGGGATGGCGCAGCGACAGGTCGAAGCTCGGCGTGCGCATGCCGAGCCAGGCCATCCAGTAGTTGCCGTCGGAGGCGCGGTTGATGTTGTCGGGGTAGCCCGGCATGTCGCGGATGACGCATTCGGCGGTGCCTGCTTTCGGCCCTTCCAGCCAGTAGCGGTGCACGCGGCAGGCCCAGCTTTCGGCAAAGAACAGCGACTTGCCGTCATGCGCCATGCACACGCCGTTGGTGTAGCGATAGCCGTCGAGCAATGTCTTCGTCGAAGCGTCCTTCGGGTCATAGACGAGCAGCCGCCCAGTGGCGCGGTTCTCGATCGAGTCCAGCGCCCAGTCGTGGGCGTCATAGCGCTTGGTGGAATCGGTGAAGTAGATGCGGCCGTCCGGCGCGATGTCGCAATCATTGGGATCGCGCAGCCGCGCATCGTCGACGATCGAAGTCCAGGAGCGCGACGTTTCCGCCGAAAGCCGCTTCACCTCCCGCTCCGGCGAGACCGAATAGAGGCCCATCGCGCCGACGCAGCTGATCAGATTGCCTGTTTTGTCGAAGGCCAGGCCGAGTGGAAAGCCGCCAATATGCGCAAAGACCTCCGAGCGCTTATAATCCGGCGCGAAGAAACGGACGATCTCGCCATGCCTGGTGCCGCAATAGAGATGGTCGTCGCGGTCGAGGATGACGTCTTCCGGCCCTTCCAGCTCGCCGAGCCCGATATGGTCAGCCCTCGACAGCCGACTGTCGAGCTCGTAAGGCGTGCCGGAGCCCGGTGCCGCCGACTGCGTTGCGCCCATTTTCAGATAGACCGGTGCGACGTAGACCTCGTCCAGCACCTTATGGCGGTTCTTTAGCCAGCGAATGTCGATGGTGACGGCGACGGCCAGCATTATGCCCAGCACCATCTGGTTGGTGCCGGTGCCATAGCCCAGCCGGATCAGCCCGTTGGTCATCATCAGCACGATGATCGCGCCCATCAGCCCCTTGATCACCGAACCGCGGCCGCCGCCCAGGCTGACGCCGCCGACGACCGCTGCTGTCAAAGCCATGACCTCGAGATTGAGCCCTGTGCCCGGCCCTGCCCCGCTCAGCCGGCAGGCGATGAGGAAGCCGCCGAGCGAGGCGCAGAAGCCGGAGAACACATAGGTCATGAACACGGTGCGGCGCACGCGGATGCCGGCATTGTGGGCCGATCGCCGCGACCCGCCCACCGCCTGCACATGCCAGCCGGGCCGCGAGCGCGTCAGCGCGACATGGGTGATGATGGCCAGGATAATCGCCGCCCACACCGCAACCGAAAGGCCCCAGAAGGTATCGTCGCCGATGAAGTCCAGCACATCCGATGTGGCATCGGAAAGCTGGACGTCGGCGGCATAGGTGGTGACCAATATGTCGAACAGCGCCCGCCCGAAGATGAAGGTGACCAGTGTCGTCAGGAAAGCGCGCAGCCTGAAATAGCCGATCAGATAACCATTGATCGCGCCGAACAGCAGCCCGGTGGCGATCGAGGCGGCCAGCGCCAGCCATACCGATTGTTCGAGGATGAAAAAGACGAACACGGCGGAAAAGCAGGACAGCGCGAAGATCGAGCCGACCGAAAGGTCGATGCCGCCGCCGAGCATGACCACCGTCATGCCGGTGACGACCAGCGAAAATTCGCCGAGCTGGCGGGTCGATTCCTGCAGCGACATCGGCTTGAAGAAGCCGGGAATGATCGAACCGAACACGCTGAGCGTCGCCACCAGCGCCAGGAACGGAATGGCGTTATCAGTCCAGCGTTTGCTTAGGATCTCGCCGACAAGGTGGTCGGGCACGAGATTGTAGCGCCAGGATTGAAGGCGTTCGCGAAAGGACATCGGTTGCTGCTGCCACTCAAGAGAGAAAGAGGCGGCCGAACAAGGTCCGGCCACCTCGTCGATGCTTGCAACGGACCCGCGGTTTACTTGGCCGCAGCTTGGGCTTGCAGTGCTTTCAAGTCCCAGCAGCTGTCTGGCTTGAGGTCGGCCTTGGTCGTCGCCTTCTCCAGCGTGTAGATGTAGGTGTGCGAGGTGCCGGCTGGCTGGCCACTCTGCAACAGGAACTTGATGACGGCGTTCATGTCGCCCGACTGGCGGGCAAGGTCGGTCATCACCACCGCGCCATAGGTGCCGTCCTGCAGCTTGTCGCAATCAGCAGTCTTTTCGCCACCGCCAGTGGTGACCAGAAAGACTTTGCCCTCGAGCTTGGCATCGCGGATCGCAGCAGATGCGCCCGTCGCGTCGCCGTCCCAGAAATCGATGATGGCGCAGATGTCGGGGTTCTGCTGCAGCATCGTCGTCGTCACGTTGCGCGAGGTCGTCGCATCCCAGTTCGAGTCAGGCTTGGCCACGACCTTGAAGTCGGGGTTCTTGTCCAGCACCTTCATGATGCCGGCATATTGATAAAGGCTCGACGAGTTGGCCTGGTCGCCCTGCACCAGCCCGATCTTCTTGGAGGAGTTCGGCCCACAACCCTTGATCGCCGCTTCGGCTTCCAGCTGGCCGAGCCGATCCCAGTCGCTGCCGACAAAGGCATCGGCCGGGAAGTTCGCCGGATTGTCGACCAGCAGGACATAGGTGCCGGCGGCCTGCGCCTTCTTCATCAGCTTGGCATAGGAGTTGAGGTCCGGCGAATGGATGATCAGCACGTCCGGCCTGGTGTCAGACGAGATCGCGTCGGTTATCGCCTGCGCGCCGGCATCGACCACCCAGTTCGGGTCACGCGTCTCGAACACGCCGCCCCAGGCCTCGACCTCGGTCTTCAGGTAATGCGCCCAGCCCTGTGCCAGGTCGAAGCCCATCGCCATCGGCACCAGCATCACACGCTTGCCCTTGAGTGCTTGCGAATAGGCAGCCGGACCCGGATCTTCGGCAGCGAAGCTTGGCGCCACGAAGGCGGAGACGGCAAGCGCTGCCGCGGCTACCATAAATGTCCTGATGATTTTCATGTCACATCCTCTGGTTTGGTATGTCGTTCGCGGCCGGCCCCAACCGTTCGCGTCAGTCTAGATGTCGCCTTGCTGGGCGGTCTGCTCGTCGCGCGGATTGATGTACCCATCGACGATGATCGCCGCCAGCAGGATCGCGGCCTTGATCAGGTTCTGATAGAGCAGCGGAATGTCGATAATGGTCATCGCGTTGAGCAGGATGCCCATCAGCGCGGCACCCACCAGCACGTTGCGCACCCCGCCCCGCCCACCCGACAGACCGATGCCGCCGATCACCGCCACCAGCACGATGTCGTAGAGCAGCGTGGAATTGACGATGCGGGTGTTGATCGAATGCAGGCTGGCGGCGGTGAGCAAGCCGGCAATCAGCGAGACCAGGGCCGACAGCACGTAGCGCAGCACCAGCATCGGGCGCACTGGAATGCCGATATTGCGCGCCGCAACCGGGTTGTCGCCGGCGAAATAGACGTAGCGGCCCCATTTGGTGTAGCGCAGGAACAGGAAAAAAGCGAAAGCCAGCCCGGCGAAGACAAAAACCTCGACCGGGATGTCGAGGAAGCGCAGCCCGCCCAGGAGCTCGACCCAATGGCCGGGCGGCACCGGCACGGCGTCCTGTGTGATCAGTTGTGAACGCACATAGCCGAAAACGAAGGACGCGGTCGCCAGCGTCACGAAGATCGCCGGAACCTCGGCGTAGGCAACCAAAATGCCGTTCAACAGCCCGATGGCGAGAACACCGGCTAGCACATAGGCGAAGGCCAGCCCGTCGGACATCCCCGAATTCAGCAATTGCAGATACCACGCAACCGACATCGCCATGATCGCCACCGCCGACAGGTCGATGCCCCTGCCGATTATGACGACCGCCATGCCGAGCGCCAATATGCCCAGCACCGAGACCGAGCGCACGATGGCAACAAGATTGTTCGAGTTGATAAACCCGGGCAGGCCGATGGCGGCGGCAATGAACAGCACAACCGCGATGGCAAAGACAATGCCCTCCTGGTTCAGGCTTCTCCAGTTTAGCCAGCCGGTCGCGTTCATCGCCCGCTTTCACCCGCGATGGCTACGCCCTGCTCCCTCTGCGGCCATCGGAACGAAAGCTAATCGGCTCAAGACCAATTCGTCAAATGAATCCGCGCATTGCAGGCCGGCTTGCGAGGAAATTCCGCGGTTGGACGCACCGATTGGCGAGGCTGGCGCAATGTCCGGAACTCAAGCACTTTTGGGATTGATCGTGCCGATCGAACCGCCGGCAAAGGTTTGTTCCAGGACGAGCGGGGCAGGCAGAATTTATGTACGCGCTCGCCGCTGGGTTCCTGCGTCAAATCCGCAAAACATGGCCCGAGACTTCGGCGCCGGCGGCCCTCGGCAGCGCCAGGAAGCGGAACGAGGCGACGAGCCCGATTGCGCCGATCACCAGGAAGGCAAGTCGGAAGTCGACGAGATCGAGCACCGCAGCGCCCCTGGCGATCTGCGACAGGTTGAGCAGTGCCGCCGCGACCGCTACGCCGAACAGCATCGCCACCTGCTGCAGCATGCTGGACAACGTCGCCGCCGAGCTGCGCTGCGGCGAGGCCACGTCGGCGAAAGCCAGCGTGTTGAGCGCGGTGAACTGCATCGAACGCGACAGTCCGGCGATCAGCATCAGCACCACCACCAACGCTTGCGGCGTCTGCGGCGTAAGCGCCGCGCAGGCCATGATCGACAAAGAGGCGATCACGCCGTTGACGATAAGCACCGAACGGAAGCCGAAGCGCCTCAGCGTCGGCGTCGTCACCGCCTTCATACCGAGATTGCCGAGGAAATAGGCCAGGATCATCATGCCAGCATCGACCGGGCTCAGGCCGAAGCCAACCTGGAACAAAAGCGGCAGCAGGAACGGCGTGGCGTTGATGGCGATCCGGAAAATCGTGCCGGCCGACAGCGTCGATAGGGCAAAGGTCTGCACCTTGAAAGCTGTGAGATCGAGCAGCGGATGGTTGGCGCGTCGCAGATGCCGCACCGCCAGCCAGCCGACCAAAATGCCCGTGCCGAGCAGTACCACGGTCGGCAAGACACCCTCTTCCGGATGCGCGATGCGCTCGAGGCCATAAAGCATCGCGGCGAGCCCCACAGAGGTCAGCAGGAAGCCGGGCCAGTCGAGCGGCTTGGCCCCGGCTTCGCGGTCGCCGGGAATGAAGCGGGCGACCAGCGCCAAACCGGCAACCCCAAGCGGAATGTTGATGAAGAAATTCCAGTGCCAGGAGAGATAGGTGGTGATGAAGCCGCCAAGCACCGGCCCGACCACCGGCGCAAACAGCGCCGGCCAGGTGATCAGCGCCGTGGCGTTGAGAAGCTCGGATTTCGGCGCATTGCGCAGCACCAGGATGCGGCCGACCGGCGTCATCAGTGCGCTGCCCAGCCCCTGCACCGCGCGCGCGGCAACGAATTCGGCCAGGTTCTGCGAAATGCCGCAGGCGAGCGAGGCCAGCGTGAACAGGGCGATCGCCACGAGGAAGATGTTGCGCGTGCCGAAGCGGTCTGCGAGCCAGCCGGACAGCGGCACGAACACCGCCATGGTCAGCATATAAACGGTGATGCCGATGCTCATCACCACCGCCGGCACGCCGAAGGATTCTCCCATCTGCGGCAGCGATGTCGAGATGATGGTCAAATCCAGAAGCTGCATGAAGAAGGCGACGGCGACGATCAGCGCCACCCGCCGGGCTTGCCGCGCCGCCGGCGCGGTTTCGGGTAAGGCTTTGTTTTCGGGAATGGCGGTCATGCGCAGAACTGTCCGAAGGGGAATCTTCTCCCGCCTCATCGGCAACCGCACAAATGTCCGGCAAAACCGATGACGCACCGGTTTCAACTGCATTTGGCCGATGCCGTCCAGACATGGACCAACAAACTTTCGTGTGACATCGCAGCCGGCTATGCGATGACCTGGCCCTGCCGCCGAACCGGAGTTTTTACGATCCGCGATGGCGCTTCGCGCTGTTGCCGGTGTGTCTCATGCGGCTTCGATCTTCTCCAGGAACAGGCTGAGCTGGTCCGGATCCATGTGCACGACGTGCCTGTCTTCGGGATACGCCATACTATTCACATCAGCGACATATTCGGAAAAGGCGGCGATGCGTTCGGCCTGCAGGCGGTCGTATTCGGCGGCGAAGTTGCGATAGACCTTGGAATGGCGCGGCATGTGGCCACGGTTCTGGCCGAGGATATCGTCTGCGAACAGGTATTGCGCATCGCAGCCGGTGCCCGCCCCCATAGACAACATGATCAGCGAAGTGCGTTCCGAAATCGCCTTGGCCACCTCGACTGGCACCACCTCGATCTCGGCGCCGATCGCGCCGGCGGCCTCCAGTTGCTTCACCGCCTCGAACACCTGCATGGCGGTATCGGCGGTCTTGCCGACGGCCTTGAAGCCGCCGGTCCAGGTGGCGCGTGACGGGATGAGGCCGACATGGCCGATCACCGGAATGGCATCGTCGGCCATCCGTTTGATGGTGGCGTAGCCGGCGCTGCAATAGACCGCATCGGCACTGGCCTTGTAGAGCCGGAACGCCCAGCGGACGAAATCATCGGCGGTGCCGATCTCGAAGAAATTCTCCCCCGGCATGGTGAACAGGCTGGGTGCAGCATCGCGATATTGCGGATTGAGCACCAGCTCCGGCGGCACCGAGACGATATCGACGCCGGCGCGTTCGGCGGCCTCGGCCTCGTCCATCGTCAGCACGCGCAGCATCGTCAGCTGCCGCTTGCCCTTCATGGCGCGCAGGTCTGCGACGGTCGGTCTTTTCCGGCTCATGGATTTTGGTTCCCTTTGCTACGTGACAGAAGGCCCGTCAGCCAATCTGGATCATCACCTTGCCAGCTTCGACCTTGACTGGATAGGTCGCGAGATTGACGCAGACGGGAGCGCCCTTGGCCTGGCCGGTCTTGTAATTGAAGCGGCCATTGTGCTTGGGGCATTCGATGATGTCGTCCATGACGAGCCCGTCGGCCAGATGCGCCTTCTCATGCGTGCAAAACCCGTCGGTGGCGAAAAATTCATCGTCCGGCGAACGGTAGATCGCGAAGGTGCGGCCGGCATGGTCGAAGCGGATGACATCTTCCTCTTCGACATCGTCCACGGCGCACGCTTCGACCCAATCGGCCATCTCTGCTTCTCCTGAAATTTCTGTGTTGCGCTCGTGCAGTGCCTACTCAGCCGCTGCCGACATGTTCACTTCGTGGAACTCGCCACGATAGGGCCGTGCCGTTGGCGGCAGTTCGCGCTTAAGGAAATAATCCTCGTATTTGAGCTGCCTGAGCAGGACCGGCCAGACCTCGCGATAGGCATGCCATATCGACGGGTTCGCCTCGGGCAGATCGTGCTTGATCAGTTCATGCAGCCTGGGCAGCGCGTGATACGGTACCATCGGGAACATGTGATGCTCGACGTGGTAGTTCATGTTCCAGTAGATGAACCGGCTGATCGGATTCATGTAGACGGTCCTGGTGTTGAGCCGGTGGTCGACGACGTTGTCGGCCAGACCGATATGCTGCAGCAGGCCGGTCAGCACCATGTGCCAGGTGCCGTAGAGGCGCGGCACGCCGATGAGCACCACCGGTATCCACGACCGCATGAACACGGCGAGCGCGATCGTCGCGATGTAGATCGCGATATGCCAGCGCGCCGCGATGACGGCCTTGTGCTGTTCCATCTCGGGAACGTAGCTTTTCTCGTCGGGCGTCAGCTTGCCGAACGCCTGGCGTACCAGCGCCGGAAGCGAATAGCGAAAATCGAGGATGCCGGTGAAAGCCAGCGCGGCACGCAGCAGGTCCGGCGGGCGCATCACGGCGATCTCGGCGTCGCGGCCGACGATGATCGTGTCCGTATGGTGCCGGGCATGGCTCCAGCGCCAGGTCACCGGATTGCGCATCAGCATGAAGCTGGCGATCTGGTAGACGACATCGTTCATCCAGCGCGTGCGGAAAGCCGTGCCGTGGCCGCATTCGTGCCAACGCGAGTCGCTGGAGGAGCCGTAGAGCACGCCGTAGACGAAGAAGAACGGCACGCACCACCAGGTGCCCCAGAAATAGATGGCGCCGGCGGCGGAGCCGAGGATGGCGATGATCCAGATGATCGTGTCGCGGATCGCCGGGCCGTCTGAGCGCTGCATCAACTCCTTGATCGCCTTGCGGGGGACATCGGTGTGGTACCACTCCGCCGAGGCCAGTCCCGTCTCGATCGCCCTGCGCGTGCTTTCGCCGACCAGGCTGTAATCGCGCTTTACCGTGCCAGCCATTGTGACCTCCAATTCCAGCTCGGCCGCGAACCCTCCCCGCTCCGGCCGGGACCAGCCTCCCAACTGGTGTCTCGTATCGTCCTAGCCATTATCACGACCTGCCTCCAAGAACAGGAAAACGGCCCGACGGCTGGGGATAATCCTGCTGCGGCTGCCTGGCGATTGCCGCGATCCGGCTCTCGGCGGCGGCGATCTCGCCGGCGCCGTCGAGAACCCGGAACACCGCATCGTACGAGCGGCTCTCGCCGTGCTCCAGCCAGATCATCTCGCCGCGTTCGCGCGCCGCCAGATTTCCCAGCACATGATGCGTCGACGGCTCGATGCCAAGCGCGTACTGTCCAGCCTGGAAATTCTGCCATTGGTAGGTGCAGGGCAATTGGTCCTTGCGCGTGACCACCTCGAACCCGAGGCCGAGCCTATCGTTGACCACCGCCACCGGGACTTCGCCGGTGCTGCCAGCGCCGAGCTCGTGCTGCCAGACCTGTTCGCTGAAACGCGGCTGCGGCGCCGGGACCGTGCGATAGCCGACCTTTTGCGCCTCATAACGCTCGCCGGCATGCCCGGCCCAAACGACATCCCTTATCGGCGCCAGATAGCGCGCGCCCTCGTCAAGCACCGGATGGCTGACATTGATGTGGTAGAAAAACATATGCGGTGTTCGGTTGAAACCGTGATTGACGACACGGTCCGAAAGCCGGATCTCGTTGCCGCCGACATCGGCCTCGATCCGCCGCAATAGATGCAGATCCTCGCCGAATACAGTCGATTGCTGGACGATGCCTTCGGCCCACAACACGCAGCGGTCGCCGTCCCAGGTCTCGCCGTAGCCACTCAGCCGCGCCGGGATGGTGCTGATGCGGCCATGCAGCGAATGGCGCACCGTCTTCTTCGGCGGATAGTTGTAGGTGTCGGCGGGTACCTCGTTCATGAACAATATATGGTCGAGGCCGCAGGTCAGTAGAAGGCCGGAAAACGACCGCGCCCAGGCCAGCCCGTCCTCGCCTTCATACTCGTGCAGGCCGGGATTGCGAAAGCCGCTCGGCGAATGCCAGCCGATCGCCTGGCCCTTGAAGTCGCAATCGGCGATATCGAGCGCCCGGTCGACCAGCGCGGTGAAGCGCAGGCCCGAGCCGGTGCGGAATTCGAGCATGCGGATGCCGCGCTCGACGCCGTCGCCAAGCGTCATCAGTCGCACGCCGGCGAACTGCGACAGCATGCCCGAGCGTTCCGAGACCTGCCGGCGCGACAGCGTCTTGCCGTAAAGCTCTACCATGTGACGGCCAGTTCCTTCACTTTGCTCCCGTCCTTCACTTGGCTCTCGTCTCCTTGAGCAGGGCCGACATGTCGGCGCCGGTGATGATACTTTCCACGGTCAGCAGGTCGGTGTCGGCGACCGTCTGCTCGGCGACGATCTCGCCGCGCCGCATGACGATGATGCGGTCGGCGACCTGGAAGACGTGATGGATGTTGTGGGTGATCAAAAGCACCGAGTGACCGGCGTCGCGCACTTCCTTGACGAAGCGCAGCACGCCGTGCGTTTCCTCGACGCCGAGATTGTTGGTCGGCTCGTCGAGGATGATGACCTTGGCGGCGAATTGCATGGCGCGCGAGATGGCGATCGACTGGCGTTCGCCGCCCGACAGCGTGCTGACCAGCGCATCGGCGTCGAGCTTCTTCGAGATGCCGACGCGCTTCAAAAGAGCCGAGGCGGCATCGCGCAATTGCGCGAGATCGAGCGGCGCGAACACACCCAGCCATTTGAGGTTGACCGGCTCGCGGCCGAGGAAAAGATTGCGCGCGATGCTGAGGTCCGGTGCCAGCGAGGTGTCCTGGTGGATGGTCTCGATGCCGAGATCCATCGCATCGCGCGTCGAGCGGATGGAGACCTTCTGGCCGCGCACATAGATGTCGCCGCGGTCGACCGGAAACACCCCGGAGATCGCCTTGATCAACGTCGATTTGCCGGCGCCGTTGTCGCCGAGCAAGGCCACCACTTCGCCCTCGTTGAGCGTGAAGGAGGCGCTCTTCAGGGCGCGGACGCTGCCGAAGGACTTTTGCAGGTTGTGCAGCCGAAGCACTTCCATGGTCAGCTCCTGGCGGCGTTCTTCTGCAGCAAAGCGTGCAGAATGAGCATGGCAAGGATGATGACGCCGACGAAGATGTTGTAGGCGAGCCCAGGCACGCCGATCAGCACGATGCCGTTGCGGATGCTGCGCAGCATCAGCGCGCCGACGATGGTACCTAAAATGGTGCCGCGCCCACCGGTCAGCGCGGTGCCGCCGACCACCACCATGGCGATCACTTCGAGTTCGTAGCCGGTGCCGGCCACCGGCGAGGCGGCAGAGATGCGGAAGGCGCTGATCATGCCGGCGAGACCGGCCAGCACCGAGGTCAGGATGAACAGCCAGATCTTGACCGCATCGGCCGGCACACCGCGCGCTACGGCAGCGTTACGGTTCGAGCCGATGGCGCTGATCCAGTTGCCGAGCTTGGCGTAGCGCAGCACATAGATTGCCAGCAGCGACAGGCCGATAAACCACCACAGCGAGGTATAGAAACGGAACGTTCCGATATTGAAGCTGCCGGCCAGCAGCGTCACGAAGAAGCCGGGCTGGTCCCAGGACTTCAGCGGAAAGCCTTGGGTGATGTAAAGCGCTGCCCCACGCACAACCAGCAGCATCGACAGCGTCACCAGGAAGGAGGAGATGCCGATCTTGGTGACGATCAGCCCGTTGATCGCACCGATCGCTATGCAGAGCAGCAGGCCGGCCAGCAGCGCCACGCCAATATCCACCCCGCCGTTCTGCACCAGAAGCATGACGACAACCGGCGCCAGTCCGAACACAGCACCAACCGAAAGGTCGAACTCGCCCGCCGTCAGAAGCAGCGTCATGCCGAGCGCGATGATGCCGAGCTCGGGCAGGAACGCCATCATGTTGGAGATGTTGAGCGGCGACAGGAAGTTCGCATCGGCGATCGCGAACACCGCCAGCAGGACGATCAGGATGACGAGCGACGAGAACTGCGGCGAGCGGATCAGGCTCGACCTGCGTTTGGCACGCGGCATTTCCTCTTCTGCGGCAATTGTCATGACAGCTCGAACCATACGCCAGGGTGAGGCCCGCCGCCTGCGCGGCGAGCGTCAGTTCCAATCACTTGTTGTAGAGTTTCAGGATCGGTTCGACGCTCGAGGCGTCGTAGAGGCTGAAAGTGTGGATGTCGTAGCCGATCGGTTCGCCGGCGGCGGCCAACCCGAGCAGCGCCACCGGCATGAAGCCCTGCGCCGACGGGAACTGCCAGGCAGCCGCGTTGACGAAACCGGCCTTGACGGACTCGGCCGTTTCCTTCGAATTGCCCCAGCCGACGACCGGAATCTTGCCGGCCGGCACGCCGGCGCCATCGAACACCCGCTTGACGCTGGCCGCGACGGAATCGCCGAGCGCGATGATTGCCGGCGGATTGTTGGCCACCATGTAGTCCGTCATCTTGGCGATGATGCCGGCCGGATCGGTGCCGCAATCGACCACGTCATATTTGATGCCGAGCGGATCGAAGACGCTGGCAATGCCTTCGGTCTCGAGCTGCTGGTAGCTGGCACCCGGCACTTCGACCGGCAGGAACACCTTGTCGCCCTGCTTCACCATTTTGTGGTCGACCAGATATTTCGCCCAGATGACACCGGCTTCCCTAAGGTCGGCGCCGACATAGGCTTGCCGGCCGGTTGCCGGATCGTCGGTGTTGAAGAACACGATCGGGATGCCGGCCGCCTTCGCTGCCTTGACCTCCTCGGTCCACAGGCCGGGCTGCGCCGAAGTCGTGGCGATGCCGTCCGGCTTGGCGGCGAGTGCCGAGTTGAAGGCTTCCTTCTGCGCCGCCATGTCGCCGCCGCTGAACGAGATCTTGCAGGTCACCTTGAGCTGGTCGCAGGCCTTGGTCGCGCCGGCATTCCAGTCGATCCAGAAGGCATCCGACGGGCCGCCATGCGACAACAGGTAGAACGTCTTCTGGGCGTCCTGCGCCACCGCCGGAGTACCCAGCGTTGCACCGGCTAGAACCGTCGCGGCAGCCGCGATTTTCAACGCGAATTTCAACATTTCTCTTCCTCTCTTGTTTCGTAGCCGAACCGCGCCATCACAGTCCGTTGGCGCGGAATTTCCCATCGAGGAATTTCTTGGCGCGCGGCACGTCGTCTTCCGAAAGATGCTCGATGATGACCGGCATGTTCGGGTGCTTTTCGGCCAGCCGCTTGAGATAAAGGTCGTAGTTCAGCGAACCGAGGCCGGGCGCCGGCAGCTCGATCTCACCGACGCCGCGGAAAGTGTGGCTCTCCAGCGCGTCCTCGTCGCCAATGTCTGCGTGCTTCTCCGACTTGTCGCCGCCGGAACGCTTGACGTCCTTGGCGTGGGCGATCTTGATCTTGTCGGTCAGCGTGTCGAACACCTGGTTCAGGATCTGATCCATCCGGTCGATATTGTGGGTTTCGAAATAGTTGGTCGGGTCCATCAACAGGCCGAGGCCTGGGTGGTCGACCTGCGCGAACATCCTCACCGTCTCCTCGACCGAGCCGACGACATTGTTGACATAGGTTTCGAGCAGGAAGACCGCGCCGTGGTCATAGGCCGTCTGGGCAAGGTCGGCGATGACCTTGCGGCATTCCTCGAACCCTTCCTCGGTCTTGTTCTTCGGGTGATGCACCCAGTCGGATTCGGTGTTGTAGGTACCCGTTTCCGAGATCACGTAAGGGGTGCCGAAATGGCGCGCGTTGCGGATGATCTCCTTCAAATAGCCGACGCGCCTCTCGCGCTCGCCCATATCCGGATGGATGATGTTGGTGTAGCCCGACACACAGCAGATCGGCAGATTGTGGTCGCGGAACGTATCGCGGACGGTCTTGGCCCTGTCCTTGGTGATCTGCCCGGACGACAGGTCGATATCCCTGAAATGCAGGTCGAGCTGCACGGTGTTGAAATCGAGCGCACGGATCTTCTGCGCGGTTTCCTTGAGGCCATACGGGAAATAACCCGTGAAAATACCTGCCTGCATCATGGTGTGAATTCCTCCCTGTAAGTGATTCAGTCAGTTGATATTTCGGAAAGCTTGACCGTCCGGCCTTTGTCGATCGAGCGGTAGCCGGCTTCGACCAGCGCCATGGTCTTGACATTGTCCGCGACGGACAGCGCTGGCGGCTCGCCCGTCTTAACCGCGTGCTGAAGCTGCTCCATGACGCCGATGAAAGCATGCGGGAACCACATCGTGTCCCAGCTGGGTGTCACCCATTGACCATCGGTGGTCTCGGTCGAGGCGTAGGTCAGCGTCGACGCAGCGCCCGTCGGCCAGCCGATGGTGCCTTTGGCGACACCCTTGGTGCCGTCGACGCGCCAGTTGATGTGCTGGTCGTCCTGGTAGCCCTCCTGGCGCGGACCGGACCAGACATCCTCCAGCGATACGGCGAGCACGCCGGACGGGAACCGCAGCGTCGACACGATGATGCCGTCCGAATGATCAAAGCGGGTGCGCGGATCCTTGCGGGTCAGGGTGGTGATCTCCAGGGGATCGCCGAACAGGAAGCGCAGTACGTCGAGATGGTGGACGCTCATATTGGCGAGCGTCAGCCGGTCATAGTCCTCGAGGAAGGTCTGCCAGTGCGGGATCGCATGCATGTCGATCTGGGCGAAGACGATGTCGCCGAGCGCGCCGCTGTCGATGATCTGCTTCAAGACGCGCATCGACTGGTCGTAACGCATGTTCTGGTTGACCGAGAGGATCTTGCCGGCCTTGGCCGCCTCGTCGCGCAGTTTGACGGCTTCATCGAGCGACAGCGCCAGTGGCTTCTGCGCCAGGATCGCCTTGATATGTGCTTGGTTCAGCGCATGGCGGATCAGCGCCGGCTGCTGGTCCGGCGGAAAGGCAAGATCGATGATCTCGACGTTCTTGTCCTCGATGAGTTGTTCCGGCGTGTTATGGACGGTCGGGATATCCCAGCGCTTGGCGACCTTCTCGGCGCTGGCCTTGGTGCGCGAGGCGATCGCCACCACCGGAAAACCGGCTTCCTTGTAGGCGGCAAGGTGACATTCGGCCATGATCATACCGGCGCCGACGCAGCCGATCCTGTATTCCCTGGTGCGGACTTTAACGTCCGGCTCGAAGCCGTTGCCCGCTATTTCTTCGCTTGCCATATGTTCCTCCCGAAGCTCGTTTCTTGCAGCCGCCGTCATCTTGCCAGCGCTTCCCCGCTTTGCCCGAAATAATGCACCCTGCCCGGCTCGCAGGATATCGCCACCATCGCGTCCGGCCTGATGTCCGGCTGGCCGCGCAACAGCGCCCGCAGGCGCGCCTGCCCGGCGGCGAGCGTCACCACGGTGTAGCCGCCGAGCGGCTCGACCTCGAACACTCGCGCCGGGCGGCCCGCGCCCCCGTCCGAGATTCCATCCGACCAGGCCTTGACCTTGATGTCTTCCGGCCTGAGCCCGATCTCGACGGCATCGGCCGGCGCCGCCTTGTCCGCGATGCGGATCGTGCCTTCGGCCGCCTCCACGCCTTCCGCGCCGTGCACCGACTTCAATATGTTCATCATCGGCGAGCCGAGCAGCCGCGCCACATAGGTGCTGGCCGGCCGGTCATAGATCTCGGCCGGCGCGCCGATCTGCCTGATCTTGCCGCTCTCCAGTATGGCCATGCGGTCGGCGACCGACATCGCCTCTTCCTGGTCGTGCGTGACATAGATCAGCGTCTTGCCGAGCTCGCGCTGGATGCGCTTGAGCTCGACGCGCGTCTCCTCGCGCAGCCGGGCGTCGAGCGCCGAGATCGGATCGTCCATCAAATAGGCAGCCGGATCACGCACCAGCGCGCGGGCGATCGCGACGCGCTGCCGCTCACCGCCGGAAAGCTGCGCCGGCGGTTTGTGCAGGATATGTCTGATATGCAGCTTGGCCGCGACATCGGCGACGCGTTTTTCGATCTCGGCTTCTGCCACCTTCCGCTCGACCAAAGGAAAACGGATGTTGTCGCGCGCGCTCATATGCGGGAACAGCGCCAGATTCTGGAACACCATGGCGACATTGCGCTCCGCCGGCGACACCGTGTTGACCGGCTTGCCGCCAATCAGGATCTCGCCCGTGTCCGGGGTTTCCAGCCCGAGCACCAGACGGAGTATCGTCGACTTGCCCGACAGCGGCGGCCCGAAGAAGCAGAAGAACTCGTTGTCGTTGACCGCGAACGAGGCATCGTCGACAGCCAGCGTGCCGCCATAGCGTTTTGTCACATTACGGAAAACGATATCGGCCATCTCAACCTGCTCTCAACGCAAGGCCGGTAGCGGCGTCGAAGACGCGCACCGCCTCCGCCGCAGGCGCGACGACGGCTGTCTGCCCGATCGCCAGCCCGACATCATTGTCGAACACCGCCTTCACCGCGGTCTCTCCCTCGCCAAGATGGATGATGGTGCGCGCGCCGATCCGCTCGACGAAACTCACCGGCATGCAGAGGCCACGGCCGCTTTCGGCCAGCGTCACCTGCTCCGGTCGAAAGCCATAAAACACCTCGCCGCGCATCCGGCTGGCGGCATCGGCGATCTCGACCGGCAGCGGCGGCGTCGCCCCGAGTGGGCCAAGATCGACGACCAGGCCACGGTCACTTTCCGCCAACCAGCCCTTGAGCAGGTTCATGCCCGGCGCACCGATGAAGCGGGCGACGAAGACGTTGGCCGGGTTGTTGTAGACTTCCAGTGGCGTGCCGACCTGCTGCAGCACGCCGTGGTCCATCACCGCGATGCGGTCGGCCATGGTCATCGCTTCGAGCTGATCGTGGGTGACGTAGACCATGGTCTGCCGGAACTGCCGCTGCAGTTGCTTCAATTCGGTCCGCATCACCGCCCGGAAGGCGGCGTCGACATTGGACAGTGGCTCGTCGAGCAGGAAGATCGCCGGCTCCATGATCGCCGAACGGCCAATCGCCACCCGCTGCAATATGTTGACCGAAAGCCGGTCGGCCTTGCGGTCGAGCAGCGGCGTCAGCTGCAGCATCTCGGCAATGGCGCCGACGCGGCGGTCGATCTCGGCCTTTGGTGCGCCGCGCATTTTCGGGCCGTAGGCGAGGTTCTGCCGCACGCTCATATGAGTGAAGATCGCATAGTTCTGGAAGACGAAGCCGACGCCGCGCCGCCCCATCGGCACGCCGGCCATGTCGCGTTCGCCGAACAGGATCTTGCCGCTGGTCGGCTCTTCCATGCCGGCGATCATGTTCATCGTCGTCGACTTGCCGCAGCCGGACGGCCCGAGCAGCGCCATGAACTCGCCGTCGGCAATGGCCAGATCCATCGTCTGCAGCGCAGTGAAGTCGCCAAATTTCTTGACAAGGTTTTGCAGATGGATCGTGCTCATGCCGCCACCTCGCGTACCCGGGCCATGCGTTTCATGGCAAACACAGCGGCGATGGACAGCACGATCAATATGGCCAGCGCGATTGCCGCCACATAGCTCCAGATCAGGTCCTGCGTGGTGAGCTTGTAGATGTAAACGGAGATGGTTTCGGTAGCGACCCCGGGACCGCCGCCGGTCATGATGTAGAGGGTGTCGAATATTTTGAAGTTCTCGATCACCCGGATCGCCAGCGCAATGATGATGATCGTCTTCATCTTCGGCAGCACGATGGTGACGAAGCGCTGCCAGGGGTTGGCGCCGAGCAGCGTCGCCGCCTTGATCTGGTCCTCCGGCACGCCGACCAGGCCGGCAAGCAGGATCAGGAACATTAGCGGCGTCCACTGCCAGATGTCGGCGACCATCACCGCGATCAGCGCCAGCGTCGGATCCGAGAGCCAGGCGATGGTGACGGGAAAGCCTGACATCGCCGACAGGATGTCGTTGACCGGGCCGCCCGACTGAAACAGCATGAAGAACATGTAGCCGGCCACCGCCGGCACCACCATCATCGGCATCAAGAGGATCGAATAGAAGATCCGCTTGCCGGGAAACTCGTCGGCAAACAGCGTCGCCAGCGCGAGGCCGAGCAGGAACTCCGCCGGCACGCAGACGATCATGACGATGGCCGTGCGCTTCAGCGCGCTCCAGAAGCGCGCGTCCGCGGCAAGGTCGGTGTAATTGGCGAAACTGTTCCACATCGACCAGGCATTCCACCAGCCGGTGCCCGACAGCGGCGACCAGTCGGTCAGGCTGATGTAGAGCTGCATCAGCAGCGGGAAGACGGCGATGAACAGCACCAGGATCTGCGCCGGCAGGGTCAGCCGGAATCCGAGCCGCGCGCCCTCGTCCGGCAACACCGACGCCGCCTTGGAGGCTTGCATGTCGCCCTCCGAAATCGTGGCTGTCACCGAGCTCATTGCTTGAGCGCCCCGAAGGTCAGCCCGCGCACCAGATGACGCTGGATGGCGATGCCCATGATCACCGGCGGCACCGCGGCGATCAGGCCGAGAGCTGCCTTGGCGCCGTAGAGCTGTCCGGTCATCGAGGAGGACAGCGAGGCCATGTAGACCGGGACCGTGACCCATTCGCGCGTCGTCAGAAGCAGCGCAATCAGATAGTCCGACCAGTTGAGGATGAAGACGAACAGCGCGGCACTGGCCAGCGGCGCCCGCATCATCGGCAGCGTGATGCGGGTGAAGACGCGCCACCGCGAACAGCCCTCGACCAGTGCCGCCTCCTCGATCTCGCGCGGCATGTCGTCGAAGAAGGTCTTCATCAGCCAGAAGGCGAAAGGCAGCGTGACGATGCCGTAGATCAGCGACAGCCCCCACCAGCTGTCGGTGAAGTTGAGGAAGGCCCACATGATCATCACCGGGGTCATGACCGCCATCGGCGGAAACAGGCGAAGCTGGATCAGCGCCAGCGGCAGGTTCTGGCCCGAGTTGAAGCGCGACAGCCCGTAGGCCGCCGCTGTGCCCGCCGACATGGCGATCGCCGTGCCGAACGTGGCCGACAGCAGCGACGACAGGATCGGCTTCAAAGCTGTGCGGTCGAGCGCGACGATAAGATTGTTGGTCGATTCACCGAAGACGAAGCGGAAATTGCTGAGTGTCGGGTTCTTCGGCCACCAGGTCAGGTCGGCGCCGGTCGCCGACCATTCGGCGATCGGCTTGAACGCCATCGACATCATCCACAGGATCGGCACCAGCGTCACCGCCATTGCCGCAAAGATCGCGGCATAGCGGAATATCTCGAAAGGAACTGAACGCTTCATCTTGCGGCTTTGCTGGGTCCTTCGTTATCGAGGGGAAGAGCAATCACTCCTCCCCTCTTTGGTAAGATCCGGGAGGATCAGGCGATCGGATCGAGAACGGTGGGCCAGGCCTCCTTGTTGGTCTTGATGGCTTCGAGAAGCTTCTCCTCGCCGGTGCGGCGGGCAATCTTCTTCCACTCGGCCTCGGTGTCGGCCATCGCCTGCTCTGCTGTCTTGGCCTTGGTCAGCGCGGCGACGAGGTTCTCGTCCAGCGCATTGTGGAAGGCGGTGGCGCCGGGATAGTTGATGGTGGGCACGGTGCGGGCGACCGTCTCGCGCACCACGTCCATGTGGTAAGCATGATAGGTCTGGCGGACCAGCGGATCGGAGAAATCCGACAGCCGGAACGGATCGAAGTAACCGCCCGGGTTGGCGGTCATCCACGCATAGATGCGACTAGATCCCAGCCATTGCAGGAACAGGTAGCAGGCCTCCGGGTTCTTGGCCTGCGAAGACACCGACGCCGACAGATTGAGCCACAGCACCGAACGGCTGACCAGCTTGCCGTCGATCTCGCGGCCGGGCGGCAGCATCGAGCCGATCTTGCCGGTGACAGCTGAATCCTTGTTGCCGGCATTATCGAGGAATTTCGGCAGATTGGAGAAGGCGCAGGTCATGGCCGCACCGCCCTTTGCGAAATTGCCGTACTGCTCCGGCCAGCCCCAGGAGATCGCATCCGGCGAATGGTGCGCAAGCGACGCGATGTACTCGCTGGTCGCCGCAATACCTTGCTCCGAATTGATCAGCGGCTTGCCGGTATCGTCGAACAAGAACTGATTGGGCGAAGCCATTGAGACATAACGCTGATACCAGTTGGTATAGCCCCAGCCCTGGTTGCGCAGATCGGTCGAGCCGAACAGGCCCTTGTCCGGGCGCTGGAAGAAGGCTGCGATCTCGTCATGCTGCTTCCAGGTCTTCGGCGCCGCCAGTTCATAGTCGTATTTGTCGGAGAAGGCCTTCTTCTCGGCTGCGTCGCCGAACAGATCGGTGCGGTAGACCCAGGTCTGGAAGTCGCCATCCAGCGACACGCCATAGGTCGAGCCGCGATACTGATTGAGCAGCGAGACGCCCTTGGCGCCATTGACATAGCCGCGCTCGGGATCGTCCCATTCCGGCTTGTACTGCGCGACGAAGTCGTCGAGCTTGAGGATGCCCCCGGTTTCGGCGAGGTCGCCAAGACGGTTCCATTCGACCGCGTAGATGTCATACGCCCCACCCTTGGTGGAGATGTCCTGCATCGTCTTGGTGAATTCCTGGCCATTCGGCACACCGACGATCTCGAGCGGAATACCGGTTTCCTTCTCCCAGAGATCCTTGATCGACGGCGCACCGGCCGGAAACGGCTGTGTCAATTGGCCGATCGAACCATCGGACAGGCCAAGCACGATCTTGGCCGGCGCCTTGCCGGCGCCCTTCATCGCCTTGGCCGCCTCAATGGCGCGGCCCTCGGGCGTGTCGGCGCCATATTGATAGCGCTCCGAGCCGTCGAAGCCCGTCGGGCCACCGATCATGCCGGGCGCCAGGGCATCGGCCGCATAGGCACGGCTTGGGCGAATGAATTTCGGTGCGATACCTGCGGCAGCAACAAGGACTGCCGCCTTTCCACCGGACGCCAGCAAACGGCGCCGCGACACGCGGATCAAATTCGACATTGGAACTCCTCCCTCAGGGCCTTGTTCCTCCACGGCCCTTATGATGGATATTGACGGCACTATACGAAGCCTGTCAACATCATAAATAATCAAGACGCCTCATAACATCTCATGGGAGGGGACGAATGGCGTGTATCAAGGCACTCACACTGAAGCCGGTGCTTGAATTTGAGGGAGCCAGGCTGCCCACCTCCCCGCTTTGGTCCGTTTCGGCATTTTGGTGTAGCGCGGCAGCTTGCGTATCGGCCAAGGCTGGTTACATCATTTCCCATCAGAATCGCGGCTGGCGATGAAGCTGCCGCTTCGACAGCGGACCCATGAAATGCGTAATCTCGATGCGCCCTTGGCGCATTTTGGAATGAGGTGATCGACAGTGCGGTCCACCCTGACAGACATAGCCCGGGAAGCCGGCGTTTCCGCCGCCACGGTCGACCGTGTGCTCAACAACCGCGCCGGGGTCAGGGCGCGCACCCGCGAGGTCGTGCTCGAAACGGCGCAACGGCTTGGCTATATCGCTGAAAATTCGAATAATCCGAACTCGCGCAACGCGATACCTGGTGAGGTTATACGGCTCGATTTCGCCCTGCCCGCCGGCACCAATTCCTTCATCAAGATGCTGCACCGCCAGATCGAGGCGCAGGCGCAGTCGCGGCCGGACCTCGACGTCCGCGTCGCCACTATCGAAGGCTTCAATCCGGACCGGCTTGCCCGGCTGCTGCAGGAACTGCACGGACAGACGCAAGGCGTCGGTGTGATCGCACTCGACCATCCGACGGTGCGCGAGGCGATCCGCTCGCTTTCGGCCAGCGGGGTCAAGGTCGTTACCATCGCTTCCGACATCCTGCATGTGCCGCGGGTCGCCTATATCGGCATCGACAACCGCGCCGCCGGCCGGCTCGCCGGCTACCTGCTCAACCGCTTCATGGGTGCAGGGCGTCCGGGCAAGGTCGCGCTGTTCGCCGGTTCGCTCTCCTACCGCGGCCACGAAGAGCGCGAGATGGGCTTCCGCCACATACTGACGGAAGAATCGCCCAATCTGCAGATCGTCGAGATGCGCGAAATGCTCGACGATCGGGAAAAGGCCTATTCGGAGGCTTCCGCCCTGCTGGACCGGCACCCGGACCTGGCCGCCATCTACAATGTCGGCGCCGGCAACACCGGCATCGCCCGCGCGCTACGGGAACGCGGGCGTGCACTGTCGACGGTCTTTCTCGGCCATGAAGTAACGGAAGGCACCAAGGAGCTTTTGCTCGACGGCACGCTCGACGCGGTCATCGACCAGAACCCGCGCGTCGAAGCCCGCGAAGCGCTCAACACCTTGACCCATGCGGTCAGGGGATTGCCTTACGAACTGCACCAGCCAAGGCTGCAGGTGATCTTCAGGGAAAGCATCCCGGAGATCTGAACGGAAGCTTGGGGCAGATGGGGCGCGAGTACCCACTGAACATGACGTCATAAAGTTCATGACTTAGTCGGCGTCTGCTGTCTCCGAATACAGCGCCTGCGCCAGGTCGCGGACTGCATCGGCGGTGCGCGGGCCAAAGCCGACCATATAGGCGCCGTCCAATACGATCAGCGCCTTTGCCTTCGCCGCCGGCGTGGCGCTCAGCGCGCGCGTGGCGAACACCTGCTCGGCGGTGGGTCCGCCCTTGCCGTCGCTCATCATCAGGATGACGTCGGGCGCCATTTCGATCAGCTTCTCCTCCGACGCTGCCTTGTAACCCTGCATTACGGCCATCGATTGATGCCGCCGGCATAGCGGATGATCGCGTCGGCCGCAGTGCCCGCACCGGCAGCACTCAGCCGCACGAGGCCGTGGAAGAACACCACCTTCTTGCGGCGCTCGGCCGGCATTTTCGCGGCCAGGTCGGCAGCGGCCTGGAAGGCGTCGAGCACTTGCCTTGAAACCTTCCTGCCCTTGTCCTCGAGGTGGAGCGAGGCAGCGATCAACGTAATCTTGTGGTCGATGCCTTGAGGACTGTTGTCTTCCGGGACAAGAACAATCGGGATCGCCAGCGATTTGAGCACTTCGATCGCCTCCGGCGGCCCACTGTCTTCGGCCGCCAGGATCAGGTCCGGGCGAAGCGCGACCAAGCCTTCGGCGGACAACTGCGCCGGTAGCCGACATTGGGCTTTTGCGCGACGGAAGCGGGATATTTGCTGCCGCGATCGACGGCGATGATCCGCTCGCCGGCACCCAGCGCATCGACGATCTCGGTAACATCGGAACCGAGTGTCAGGATCCTGGTTCCCGGACCGGTCGCGACGGTGCGCCCCGATGCATCGACAATCGTCTCGGCGGCCAGCGCCTTGAAGCCGCAAGACGGCGCAAGAGCAGAAAGCGCCAGCATCAGCACCGCCACCATCCCGCCCAATTGAAACCAGCGCGTCTGCCTCCACCGTCTACCGCTGCAGACCCCGCCGTTTCGCTGCTCCATTTTAGATAATTCGGTCATGGTCGCGGCCTGTAAAATTAAGTTGACTATTATCATCATGTTTTAATAAGTAGCCCTGCCCGGCCCGCGTGTCGAGGCTTCTCCATCATGCCAGCCAGGGCCAACGGCCGCCGCCAGCAATCTTTGCTTTTCCGGGGCTGCACGCATGAAACTGACAAGCAACAAAACCTTGATGGCGTGCACCGCGCTCGCCTTCGCGCTCGGCCTGTGTGCCGCGCCGCCCGCCGCAGCACAGGAGCCGGAGAAGAAGGGCGCCGCCGCCAAGGCCGACCGGCCGGTCAAGCCGCCCCAGCAGGCCAGGACTGGGCAGAACGAGCCGACCGTGCTCGACCTGATCACCATCTCGGCGACGATGATCAAGACGGCGATCATCGAATCGATGGCCGCCATCAGCGCCGTCGATCAGGAAGAACTCGAACGCATCCAGCCAGACACCGCCGCCGACATGTTCCGCACCACGCCCGGCGTTGCCGCCTCGATGAACGGCGACGATCCGGCGACCGCCATCAACATTCGCGGCCTCGAACAATATGGCCGCGTGGTGGTGACGCTCGACGGCGCCCGCCAGGATTACTGGCGCGTCGGCCACGGCTCGGGCTCATTCTATGTCGAGCCGGAACTGATCAAGGAAGCGACCGTCATTCGCGGCCCGGTCTCGAATGCCTATGGTTCGGGCGGCATCGGCGGCGTCGTCTCCTTCGAAACCAGGGATGCCGGCGATTTCCTCAAGCAGGAGGAACGCTGGGCGCTGAGCGAAAAGCTGGGCTATGAGGGTAATGGCGACGGCTTCACCACCAGCACCACCGGTGCCTACCGTTTCAGCGACGACGCCGACATCATCGGCAACGTCATTTACCGCGACCGCGACAGCTACACCGATGGCAATGGCGACACCGTGCCATGGACCGGAGAGAGCATCACCAGCGGCTATGTGAAGGCGACCCTGCGGCCCGCCGACGGCCACGAGCTCAAGCTCGGCGCGATCCTTCAGCGCTACAGCGACCAGGTCACCGGATCGAGCGGCTCGACCTCGCCGACGCTGAGCCGCTACGACACCGACACGACCAACCAGACCTACACGGCTGGCTATACGTGGAGGCCGGACGACAACGAGCTGGTCGACCTCAGTGTCAACGCCTACCACAACCGCACGCGCGCCGAGCAGACGCAGGTCTGGCCGGCAACGGCGATCGGCAACTTCCGCTACTACGACGTCGCCACGAGCGGCTTCAACCTGAAGAACTCCTCACGCTTCGATGCCTGGGAGATCGCTCACACCCTCACCTACGGCCTCGATTACTACTATCTGAAGGCTTCGTCGGACGCCGCGCATTTCGGCGCCGGCGAACAGCAGGGCTATGGTGGCTTCCTGCAATGGCAGGGCGACTATGAGAACCGGCTGCAGCTCATCGCCGCCATGCGCTATGACGGCTATCAACTCGACGGTGAGACAAAGACCGTGCCGCCGGCGGAAGCCTCGATTTCCGGCGACCGCTGGTCGCCGCGCCTCACCGTCGGGTTAACGCCATTGGAAGGTTTCCAGCTTTACGGCACCTATTCGGAAGGCTACCGGGCGCCGGGCCTGCAGGACGTCTACCGCGGCGGCGGCGCGCATGGCGGCGGCGACAGCTACCAGCCCAACCTGCTTCTGCAGCCCGAAACGGCGAAGAACTGGGAAGCCGGGATCAATCTTAGATATGACGATGTGCTGGCCGCGGGTGACCTGTTTCGTGCCAAGGTCAACGTCTTCCACACCGCCGTCGAAGATTATATCGACGTCGACCTCACTGTGTTGCCGCGCACGGCGATCAACATCGGCGACGCACGGCTGAAGGGCATCGAGGCCGAGGCCGTCTACGACTATGGCTGGGGTTTCGTGAACCTCGCCGGCGCCCTGATCGACGCCAAGGTCGTCAGCGGCGTTTACTCCGGCCAGGCGCTGAACAACACGCCGCTCGACCGCTTCTCGGCGACCGTCGGTTTCCGCATGCTGGAGGACCAGTTCACCGTCGGTGCGCAATATCTCAGCGTCGGCAAGATCACCCGGACAAGCCGCACCAACCCCGACGCGCCGCCCGTGGTCGATGAAGGCTTCGACCTGGTCAACGTCTTTGCCAACTGGCGCATCAATGACCATGCCAAGCTCGATTTCGGCGTCGATAACGTCTTCAACACCGCCTACACCGACCCGCAAAGCGCCTGGTCGACGACGGCGGCAACGGAACAGGGCAAGGGCCGCACCTTCAAGGTGGCGCTCACAGGCAGGATCGGAGGTTGAGAATGAGGCAAGCATCAGCGAGCGGACTGGCCTGCGAAGCGCGCTTGAACCTGCGCAACCTGCCGCATTACATCGACCGCATCAGCGACAGGCTGCAAAGCTTCGATGCCGATGCCTCGCGCGAGGGGCAGCGGCTCGACTTCCGCTTCGCCTTCGGCGACGCGTCCCTTGACATGGAGCGGCTGGTGATGCGGGCCAACGCCGCCGACCGCGATGGGCTGGCCCGCATCAAGGACCTGCTGGCTACCGCTGTCGAAGTCTATGCCAAGGAGGAAAAACCCGAGATCGTCTGGACCGGCGATCTCGCCGAAGAAATCCGCCTTGCGCAGTTCCGTGAGATGGTCGTCACCCAGGTCGACGGCCTGACCCCGCATATGCGCCGCATCCGCTTCGCCGGCGACGATCTGGCGCGCTTCGCAAAATTCGGCGGCATGCATATCCGCATGCTGTTCCCGACCAGGGATGTCCCCGATCCGCTCTGGCCCGTGCTTGGCAGCAATGGCTTGCCGGCCTGGCCCTCGGACGACAGGCGCCCGGTAGCGCGTGTTTATACCATCCGAGCCCTCGACGTCGAAAAGGGCATTATCGACGTCGACTTCCTGATCCATTCCGGCGACAGCGTCGGCGCCCGCTGGGCCATGCAGGCGGCGCCTGGCATGAAGATCGGCGTCATGGGGCCGGTCGGCCGTCCAGTACGACCGGCGTCATGGTATCTCATGGGCGCCGATGAAACCGGCCTGCCGGCGCTGGCCCGCATGCTGGAGACGCTGCCCGCCGAGACCAAAGGCGTGGCCTTCATAGAGATCGCGGACGATGGCGAACGGCAGGCCATCGACAACGCGACCGGTATCGAGCTGCATTGGCTGCCGAGAGACGGCGTGCCGGCCGGGCTCGACGACAGGCTGGCGCGCGCCATCCGGTCGGTCGCATGGCCGACCGGTTCGGCATTCGGCTGGTTCGCGGCCGAAGCAGCCGCCGCCAGGACGGTGCGCGAACACTGGCGCGGCACGCTGACGCTCGGCCGCAACGAAACACTGGCCGCAGCCTACTGGCGGCGGGGCGCGGCAGGACTGATGGCCGGCTAGATCTTGCTCACCATCGCTTGGGCATCTTCGCCCAGACCGATTGCGATCCGGTCGCCGGAGACAATGCCTGATATCTCGCAGACGACCAGCGGCATGCTGATTTCGTAGAGGAATTCGGCAACGATGGCGCCGACGGCAAGGATCGGGTCCGGCCGCTCCAGGATAATGCCGGCCGGCGCCGTGCCCCTGCGGATAGCTTCGGCCAGAACCGAAGACGAGGACGACGACCCCCGCCCGCTCGGCATCACCAGGATCTTGCCGGCGATGTTGCCGCCGAGGTTCGGGTGCGAATGGTCGATGATGTCGCCCGTTTCGACGTCGATTCCGCCCCAGAAGCTGAGCGCCTGCGAAAGCACCAGCGCCGGGCCTTGTGCCGAGCCGGCAAGGTGGAATGTACCTGTTCTGTCCGGCCCCCTCATGGCGCGCCTCGCACGACGCGGCCGGCAGCAGCCGAGCGGACGCAGTCCTCCATGTCACCGAAGGCCACCGAGACACCGATATTGCCAGGTGCGTAATGCGCCCATTTGCCCGAATTGGTCATCACCACACCGTCGAGCCGCTCGATGATCGTGGTGACGTAAGTGCAGGTGTCGGCGACCGGAACGAGGCCGAATGCTCCCATGCCGGCCAGTGCGCCTTCGTCCTGCAGCCGCGCCAGGGTGGCACGCCCTGTGTTGACATAGATCGGAACGCCTCTGCCCGGCGCGACCTCGCGCAGCAACGGCAACAGGCGCATCCATTCCTCGTAGGAGAAATGCGGCGTGCCTAACGAGACGGCGGCAAGCAGCACACCGTCGGGGACGCTCGATAGCCTGGCCAGAGCATGGTCGATGTCGGCGCAGCTGATACGGATTTTTTGCTCCGGCACCAGGCCGTGCAACGCCTCATCGCGGGTCTTCGCCTCCGGTGTGATGCCGACGGCATGAAATAGCGCCACCGCGCCCGTCGTTGCCGCCGCCGCCCCCAGCGCCTTCAGTTGGTCCTCGTCGCGCGGCGGCGGCAGGCCCGATATCACCGGAATGCGGTCGCCACTCCTTTGCCCGACGATCAGCCCGACGCCGACAAACAGGGCGTCGGTAGGCTCGAGGCCGCCAGTCAGCTCGAACAGTACCTGGCCACGCCGGTTTTCGATCAGGTGCAACCCCCAGGCTGGCGCGCGCCCGGTGATTGCGCAGCACAAATCGATAAAATCGCCATAGCGGTTGGTCCGCGCACCGATCACCGAATTGGCAAAGACGATGGCGTTGGATTCACCCCAGGCAATCTGCTCGCCAAACCCTGGCCGAAACCGCGTCTGATAGGGCGCGCAGGTGAAAGTCGCCTGGCAGCCGAGTTCCAGATGCGCCTTCATCAGACGGCGCGCCGGCACTTCTTCCGCGGCTGTCATCTTCACCAGTCCAGGATGGATCAGATCGAACGAGCCGACATTCAGCGTCGTTGGCACTCGAACGCGGCCGCCGCCCTCGATCAGCCTTTCGACGAAATCGAGGCTGGCCTGGCCGTGATAGAGGCAGCCGTCGATATGGGCACCGGCAATGTCCAGCAATTTGCGCGCGTCGACCGCCTTCGCGAAGGCGACCAGGATCTTCATGGCGGCAGCCGCTGCCGAGCCTTGCTCGCCATGCAGCATCGACTGGTCGCCCGCATTCAATTCAAGGGGCATCGAGCATTCCGCTTCGGAGTTTGCCCGACCATGCTTTCCCCGATTGCCGACCGCCTGGCAAGACTGAAGGATTGGATCTGCTAGCTCGCGTCGATCAGCACCGTACTCTCGGACGACCAGCGCAGCACCACCTGTTGTCCTTCCGCCAGCTTTTCGATGCCGGTGTTCTGCACGATGACCTTGATTGTCTGGCCATCGCGATCGACAAAATATGTGCTGTTGTTGCCGGCGAAGATACGCTTGGAGACCCGCCCCGTGAGCATGTTGGCATGGGCTCGGTCCGGAACGCCGGCATTGGTGGCGATGCGGATTCGTTCGGGCCGCACGGCGCAGCTCGCCTTCATGCCGGCGACAAGCGTAGCCCCCGCGCCTGCGGCAATCCCCGTTCCGTCAGGCAGCCGGATGCCCGTACCAGTGGCGTTGCCGCGAAGGATGTTGGCGTCGCCCAGGAAGGTGGCGGCAAACTCACTCTTCGGCCGATCGTAGATCTCCTCGGGCGGGCCTTCCTGCACCAGCTTGCCATCGCGCAGAATGCCGATGCGGTCGCTCATCGTCAGCGCTTCTTCCTGGTCGTGGGTGACGAAGATCGTGGTGATGCCGATCTCGCGCTGAATACGCTTCAATTCGATTTGCATGTCCACGCGCAGCGCCTTGTCGAGCGCGCCGAGCGGCTCGTCGAGGAGAAGCACGCGCGGCGTGGTGACGATCGCGCGAGCGAGCGCCACCCGTTGGCGCTGGCCGCCGGAGAGCTGGTGCGGCCGGCGACCACCGAGCGTGCCGAGTTGCACGAGGTCGAGTGCGCGCTGCACCTCGCTGGCAATCACCGCCTTGGGCTCGCCGCGCACCGACAGTCCGAAGGCGACATTGTCGGAGACGCTCATATTGGGAAAGAGCGCGTAGTTCTGGAACACCATGCCGATGCGCCGCTTCTCCACCGGCACCCGCTCAACACTTTCGCCGCCTATGGAGATGCGACCAGAGTCGGGAAAGTCGAAGCCTGCGATCTGGCGCAGCAGCGTGGTCTTGCCGCTGCCGGAGGGACCGAGCAGGGCGTAGAAGCCGCCGTCGGCGAAATCGATCGAGACATCGTCCAGCGCCTTGTGCGCGCCAAAACTGCGCGACACATTCGATACCTGCACGCCCGCCATTATTTCTCTCCGCCGAATTTGAAGAAGCGCGCCGTCAGCAGCATCAGCGCCATTGACACAACAATGATGATCGTCGAGACAGCATTGATCTCGGGCGTGAAACCCTTGCGGATCGCCGCGTAGATTTCGACCGGCAGCGTCGTTTGGCCGGGCGTCGACAGAAAGTAGGAGACGACGAACTGGTCGAAGGACACGGCGAAGGCGAACAGCCCGCCGGCAATGACGCCCGGCATGATCCAGGGCAGCGTGACGCGGTTCGTCACCTGCCATTGATTGGCGCCGAGCGAGCGCGCCGCCTCTTCGAGCTCCGGCGCAAATGTCTGCAGCCGGGCCGAGACGACGACGATGACATAGGGCAGCGCCAACGCCACGTGGCCGAGCAGGATGGCATGCAGCCCGCGGCCGATGCCAACGCCGAAAAAGAAAATCAGCATCGCCGTGCCAGTGATCAGCCACGGTATAGCGATCGGCGGAAACAGCAGCGCCTGCAGGAATTTCTTACCGCGGAAGTCGTAGCGATAGAGCCCTAGCGACGCCGCGGTGCCGAGCGCGGTGCAGATGATGGTAGTGATGACGGCGATCTCGACGCTGTTTCGCGTGGCCGCGATCAGCTGATTGTTCTGCCAGAGCGAGGCATACCATTCCGTCGTCCACTCGAACGGCAGTTGGTAAAAGGGCGAGACGTTGAATGACATCAGCGCCATGATGATGATGGGCAGGTACAGGAAGGCGAGCAGCATCAGAATGTAGACCCGGCCGAGCCATTCCAGGATTCGGGTCGTCGCCACTAAGCGGCCCTCCGCAGCACCGGCGAAGTAACCGCCAGGATGACCAGCACCACAGCCAGCAGGATGAAGGACAGTGCGGCACCCAGCGGCCAGTTGAACACGGCAACGAACTGGTCCTCGATGACAGTGCCGTAGAAGGTGCCGGTGCGGCCGCCGAGGATGCGCGGTTCCATGAACGAGCCAACGACCGGCACGAAGATGAGTACTGCGCCCGCCACTAGCCCCGGCATCGACAGCGGAATGATGACCCGCTTCAGCACCTGCAGCCGCGAGGCGCCGAGCGAGCGCCCAGCCTCGATCAGCGAGTCATCGATGGCCTGCAGGGTCAGATAGCAGGTCAGCACCATGTAAGGCACGTAGGAGTGCACCAGCCCGATGATGACGGCCGGATAGGAATACATGAGATCAATGTTGATCTTGAACGGCAGCACGGCGTTGAGCGCTGTGTCGAGAATGCCCCCTTCACGCAGCACCATCGCCCACGAGAAGATGCGCACCAGCCCGTTCGACCAGAACGGCAGGATGACGAGCAGGAAAATCGCCTCGCGGCTGCGGCCTTTCAGCACCTTGGCCAGCACGTAAGCGGCGGGATAACCGATGACGATGCACCACAGCGTCACCTCGAGGCCGAGGCGCAGCGAGGCCACCAGCAATGTCAGGTAAAGGCTTTGTGAAAAGAAGGCGGCATAGTTTTCGAGCGTGAATGCCCACGGCTTTCCCGATAGCGGCAGATCGGTCATGAAGGAGAAGAAGACCATGGCCGAGAGCGGCAGGAAAATTGCAACCGTCAGCCAGAGATAGGCAGGCGCCAACAGCGGCAAGGCCGATCTCAGCCCGCTGCGCGACGCGGCTGCGATCTGTACTGCCATGACATCTCCTCCCAGGATAGGAAGGATCAGCCGACATTGATGGTCGGCTGATCGCGGCTTCTGCTGTTACTTCACGTCGACCTTGAGCTGCTGCCAGAGCGCCAGATAGGTCTCGCGCTGCGCGTCAGTAATCGGCGCCTGGAACTGGATGCGCTTGGCGACTGCCGGGTCGCCCATCACCTTGCGGTTGAAGGAACCCTCTGGCAGCGCTTCGACCGCCTTGGTGTTGGCCGACACCGGCGCGCCGACCTTGGTAACCCATTCGACATAGAACTTTGGGTCGATCATGTAGTTGATGAAGGCTTGCGCCCCGGCGACGTTCTTGGAACCGACCGGAATGGAAAAGGCGTCAAGCCAGGCGACGGCACCCTCCTGGGGAATGACCAGCGAGACCGGCAGCTTGAAATGCGTCTTGGCGCGGTCGGCCGAGCCGCTCCAATAGGTGCCGATGTCGATCTGGTTGGAGGCAACCATCTGGTTCCAGTCGTTCTCCGAGCTCCAGAACGTCTTGATCTGCGGCATCAGCGAGGTCAGCTTCGCCTTGACCGCCTCCATGTCCTTGACGTCGTTGATGTTCTGGCCGGTAGCGATGGCGCCGAACTGCACGGCCTCGACGGCATCGTCACGGATGGTAACGCGGCCCTTGTGGGCGGGATCCCACATTTCGGCGATGCTGGTCGGCGGCTTGTCGAATGACTTGTCGTTGATGGCGAGCGCCGTCAGCCCCCAAACCCACGGCACCCCATAGACCTTGCCGTCATGGACAAGCATCGATGATCCGGCCTTGTCCTTGCTGATGTCGGCATAGTTCGCCAGCTTGGACGTGTCGATCGGCTGAATGAGCTTTTCCGCCATCGCCTGATCGTTGAAGGCGGCATTGATCATGACGACATCGTAAAGGCCGGGATTGGTCCTGAGCTTGGTCAGCATTTCCTGTTCGGAATTGAAGAAGTCGTTGACGACCTTGTTGCCGGTTGCCTTTTCGAAGGCGGCTATGGCCCAGGGCTCGTCGGCGCCATAGCCCTTCCAGTTGAGTACGTGCACCTCGTCGGCCCTGGCGGCCAGCGTAAGCGCCGAAGCGAAGACAGCGGTTGCCGTCAGAAAAGCAGTCAGTTTGGGCATGCGCATGTTCGTTCCTCTCATTGTTGCCCGGTTGGCGGGCTTGTTATCCCATTAGGCTGTCAGAAATGGGCCTCTTGTTTCCGGCCATGCACGGTCGTCGGTCGATCGTCATGGCTGAGGAATCGCTGGATCTCCTGGTCGTTCGGCGCCGTCGACCCGCCATGGCGGGTGACCGAGAGCGCCGCCGCCGCATTGGCGTAACGCGCCGCTTCGAACGGCGACACGCCGTGCGAGAGCGCGCTGACGAAGGCGCCGATATGAGTGTCGCCGGCGCCGTTGGTGTCTACCGCCGCGACCTTGAACCCGGGCACATCTTGGGCGGTGCCGTCGGCCAGCCGCACGAAGCAGCCTTTTGCGCCAGCGCGGACGACCACGCCTGCCGCGTTGGGGCAGTGGCTGGCCAGCAGCCGGGCAGCAATAGCCTCGACATCGCCGGTGCCGGCGATCTCAGCCGCTTCGGCGGCGTTGCAGCTCAGCCAGCTCGTGCGCGCCAGCACCCGGTCGAGAATGGTGCGCGGAATGTCTGAAATGATCGGCGTCGGATCGAAGACCAAAGGAATTTCCGCCGGCAGCACCTCGATCCAGTCGACAAGCGCCTCTCGGCTTCCCGGATAGCTAACCGTATAGCCGGAGGTGAACACCCAGTCGCCCGGTGCGACCGAAATGAGCGCCATCATGTCAAGGCTGAGCAAACTCTCTGCACCAGGCCACGAGACAAAGGTGCGCTCGGCATCGCTCGAGATCATGGCGACGCAATTGCCACTGTCCAGAACCGGCGATGCCCGCGTCAGTGTCTCGATCCCCTCCGTGGCTAAGGCCGCGCGCAGGAAGTCGCCATTGGGTCCGCTGCCGAGCTGGCCGCCGAACACCACCTTCATGCCGGTGCGGCTGGCCGCGACCATCATGTTGAAGCCGCCGCCGGCGACTTGTGCAAAGCTCGATGCGGTCTTCTCCGTGCCCGGTGCCGGCAAGGCATCGATGCGGTAGACATAGTCGACTACCGCGCTGCCGATGTGGACGAGACGCCCGCTCATGCTGCCGCATCCTTGCCGGACCTGCTCTTCGCCGTCCGCAGGGCGACCAAGTCGGCGGCGAGCGCGCGCACCCGCCCAATGTCTAGGCCTTTGATCCGGGCGATGTGTTTTTGTGGCAATCGGGAAAAGCCGGTGCAGGCACCGGCCATGCCGGCCGCGATGGCGCCGATCGTGTCGGTGTCGCCACCGAGATTGGCGCTGATGACTGCCGCTTGCCAGGGATCGCCGCCGGCGACTTCCAGCACCGCGAATGCAGCCGGAACAGACTCCTGACTGGCGACGCCGGTGCCGACCAAATCGGTGATCAGCCGGATCGCGTCGCTCGTCTCCTTGCCGCGTACGAGCTTCTGCGCCCACCCAATGCGCGCGGCGATGTCACCGCCGGTCACCCAATAGCCGAGCGTTGCCCCGTGCCTCGCCCCGGCGATGGCTCTGTCGGAAGCGGCGCGCCAGTCACCGCCAGCGATGCCGCGACTGATGGCGGCAGCGACCGCTGCGGCCGAAGCGATTGCGATTGACGTGTTGTGCGTCGCCCTGCAAGTTTCGGCCACTTTGCCGACCAGTGCGTCAAGCGGCTCTGGCGGCATCATGATGCCGACTGGCGCGATGCGCATGGCTGCACCATTTGTGTCGCCGCTGCGTCCCGCTTCCTCGGCTGGCATACCGTTATTGATGGCGTCGATGGCGCGTTTGGTTGATGGTCCCAGCAGATCGTAGCTGCCGCGCGCCTTGACATCGCGTTCCCAGTCGAGCAGCGCGTTGACCCACCGCGCATGGTCAAACCGGTTACCGGATTCGACCAGGATACGGCCAAGCAGAAGCGCCTGTTCTGTGTCGTCGGTGATCGTCCCGGCCGGGAGTCCCTTCGACACCGGATGGTCGGCGAAAGGAGCAATGAAGTCCTCGACATGACCGTAGAGTTCGGCAATCCGCGCCGGCGACAAAAGCTGCGTCGGCATTCCCAGCGCATCTCCCAGTGCCCCGCCCACAAGCGCTCCCATGGCCCGATCGGTTATGTTCCCGGTGTCGTCCGGCATCACTCAGAACCTCATATGCAGCGCAAAATGCGCCGGGTTGAGCAGGCTGGTCACATATTCGATCGGCCGGTCATCGGCGGCGCGGGTCAAGCGGCAACCGCGCAGGAACGGCGTGCCTTGCGGGCAGCCGAGGATTGCGGCGTCCTCTGGGTTGAGCATTTCGATGCCGACCCATTCCTCGCCATGGTCTGGAATGAGACCGGCGCCGCGGAGCGTCTGGTGGAGCGAGCCTTCGCGCAGACCGCGTAACGGCACGTCCTCCAGTTCGGGTGACAATGGCAGGCGGCTGCGCTCAATGGAGATAGCGTGGCCGTCGCTGGCATTGGTGCGCACCCGATCGACAGCGATGAAAAACGGGTTTTCTATACCAAGCAGTGCGGCAAGATCAGGGTCCTCGATCACCTCGAGCCGCAGCGTCCGCGTCTCGGCATTTGCGCCGGCGTTGGCGAGCGCCCGCGACCAACCGATTGAGTCATCGACGGGCTTGCCATCGAAGGTGACGAAAGAGCCGATGCCGACCTTGGTGGTGATCAGCCCGCGGCTGGACAGTTCCTCGAGGCCCTTGCGAACGGTGTTGCGGCTGACGGAGAAACGCTGGACGAGCTCGTTCTCGCTTTGCAACCGGTCGCCGAAGCCCAGAACACCGGAGCGGATTTCATGTTCGAGAACCGTGGCGATCTGTTCGGGCTTGCCCGTACCGGGAGACGATGGGACCACGCGGCGGACCATAGGCATACCTGTTCATTGCACCTGTATAGTCCTGTGCAATGTATCTGCAACGCCAGCTCTGTCAACCGACGGCGGAGGGGGGTAGTGTCTCAGTTTGAAATTTAGCAATTGCGATTTTCACCGCATTGACGGACGATCCCCTTGGGCGACTAGGGGGGTGGAGATGGATCAGACAAACTGGCTTGAGATAGCATACTGGATATCTCAGATCATTCTCACCGTAATAGCTTTTGTCGCGGCCATAGCAGCATGGAACCAGCTAACCCAGGCAGAAAACGCGCGCCTTGCCCAGCTTAGGGCGATGAATGCGACGCTGCTTATGGAGTTAGACAATCGATGGGATTCCGCCGAAATGCGGGAAGCCAGGCGCATTTGCTTCGAATGGACCCAAAAAATAAACGAGACAATTTCAGGTAAGCAATTTGCCGATCAGCAACAGAGGTCGGTGGCCATTTCTGACGAATGGACGAAGCTTCTTAGAGATTGCCGCATTAGGGATATGAAGGAATACGGGAAGCTAATGGGAATGTGCGGGTTTTTCGAAACGGTTGGGTTGATGGTCAAGAAGGACTATATCGCTGCCTCTGATGTCATCGACCTCTTAAAGGGTCCGATGCTGGCCGTGGAGATGTGGTTTGGTGGCCATATTGCTGAAAGAGAAAAAGAAATGGGCGTCGCCAACGGCTTGTATGAGAACGCCCTTAACCTCGTAAAGCTGGCCAAAGCCTAACTTAAAAGACTGGGATATATCTGGTCATCGTTTAGTCCTCCGTTCGGCGGTGAGGATTGGCTCTTGATGTTAACGTCTCGTCAAGAGAAGCGTTCCGCAAGCAGCGCTCGCAACATTCCTATCTGCCCACAAGGGTCATGGTCAATATGAGATCACAGCCTGTCGGTTACAAGTTTGTAACCGATGCCGTCTGTTTTTTGTATGGACCGCGCTTGCCAGGCTTCGGCGCTACGGCGTCCATCTTCTCGCAAAGATCATCCATCGACCAAAGCGTCTGCGACACGCCAGCAGCCATTGCCGGTGAGGTCTTAAGCGTCTTGTGAATGCGAATGAAGTTGTACCAGACGGTGTACAGCGCAACCATGTGGACGTGGTTTTCGAACTTCTTTGAGAACGCATTGGTGAGGCGCGTAAAGCGGCGCATCTGCATGCGCATGGTGAGGTTCTGGCGCTCTACATGCGACGTGCTGACGTGCGCCAGATCGGGCGAGCCTTCGATACGGGTCTTCTTTGCGCCAGTGCACACGGCGGGGCTGTAGCGGCGTTCCTGTGGCACTGCCTTGCCTTCCGGCTCGCCATACATCTTGACCAGCATGGCATAGTCAATGTCGGCTCCAAAGGCTTCCTCGACCGCGTTCAGATAGGCTTTGTGGCCGTCTGTCGTAAGCTGGACGCGGTTGGCAAGGCGTTCCTTCACATCGTCCATGAAGGCCAGCGCATATTCGCCGTCGCGCCCGCCGACCAGCCAGGAAATGATTAGCTTGCTGTCGCTGTCGAGCGCGGTCCACGTCCATGTGTCGCCAGCGCCATCAACGGCGTTTTTCATCGCCGCGACGTTCTTTTGCTTCGCTGCCGTGAAGCTCCAGATTTCATCGCACTGAACGCGCTTGGCCTTCACGTTGCGAACTTCGCGGTCGTGCAGATCGGCGCAGAACTTGCCGGCATCGACCAAGAGCTTCGATACCGTGTTGATCGACACATCGGCAACGCGGGAGATCGACCGCATGGAAGAACCCTCACAAAGCATGGTGAGGATTTGGACGCGGGTTTTCAGGGGCAGCTTGTTCATGCCCCTGATATCTGAACTTTTATGCTTAGTGTCAAGCATAAAAGTTCACGTTACGATGCGCAGTCGCGGACGTGTCGGTTCGTTGCGGTCGAGCGAACCGTATAGTTCCTTGAACTCCCACTCCCGCACGCGCGACATCTGAACAAGCTCAGCCACATCAAAACCAAGATCGTCCACATGAGACCGAAGGATGCTCGGAAGCACCGTCGGCGCATCGAAGGAAAAATCGAGAGCCGCCGGCTCCCTCGTTCTCCATCCGCGCGCGCTTATTTGTTGCCAAAGGTATCTCGCTTGATTGTCTGAAATCGCGTTGAGTGACTGCGCTGACATCAGCAAACTTTGCATCGATACGCGCCACTCCTTCTTTAGAGACGCAAGCAGTTCCAGTGTGACCTTGCGCCCCCGGAAGGCTTCGACCATTTCTTGTGGCGGCAGGAGAAACGCCGAAGCAAATTGATTGGCCTCGTCCTCCATGTGAGCAGTCGGGAAACGATGCATGACCAAATGGCCCAGTTCATGCGCCAGTGTAAATCTAAGCCTATCGGCTGGATGATCGCGGTTTACGAGTATGAGCGGCGGGCGACCTGGCGCAGCGAACGTGACACCGCTCACAGACGCGCCGTGAAAGGATGACTCGCCAACAATGATGCCGGCCTTCTCCATCAGTACCGTAAGGTTCTTAATGGGGCCGTTGACCACCTTCCAGTGGGCTCTCACCACCGACGCTATCTTGGGAATCGAGCCATACACTTCGACGTCCAAGACAGGCAGTTCGTTGGCGGGGTTAAGGTCCACATTCTCCATAAAGCGACGAAGATGAAAGAGCCGAATATTCAGTTCGGCTGTAATCATATCCACGTCTCGCGCCGACACTTCCGACTTTTTCCCACGCAACATTGTATGAACGCTGACCGGGGGGCCGTACACCGTATCTTGAATGGAGAAAAACTCGACGGGCAGGTCAAAGACACTGGCAGCCCGTTCCATGAACTGATGATCGGGCTCGACTAAGCCGTTCTCCATGCGAGAGAGAACCGCCTGTGCGATGCCCAAATCATCAGACGCTTTCTTTTGCGTGAATCCTCGCAACTGCCGCGCAAGGCGCAGCAAATCTCCAAATGTGGCCATAGCTATTCGCCTTTGGCGGTTTCGTCGTCGGTCTTGATCTTCGGCGTCACGAGCGGGCCGTCGTTGTCCGGCGGGCTGCTCGGCAAGATAACGACACCGCTCCCGCTGCTTTCGCCGGCATCATCGATTTCGTAGGACCACAAGACACGATCATTGTTTCGTGCCACGACCAACATGCTCTGGACTGCCGTGCCGATGTCGTTCGCGGACCACACGAACTCGACTTTCGCGGCCTCTGGCGGGAATCCCGGCAAATTCATCTGGGGATCAATGAAGTCCAACACGGCCAAGGTGAGGATGTTCTGCCCAAGGTTGTCGTCATCACCCTTCTTGAACCGGGCGATGACCCTGCCGTCGAAGCAAAACTTTACGGTCTGACTCTCATCGAGCGTCCGCACTGATTTGTCCAAGGCGAACTCAGTGCGGGCATAGCGCGCGATGGCATCGAAAACGTAGTTCGAAATGGTGCGCGGATAGAGAACCGGGGAGAAGCCTTTCGACGCGCGGCATTCCGACACCGACAGCCATTCGGCAAATCCGCGCTCGATAACTGCCCTTATTCGCGCGTGGTATGGAGTCAGCGCTTCGCGGACGTCCGATTCTGAATATTGGTCCATGTTGATTCGGTCCTCTGCTTCGCGGACCACCTTACGCGACTGTTTTGCAAAATCAACAAAAAATATTCACATTCTATTTTGGTGTGTTTTTCCAACGGCTTGCGGCAGCCTTGCGGGCAATTTCGGCGCGCCGCTCTGGCGTCATGTTCTCGGCGCGCTTCTTCCCGCCCTTGGCACCCAGCGCTTTCGCGGCAGGGTCTTTGCCGTCATCAATCACGTCGTCGGCTTCCTCGCCGGTAGCAATGCGCATGACGCGAACGGCATTGCCGATCACGTCGGCGGGGCGCTTCTGGCCTTTAGGTCCGGTCGGCATCAGTCCTTGACCTTGTGCTGACGGATGAAGGCCTCCAAGGATTGTTTTTGCTGGACCTGCATCGGGGGCATTTCCACAAACGTAGCTTGCTGAATGATTGTCTCCTGCGCTTCAGGCGGCAGGCTATCCCATTGGAAAGCGACGGCCATACCCAGCCGGGTGGCAAGGTGTTCGTCACCTTTTGCGATCTTGGGCACTCTTGCTTTGATGGACATTGGCGGAAACTCCACATGCTTTGCGCTAAGCATATAGGCGCTTTCGCCTACGCGGGCAAACCGGAATAGGCCCTTTCGCATATTCCAAATTTCAAACTGAGACACTACCCGGAGGGGCCACACAGATAAACCAAGCTGCTTGATGATACCCAGTGGCCGTGAAGGCCATGCGAGGTGCGGCGGGCGAACGGGGTCGCTGGAGATTCACTGTTCGCTGCTGGAAGACCCCTCGGCTGCCCCGTCACCATCGGCAGAATGCGGCAGAATGCCGAAGTCGCGCGACTTGGTCCCATGCGCCGCCGTCAGGAAGCCATCGGCTGTGAGGCCTCGCCTCAAAAGTTCGCGTACCGCAGCCGACCGGCTCGGCATGCGCTTGTCGAAGCGCCAGTTCTCCAATGCCGCCAGTTCATCGACGGTCAGCATGATCTGCAATCGTTCCGGGCGTTCCAGTTCGGACATCTCGGCCTCCAGCCATACCAGGCTAAAATTAGCTGAGTTAGTATGTTCCTAATTCTTTGTAGAGTTAGGTATATTGGCAGAGTACGTCAAGACCTCCAGATGCATGATCCGTGCAGAAGTCCGATGAAGCGGATCAAGCATCAAATGGGCAATCAACAAAATACGCTAACTACTTGGCACAACACGATTTTTGATGATTTTCGCTTGCCAATCGCGGACCCTGGGCGCATGGTAGAACACGAGGGACAAACCGCTCCCGAAAGGAAGGTTTTCCATGCGCTACGGATTTTCGGTTCGCCTGCACGAAGACGTCAGTTCCCGAGTCCGAGCTACATTGCGGTCCGGGATTGCCATCAATCTGACTGCTGTCGCCGAAGCCGCGCGACTGCAGAACCTTGCCGAGAATGTTGCGCGCGAAGACATCGAATGGCTCGTCATGCAAGCAGCCCAGCTCCAAGGCGCAGCTATCGAGTTCGACGGCTTCGCGGAAACCGATCTGGCGGAGTTCGCGTGCCCCGAACCGATGCAAAGCAGTCCCGCGCTGGGTCGGGACGCCTTGGAGGGCGGGGTGACCGTTTCGCCGGATTTTGGCCGTCAAACGCATTGAGGCGCGTGCTCTTGTGAGCCCCGTCATGCTGCCGCCACGTGCTCGGCAAAAAGCCCGCCATTATGGCGGGCTTTGGACTGATGGAGGTTTGGTGGACGAAGGCCTCTCGGCCGGTCGGACATTTCATTCCGATGTATTCGCCCTAGCGGCGCGCGATCAGCAGGCACAACTGGCGCAAATCGCTGTCATAAGTGCCTTCGCTGCTGAGCACGTCGACGCAGCGCCTCTTCATCCTGGCCAACTTGTCGCTCGACATGTCGGCGACGACCTGGGGTAAGTTGGGATTGCTGGGATTGTTGGGATTGTTGGGATTGGACGGGCTGCCCGGGTTGGACGGATTGCTCGAATTGGTACCACCGCCGATCCCGACACCGGCGCCGACATTGATGCCGCTGCCGATCCCGACCCCCGCGCCGGCCCTGACGCCGCTGCCGACACCTACCCCCGCGCCGGCGGCAATGCCACCGGAACCGCCGATCGTGGCGCCGGCACCGGCGTTGATGCCGCTTCTGCCCCCGACCGACGCGCCGGCGCCCGCGGCAATGCCGCTGGAACCGCCAACCGTTGCGCCGGCGCCGGCGTTGATGCCGCGACTGCCGCCCAGCGACGCACCGAGGCCGGCCTTGATGCCGCCGCTGCCCCCAACCGTTGCGCCGGCACCAGCGTTGATGCCCCGGCGGCCACCAACCGTCGCGCCGAGGCCGGCTTTGATGCCGCCGTTGCCGCCAATGGAAGTGCCAACACCAACGGCAATTCCGTCCGCGGCATTCACGGGCATCGAGAGCATGAAAACAACTGCGCTGCCCGCCACCGCATCGGTGATTGTTTTGATTATGATGGTCATAACACTCTCCTTGCTGTAGTTGCGCTGAACAGCCCGCGACATCGCCGGTGGCATACCTACTAATTTGCAAGAAGATTATCGGTTTCTTTGCCGATCAACTTACTGGCCTCATGGTATCTGTTCACACAACAGCCGAGTGAAGTTTGTAGTGAAATTTTCCGAAAGTTTTACTTCGGGAAGGTCCTCTGCCGGGTGAAGCAATGCGAGCGTCAACTGATGGGCGCCGCGATAGACGAACGTCGCCCCAACGGTCGGTCGCCATGCGATGACAACCGAATGATGGAGATCAACATGCTTACGAAAATCCTGACAGCCTCCATACTTGCAGCCGGTCTGGCGACCGCGGCGATGGCCCAGAATGCCGGCTCGGACAACAATGCGCCTGGCAGTGAGAAGAGCATCGTCGCAAGCCGAATGGCATCGACCCTGGCACGACCAGCAGCACGATGCGCACGACGGGTGCCATGAACTCCAATGCGGATCAAAACTGCCCTGCAACCCCGCAAGGTGCCCAACCCGATGCGTCCAACAAGCCTGCCGGGACGGTTTCCCCGACTGTCAACGACAACAATTGCGGTAAGTAGTAAGCCACGACAATCAGGCTTACCATCGAGGGTGGGCGGCAGCGGGACTGGTTAGGACTGGTCCCGCCTTACGATGGGCCGACCGGACCGCGAGATCCAGCGATGGAATCAAATCCGCTCGAGTTCACGCTTTGCGTGGTCGCGCCTTGGGTTTGGCTCCCTCCTTGGTGGCCGGCTTAGGCTGGCGTGGTTTCGGCTTCGGCCGGCTGGCTGTCTCCTGCGCGGCGGTTTCTGCGTCGATCTCGGCGGTAGCCTGATCCCAATGCTGCTGATGCGCCCCGTCGGGCCTGCCTGCCTGTTCCCAGATCGCGTGTGCCCGCTGGCGAATCCGTTCCTGCCTGTCCGTCACTGTTGCCTCCGTCGGCTCGGTTCATGCGTAAGCAACTTTGTTCTAGCCGAAATTTCGACCCGCGTCTTGAGCGGCAGGCACCGTTATTGAGCCTCTCTGTCACACAGGACAGCAACGCCGAGGAGCGCCGCCTTCTTGATGATCAGCCCTTCAAGATCGGCGTCCGAGCGCTCCGTTCCGGTGCGTTCGCGCAACAGCGCTATCGCCGCCTTCATCGACAGCAGGCCATCGCCTCGTTCAGCAAGCAGTTTGTCGACGGCTGCGGCCACGTTGGTCGGCTCGACATGCGGCAGCATGGGAATGGCTCCTTCCTTATTCCGAGACGACAGCGGCAGCTCCATCCCGATCGCTCGGGATGGAACTCGATTTCATAAGACCGTGACCTTTCCAAATCCGGTTCGCGGTTTGGGAACGCCGGTCACTCGATGACGTGCACGATCCTGCGCGTGCCGGGGTCGACGAGCACGGTGCGACCGTCGACGACGACGTATCTGTATTGCACGTCGGGAACATCGATCGGTTGCAGCTCGACCGTATCGGGCAACGTGGAACCGATATTGAGCTCCACCCCCAGAAGATTGATCGACGCCAACGGGTGCTTGTGGACGTATTCGCGGATGACCGTCTGCTGTTCGGGTGTGACAATCACCTGGTCTGCGGTGGCCACGCCGACGCCGGCGAGCAACACCAATCCCGCCGCAGCAGGAACAAGGTGGATTTTCATCGTCTACTCCTGTTGTTACGGGCCTCGCCTTTACGGTTGCGACGCGGCATTCCGGTCGAAGCGGCGAACCCTCTAGGCAAACGCCCAGGCCACCTTGTTGTTCCGTAAGTGGCGGCTAATCGAATAGCGGTGAAGTGCCCGTGCGTGCGGCGAATGGACTGCGGATGAACTGCGGTGGCCCGCGTCGCAAGACGCGGGCCGATCGGTTTCCCGATCAGCAGCGATACCGGAGGGGGTGATATCGGCTGCGTCTAAAACAACATTTAGGACACGCTAATGTTCCTAGGCGACTGCAACAAACCTGCCGGCTCGAACGGCGCGGCGTTACCGCCCGTCGCAGCCCCATGGGCAGCCCCTGTGGCAGCAAATGAAGCGGCTACTGCTTGGGCGGCTGTGGCGGCACATCGCCGGGCTTGATCACCGGGGTCCTACCCTCATCCGGCGGCGGCGCCGCCATGCCCTGATCGCCCGTTGGCGGCGGGTTCAGCACCCCACCGCATGGCTCGAGCATATCGGACAAATTGTTGCCGGCCGGCTGCTGCTGCTGGCTGTTCTTGTCCGGCGGCTCGACCTTGCAGCGGTCGAATTGCGACTGTTCGCCCGGCTGCGCGGACGCCGGCACCGCCAGCACCAGCGCGCCTAGCATGTACGGCAAGAAAATGAGCGGTCTCATGTCGAGCTCCTTTCGCGCCAGGATCGTCTGACTTGTGAAGCCAGGCAGGCGCGATTGGTTCCGTCGTGCGGCAATGCGCCCGGACCGCAGTGGCCCGGGAACCGGCCGCCAGACTTATGAGTTCAACCACTGAGCCAGTTCAGGGCCGCCGACATTATGGAGAACCAGCGATGGAACCGCGCAGGAAAGAACGAACCGACGACGAGACGGAGAGCCCGACCATCCAGCAACAGGACTGGGATGCCATCCGGAGCGGGAGAATTCTCCCAGACGGCGTGCCGCAAAACGGCGACATCCGTTACGACGTCGAGAAAGACGGCGAACTGCCGGAGGAGGACGACGATAACGCTTACCAGGAAAGCGACGAGGCCTTGCCGGACGATACCGATGAACGCGTTATTTCACGCGATCTCGCACGCGAAGGTGGTCCTTTCGACGAAGAATGAGCCACCGCCTTTCGCACTGCCCTCGCTGTCCGCGTCGGCGGCCGGATGAAAAAGCCCCTGCCTTCAATTCGGGAGGTCGAAAACCGGCTCCTGGCAGCGATAGACCAGACATTGACCGTCACGCGTCTTGATATAAGCGGCGCCCGGCACCTGCGGCCAGTCGCATTCATTGCCGAATCGGCGGACGTATCGGTCGTAGGTGTTCCGTCCGGTGGTGAGCACTACCGAGCGATGCCTCTGGATCAGTAGCTGTGTCTGTTCGCACGTCATCGCGCGGCTGTCCGGCCGGGCGTAGGCCGTCGCGGCAAACAGAAGCGCCCCGGCTGTCAGGACTGCCGCTTGTGTCAGGACTCTGGCAATCATGACACCATCTCCCGTGAAGCCTAACGCGCATCTTGGTCTGGCAGGCGTCGGATCGAGCCGCCCTGTCGCGAAGGAAAGATCGTACAGAATGCCAGGGAAAATGCAAAAAGCCCGCCGCACCTTTCGACGCGGCGGGCTCAAATGAACATCACTCTTTTGTCAGGCTTGGGCGGCTTACTCCTCCTTCACCGGCCCGAACCGGCGCACGATCACCTCGAAGACGATATCCGAGATCCACATCGCCGATACGCCGATTAGAAAAGCCGCGGCGAGCGTCGTGGTGTCGTCGTCCGGAGAAGGAATGGGCAGTCCGGCGGCGCGGAAATAATGCACGACCGGCAGCGTCAGATAGGCCGCCGCCAGCGCGCCGCAGATCGGCGAGGCCACCATTTCGCGGACCTTGTAGCGATGACGCGACAAAGCCCGCAAAATACCGCCGGAAAGGCCGGCGACCAGCACCGGCGCCTTGATGCCCAGAACGTCGAGCAGCTCATGCATCATGGCGTCCACCCACACCATCTGGCACCCTGCCCGTTAAAGGCGTTCATCTCGTCGAGCTCGGGCCGGGTCACGGCGGCGACGATGGCCGCCGATGGCCGGCGCGGCTGGTTGTGGTCGCACCAGACCTGGCGCGGATTGCCGGCCGGCGCGGTTGTCGTGCAGCCGGCGAGCACCAGGCAGAGGATCAGCGCTTTGCCCATTTCCCAGCCTCCGCTCGTGCTGCCGCATCGGTCATGCCGGCGGCCTTGCGCTCTTCGGCGGCGGCCTCGCGGTTCATTTCGAGGCGGTCCTCGGCGGCCGCGATTTTTGCCTCGGCCTGTTTAGCCGCCTCCTTCTTCGCCCGATTGATGCCGCCCGCAACATAAAGGCCGATGCCGCCGGCCACAGCGGCGAATACCGTCATGACGACCTTGTTGCCGATGATGGCGCTGAGAATGGCGAGGAGTGCGGCCATCACAAATCCTCCGCGCGGCGGCGGCGCAGGAACTCGGTCAAAACGCCGTTGATCACAAGAAACCAGGGGAACCATTCCCCCGGAATGATCGGCGAAAGAACCTGCGGGTCGACATGGGTGACGATGCTCGCGATGACGCCGATGGCCGCCTGAAGCCGCGCCCAGAATATTGTCTCGCTGTCGCAGAAAAAGCTCTTGATCCGGGTCCACATGTCATTTCCTTCCAAACAGTTTGAAGATGGCTGATAGTTCGAGGACGGCGGCGATCAGCGCTGCCCAGAAGCCGGGCTTGGCGACAGCCACAGGAGGCGCAGAGGGCGCCGCGGCCGGCGGTGGAACGGCAATCGGTTTTGCGGACTCTGGCGGAGCTGCAGGGACGACCGCCGATGACACCGGACCGGCAGACGGCCACGGCGTGTCCTTGATGCGCGACCATTTGCGATAGGCCTCGGCAAGCCTGGTGTCGTAGGCGTTCTTGCGATAGCCGGGGCCGTTGTAGCCCTTGGCGAATCCCGCCCAATCGTGATTGCGCAGATTGTCGTCGAGCCGCTTCTCGACGATGAAATCGATCGCTGCGCCGAGCTGCAGCGCCTCGTCCGCCATCATCGCCTCGACCATCGCCTGCACGGTAGGAAAGCCGGCGGCTTTGAAATTCTCGCCGAGAACCTGGCCCAAGCCCCATGAGGCGGATTTGAGCGCCGCGGTTTCGTCGATCGCACAAGCTGCCCTGAGCCGTGGGTAGCTATCCCTGGGATAGGGCTTCTCGCCCCACTTCGGATAGGCGAGGCCGGCGGCTACCGCTGTTGCCCGCTTGGCACCCGACAGGTTGCGGTAGAAGACGTGCGGTTCGAACAGGATGACCGGCCGGCCAACGGCGTCGAAGCCGTGCCCGCTGGTTTCAACATCGAGGAACGCGTGGATCTCGTCCTCGCCGACGCCGATCCGGGCGCCGAGTTTCGGCAAGTCTATGTCATCGAGGCGCCTCGCGGCGCCCTTGAATGAAAGGTCCATGGGCAGTCCTTTCCGCCCTTTCGGGCAGGATTTTGAGGTTGAAAAACGGATGCGTGGCGGCAAAGCAGAATTGGGCGGCAGCGCGTGCCGATGTTGCAAGGAAGGTTGATGTTTTCGACCCGCCGTGTGAAATGGGCGCGGGATGGTGCACATGCCTGATGATGAACAAACCGCTGCGGCGCGCTGGTCGGTGAGGTCCGAGCTCCGCGCCGTCGGTCGCGACAAGCCGCTGCTCGCGGTGCTGGCAGCGATCCTCTGCCTTTATTGTGCGTTTATCGCCGGACCGATCGTCTATGCGGTGCTGGCCATCAACGGCATTGCGGATTTCTTCAAATAGAGCCGGTTTCGGCGATCTCGCGCCGGTCCGGCGCGCTGTATCGGCCCCGAAATTGCTCGGCCTGGATGAAATTGCTTAGCCGGGATGAAACTGTTCGCGTATATCGTTCGTACCTGTAGCGGGTGCGGGAGGACACGTGACGATAAGAATCAGACTCCCAGGCGGGACTTTGAAGATCAAGAAAAGCGACGAGCTGCGGCGCCGCGAGCAGAATCGCGAGGTGCCGGTTTGGCAGGTCGGCAATTACTTCGTCATCTGGTGGCCGAGCGGCATGTCCGATCGTCCATCCTCGCCCAAAAAACCCCCGCCCAGGAAATAGCCCGCGCACCCGACGATCCCGACCGGGCACTGGTGCCTCCGTGCGGGATCAGGAACCGCCCTGCGCGCCGAAACCTCCGAAGACCGCTCGCCAGATCCCAAAAATAGTCAGCGGGCAGGCGTTGACTCTTCCGCCACGGAAGGTCTCTTGTGCTGCGTTGCACAATGGGGTGGCGGAATCGATGGCGGTGCGTATCAGGATGCCTGGCGGCACGCTGAAGGTGAAGATGTATCGCGAATTGCGCGATCGCGAACGCGCCCGCCGCGTACCCGTCGTCAGGCTCGGCCGGGTCTATTTCACCTGGTGGTCGAACCGCCAGCGCCTGATTGACGACCACTCGCCAGGATGAAGCTCCTTCGGACAGGCATGCGCCTGCCCGCCCGGCACCGCGAAGCCTGCGCCGGCCAGCTCGCAAAATAAGTTGATGATGCTGCTGTTGACTCTTCCGTAACGGAAGGTCTCTACTTACCGCATTGCACACAATTGCTGCGTTGCACAACGGGAGTTGGACCGATGGCAGTGCGTATCAGGCTGCCGGGCGGCACCCTGAAGATGAAGACCTATCGTGAGCTGCGAGCCCGGGAACGCGACCGCCGCGTTCCCGTGATGAAGATGGGCTCGCTGTATTTTGTCTGGTGGTCGAAAGGCCAGGAGCCTCACGAGAAGCCGCAGGACAGCAGGCGGTAGCCGCTGGCGGCGGCGGACGCAGTGTTCGCGGTTTTGCTCGGCTTTTTTCTGCTGTCGTGACTCTAAATGTCTAGGCAGATTGTTTGGCTAGCGAGGGACCCGATCCTCCCGCGAGATTAAATGCTACTGCGACGAGCAGAGCGCTCCAGTCAGCTCCGCCCTCGCGGGTAGGTTGCTGCCGAAATATTCAGTCGATGGCACGCATATTACGGGAGCCGCATATACTTTATGGGCGGAACAGATTAGGGCGTTTCTCCCTGCGAAGCCGCGCCAGAATAGCAATTGACGTTGCGCATTCAGTTGCCGGATGGCACACCTTGCGGCTTAGCGACGAACTCACGGCGGGGAAGAATGCGCAACCAGACACTAGATGCCCTTCGAGGCATCACGGCTCTCATGGTGTGTCTTCCATGTCGTCGGTACTGCCGGGATTGGAAACGGCGTCGATGACGTGTGGAGCTATGGCCGCATGGGCGTGCCGCTGTCCTTCGTGATTTCAGGCTTTATCGTTCCGCTGTCGATGGACCTCGCTGGGCACAAGATCAGCGGCTATTTCCGCTTCATTGCCCGGCGCATGGTCCGCCTCGAACCGCCCTACTTCGTGACGATCGCCTTCATCCTGATCAGCGGCGTGGCGCTGGCTCACATCCCGCAATTCAACACCTCGCATCCTCCCTACACCGTCACCAACGTGCTTTTGCATATCGGCTATGTGAACGCCTTCGTGGGTCAGCCTTGGCTTAGCGGACCGTTCTGGACGCTGGCTATCGAGTTTCAATATTACGTGGTGATAGGACTGCTCTTTCCGATCCAGGTCAGCAGCAGGACTGCAGGCTTGGCAATGCTTGGCGGGTTTGCCGCGCTCTCTATCGTGAGCACCGGATATGTCGAATTCCTGCCGGCCCATTTGAGCGTGTTCGGCACCGGCATTCTGACCTTCATGTTCTAGACGAAGCGGGTTGACCTCAACACGTTCTGCGTCGGGATCGCTGCCCTTTGCGCCGTGGTGGACGCTTGGACCGGAGCGGGCAATCACCTGTCTTCTAGCCTCGACTGCGATTGCAATCTCTTGGGTGCCGGCGTCGTCCCTGTTCAGCAGGGTCGGGATGATCTCGTATTCGCTTTACCTCGTGCACGTCCCTATCGGCATGAGGTTCGTAAAACTATCCGAGCGGGTGTTCCCCGGCTCCCCATGGCTGGCATCGGCTATTGCGCTTGCCGCGTGTTTCGGCGCGGCTTTGTTGCTCTGGTATTTTGTCGAAGAGTGGGCCAAGAAGCAGTCGAAGAAGATCGACTATGGCAGCAAAGCGCGCCGCGCTGCGCCAGATATCGTAAAAGCGCCCATCTCAGATGCGGAACCACAGGCGCCCTTGCTGTCATCAGAAGGCTAGGGACCGACCTTTATCCCAACAGGTTCGCCAGAGGAACTGAGCAAGCGTCGCCGTAGGACTATGGTTGCGTCGCGAAAGCTTTATAGGTGGAACCGGCTTGAAGCGACAAACCGCAGAATCCCACCCTCAACAAGCGCAACTGCTGAATCTGCGCCATCTGCGGCAAGGCATTGCACGACAGCAGCTCACCCAATTTAGCGCCAATGTTCCGATCGCAAGGCGTTCCTGAGCCGACAGCTTTGCAGGTTAGTGAAACGCTCTGGTAGTCTCGGCGCCTCGGCCATCAACCTCAGCCGGAGCGCCTTTTCCGGTCAAATGCCTTTGCAGATGCGACTCGCGCCGCTCTCGAGCGCAGTTCTTCTTTTCGGCGGTTCGAACGAAGCGTCTGGCAGGCGGTCGCGGTCGTTGCGCAAGGTTGCAAACCGTCGCTGTTTGTTGCAAATAATTTGCTGCGGGCGGGCGATCGAGGAGTCATCTAGCGATGAATGTCCAGTCGCGCGTGCATGCCTTTCTTCGCGCAACCCCGCTCCGCTATTGTTTTCACCTCGCAAAAGCTCACCTTGGTGGGTCTCCACAATCCGACGAGAGCGTGATCCTGTCGCGGATCGTTGGTCAAAGCCCGAAAACATTCTTGGAGTTTGGTTTTCATCCCACGGAATACAACTGCATTGGGCTTAGCGACTTCAGGGGTCTGCTCGTCGACGGCGACGCAACGACCGTGCGGTTGGCCCGCTCGCTGCTTCCAAAGCGAATCGAAGTGCGCCAGAGCTTCATCGATCTTGACAACATCAAAAACCTCGCCACGCATTTTCCACAGCTTGGAGTGCTTTCCGTCGACGTCGACGGCAACGACTACTGGTTTCTGCAAGCCCTGCTGCCAGTGCGTCCGGCTGTCATTGTCGCGGAGTACAATGCCAGTTTCGGTCTCAACCCAATCACCGTGCCCTATGATCTCGCGTTCGACCGCACGGCCAAGCATGACAGCGGCTGGTATCACGGTGCATCGATCACCGCCCTGACCAAGCTATGCAAGACGCACGACTACAAGCTCGTTGCCGTCTCGGCCGCCGGCGCGAACGCGTTCTTCTTACCTGACGCTTCGGACATACCGGAATTAGAGCCTGCCCAGGCCTATCGAGAGAACGTCCTGCGTAACCGCTGGTCTAGAACTACGGCTAAAGACCAATGGGAGCGCATCAAGCATATGCCTTTTATCGAAGCGCCCTGAGATCGAGACGAGAAATGTAGACTGGACGACCGGCTCGACATGCAGTGCGATACGACGGCACGACCCTCGTTGATGAGCGGCAGCGACAGGCATCACTTCACTAGGTCTGCTGGCCGCACCAATGCATCGGCCGGAACGTCGTATCGAACAATTGACCCGGCCGAGATAATAGCCCGATCGCCGATGGTGACACCCTTCATGATCATGGCGCTATTGCCGATCCAGACGTCATCTCCAATCACAATTGGCGACGATCGGATGCCGGGGTCGACGCGCGGGTGACCTTCCTTGAAGATGGCCTGCATTTGCGCAAACCGCTTCCGAGGGTCCATGGGATGCGAGTTGGTATCGTGGATCGCGACCCCCCATGAAACGTGCACCCGCTTGCCGATCTTGATCCCCACCGGATCAGACGACCAAACCGTTGAGCCGGGTCCAAGGTAGAACCAATCGCCGATCTCGATGCGGCCTGCATGGGCGAAGATTTGCAAATGTCCATCCAAATGGCTGTCGGCACCGATCGAAACCCTCGCTCGGTCGCCGTGGATGTTGAAGATTTCCGCCCCTGCACCGAACCGCGTCCGGGGTCCGACGATCGCATTCTCCCTGGCAGCGCCGGTGGCGATCCATGACCAGAAGAGACGGCGAAAAGCGAGGAAGGTCGAGAAGATACGCATTCACCGGTATCTGCCACAAGCGAGCGAAATTTCCAACTAGATCAAGTGCCAAAGAATCCAACCCGCGATAGCGCGCGCAGCTTATCGGCAACGAAGCTGGCGTATCTCTCCCCGCCGACGCTGTTGAGGTGCAATTCGTCCGACATGTAGAGTGTCGAGGTCAGGTACCCGATACCACTGCCGCCGCCGACGTCGATGAAGCCGATCCCCATCATTTCACAGACCTCGCGTTCCCTCCGCATGAACTGGTCGAGAGTGTTCCCCTGACTGTTTGTCCTGAAAAGCCTATGAGTAGCGTGGCCAGGACCACCGCTGTAAGTACCGAGGCATATGATCTTGGCAATAGGGGCTCGGAGGCGCATGGCCTTGAAGGCATCAACCATGGCCCCGGTGAAGCCGGAAGCAAGGGTTTGATCCCCCAGGTCGCCTAGAACTACGTCGGCCGCTCCGAAATTATTCGGACCCGGCTCTAAAGTGATGATCTCGGCATCTACCGGAATAAGGGCAATCTGGTCGTAGATCTTTTGCGACCCATAGTGCCCATTGGTGGCAATTCCCAAGGACCCACCGCTATAGGCAAGATTTGTCGGAACCATGCCGGTCTTCACGGCCAGCGGTCCCCTATAGAACGCCTGGGCTGTGATGCTCGAACCGAGCAGCGTCCATTTCTTGCCGACAAGCGCTGCCCGACCGTCGTCGGCATCCGCGTCAATCGCGCTCGGATCGAGCGCGCCGACATAGCGGATGGTGTTGGCGGCAACCGGCGGCATTCCAGCAGCCTTGATCCAGGCTGCGGACGAAAAATCGCGCGGCGAATTGAGGATGTTCGCGCCCCCGTTGATGCTCAGGCTAGAGCTTTGGAGACCGAGGCCCGACACGCCGTCGCCGACGTAAGGATGGCCACCGGCGGCCGGGAACACGCGATGCTGGACATTGGCGATGCCGGTGCCGTTCGCAGTGCCGGTCACCCGGCAACGATACCAGTTGGCGCCGATCGCCTGCGTCGAAACGGTGCCGAATGCCGCGCCGCTGCCGGAAGCGGTGCCACCTGCAAGATCGAAGGTGCAGTCGAAGGCGCAGGCCCCGTTGGAAAACAGGTTAAGGCGTGTCCTCTCGGCCTTTTGGGCATACACATCCCAAACGAAGGTCTGACCGATCACCCATGCGATGGCCTGATATACAGACGGGCTGCCCGAACCGGATTGCTCGATGATCTTGTCGGCCGTTAGCCGGCCATTGACCAGCACATCGATGACGTCGACCAGCGCCTGCAACTGCGGCACCACCCTGACTTCCGGGACGGTCGCGGCCGCGGCTGTGCAGTTGGTCTTGGTGAAGACGGCGTTCGTCGGGTCGCTGCTCGGAAACAGATTGGTGGTCGTTGACGGAAGCCGCAGGACGATGTTCCGCACGTAAACGCCGGAGGCGCCATCGCCGGTGAAGGGGAACACGCCGGCCGGCGAAAACCGCGTCTGGACGTTGGCAGCGCCGTTCGCAGTCGGCGTGACTACCGCTCTGCATTCGTACTCGCCACCGCCCAGCGCGATCATAGAGAAGCTGGTGAGTGCCGGGCCGGTACCGGTGCAGGTACCGTCCGACAGATCGAAATTGGCGGTATAGACAGCTGGCCCGTTGGAAAGCAGCTGCAGCAGCCGGCGCTCGGATGCCCTGGCGGTCACGACATGCTCGACTACGACGCCAGTCGAGAATGTATAGGTTCGGAAACAGGTCGGCGCGACGGAACCAGTGCCCTCGGTCAGCTTGATCGTAGTGACCGCAAGCCCTTCTATGCGCGACAGCGCATCGACGTTCGTCACAATGCTGGCCGTCGATGAACGAACTCCTATGTCGGTTGCAACCGGCCCGGCGTCAACTCGGAATAGGCCAAGCAAGCCGGCGCTGACCTCCGTCCAGAAATACTCGCCGACATCGACATTCCTGCCCATTACCGCCACCGCCGCGGCGCCGGCCAGCCCGGCCGACGCCGCAAAGCCCAACGTCGGTGCCACTGTGTAGGAGCCCGGCGCCGTGATCAGTATCTGCGTCAGCGCCCCGCCCGCCACCACGAAGCGGCCGGCGGCGCCCGAACCGGTGCCGCCGGCAAACGCCAGGTCGAACGTGCCATTGGCGCCGCCCGAGCCCGCCGTGATCGCACCATTGCCGACGACGCCGAAGCCGATTGCCGCCGCAGTCGTCGGGAAAATGCCCTTGCCGTAGAGCGAAGCGTCGCGTGCGGCCTGGGCGCTGACGACGGCCGCCGCGGCGGCGACGGCATCGGAATTGGTCGCAGCCCGGTCGGCCGTGGTTTGGCCCGCATTCGCGGCGGAAGCGGCGGCACTGGCCGATGCCTGGCCGGCGCTGGCTGCGGCAGCATCCTTCAAGGCCTGGGTTTCATCGCGCAGCGCTTCGACCTCTTCGACCACGTCGGCGATGTCGGGCGGAACGGATGCGGCGATGGTGATGGCATCGGCGCCGACGGCCGGCTCGTCGGCCGTGAATTCGAACACGCGGTCGGCATTGACCGACCCGATCTGGGAACCGTCGTGCCCTTCTGCAGGGTGCGCGTGGTGCGGGCGTCGGCGGCACGGAACCATTCGCCTTCGCTCGCCGTGTAGATGCCGTTTTGCGTCGGGTCGGCCTGGTCCTTGACTAGCACGCGGTCGCCGATTTCGGCCGGCACGCCGTCGATGGCCTGCAGGCCGTGCAGGAGGATGTCGGCCGTGGTTGCGAGGCGCACGGGTTCGCGTTCGCCGGTCAGGAGACGAACGGCGGCAGTTGCAGGTCGGGACATGAGGGCTTTCTCCATGAAAAAAGCCCCGCATAAGCGAGGCTGGAAGGGGTTCGGTGCTGGCGGGGGGAAATCTAAGCTGCGCGGCCGGACACCGCGCTATCCGGCGCAGCCGGTGTATTCACGGACGATTTTGCGGACAGCGCGCAACGCCGCCCAGGGCTATGGCAATCCGCCAACAAGCCTTCTTGTGCCGCCGATCGCCGCCAGCCCGCAGGCCATGCCGGCGCAGTCGGCGACCCAGTCGAGGATATCCATATCGCGCGCGATCAGCTGCGCGCCCTGAAGCAGCTCGATCGCCGCGCCGGTAATGGCAAGGAGCACGACCAGCCTCGTCTTGTGTTCCGGCCAGCCGAGGCTTCCGAACGCCGCCAGCACAGCGAACGCCGCGGCGTGGTTGAGCTTGTCATGGTGGAAGGTGAAGCCCATGTCCAACTCCTGCAGGAACCGCACCGGCGAAAGCGCGAGCAGGAGAACAGCGGCCAAGGTAAGCAGAAAAGCGATCCTTGCCATGGTCGGAAAAGAGTCGGTACGCAACAGGTCAATCCTGCATCTGAAACAGGGGGCGATCCAAAAGGCACCGCCAACTGACCGCTCTGCGGTTAGCGGGCCATAAGCCAGCATCGTGAAAGCACTAAAAGATTAGTATAGCTGGTTGAACCAAGCTGCTTTGCCGCGGCTCTTTGCGATCGAAGTCTGGGCAATGCGCCTGCTTGCTGCTCGAGTTCGGGGCTTGCCGATGATCACCGCACGGTAGAACCTTTAGCTAGCTGACGGCGCTTGCAGAGAAGCGCCGATACATCACTTCGGAAGTAACGGAAGCACATTCTCATCAAGGAACTTGAGACGGCTACCCACATTTCGGCGTTGGCTGGGCTAGCCGGCACATCGACCGGGATTAGATCCGCCACCGGGTCCCCCCGTCGCGCAGCTTCGACCCACTCTTCCATGGCGCCGACATATCCATCCAGCGCCTCGTATGGAGTCTTGGCGTCCTCACAAGTCAGGTATGTCGGAGGCACATCGCCTATGATCACCCATACTCACGGATCCACTTCCGGCCTGCCAGGTACAATCTCGAAAAGGAAAATATATATTATGCCGTCGGCCCCATACCCAAGATATTCTCCCTTGATGTCTGAAACCAGTCATAAAACTCAAGATATTTTCGGGCTTCCAGACGTGCAGCATCAAGCTCTTCATCGCCTGTGCTTTTGTCAGCCGACGGCAAGCGGGTGACGCTAGTCAAGTCGGGTTTGACGTCGCTACAATTTCGCTCGACCACTTGTGTTCCCTTTCATTTCTTGCTTGAGCCATCTTCTTCTTGCCCAGCGAGCATAGTCTCCTGCATCGCTATGGTGTTTAATATGATCTGCTCTCGCACGATGCGTGCCCCCGGTCGGCCAGCGCTTTCTCGTGAGACACATCCATATTCAGCGCTGCACAGGCTTGTCGCGAGTGCGCTGCACGGCTCTACCGGAATGGGCTCGCAAAGCTCAACGCTGCTCATGCCAAATGTCGAACGGCTTGATGGTAGCTGAAGGGAGACCTCGTTCATCAAACACATCGAAGACTCGCTCTGATAAGACGAGGTCAAGGTTCTTGGCGATGCCGAAGTCATCGTGACCCGCCTTCCCGCTCACCTTCAGCCACACGAAAGATGGAAGCTCTACCTCGGGCTGCTGTTCGCGAAAATCTTCGGACGTTATGACTTCAACAGGGGCGAATGCCGCTCCGGTGAAGCCGATTTCTGACAATGCGTGCGCGGCCTCTTCCGTTACGAGGAAACATGGAAAGCTTGTTATAAGAACATCACCGATCCATCCCTCCATCTGGTACACAAGCTTGCTCACGATAGGAGGGTGGACACTGGTATCCATGACAGTGCCGTCGCCCAATCCGCCGGCCACATCGGGCAAAATGTCAAAGTATCTCATCAGTCACCTATTGGTAGATAGAACAAATGTCCATACTTCTTGTCGATTTCCGTAACATAGTCAAGGACCTTCTGGCGAGTAGCATGAGGGTTTTTCTTATAGAAATATTCCCACTCGTTCCGAATGACCTTCTGGTGCAAATTTATGTCGAACTCGTTCCGGATTCCACGAAGATTCTCGATTGAATGCAGCTCTTGCTCTGCAAAAAGCCCGGGATACCTTTTAAAAACTCCCTGCTCGACGCCATGATGCACTATATAGTCGCTTTTGTTGAGACTAGGATTCGCGTCGAAAAAGGTTTTTCGATAGTCCTTGGATGGAGCCCACCCAACCTTCGCCCCGGCATGTTTAACTTTGGACGTATCCCTAGCAAGCATCGCACCTAGTAACGCGGTATCAAAGGCACTATCGGACATTTCACCGGCTCGCGTCTTCCGGCGTGGGATTGGTGGCGAGACCGAGCGCGCAAGCGCTTGCTGGTGCCTAAGGGTTTCGGCATCGACCCCACGAACAAGTGCCTCGCCGCCTTCGACTAGGTCAGTCGGCCGCCTCGAAAATATTGAGAGTTTCTCTACCCAGGGCTTGGCAATCTTCGCCGCGGCGCGTTCCAGGGCCACCACCGCCAACCTATCGCCAGGAATTGCGCCCGCGGCATTGAGCAGTGTTTGGTCGTAGTTGCCTTCCAGCGCTGCATTTCCAGCCTTCTCCAGTGCAAATGACGTCCCCAACGGCGTGAAGTCGGCCACCGAGATGCTGTCTTCGCCAAGCCCATCGGAGCCCACGAGTTTTTGCGCGAGAAGACGCCATAGGCTCCCCCGCTCACTGTCGCCGGCTATCAATCTCCCGAGCCACTCTTGATTCGTCGGTAAGTAGTTGGTGAGTTCCGCGTTTGATACCGATCGTCCTGGCTCGACAGTGTTGGCTAAATCGAGCAGCATCATCGGGTCGACTACAGCTGCCCGGACCGACCTGTCCGCGATGCTGCTGTCCGTTTGGGACGCGCTGGTCTGAAACAGGTGGCTCAGCACCGCTTCGCGCGCGGCTTGATTCGGTAGCGCGGCGAACACATTGCGCAGCTCTGCGGTCTGGTGTTGCGGCTGGGCCTTGAGTCTGCCGACAATATCCTCAGCGACAGAGTTGGGTAGCGGCTGGGCGGTCTCAAAACCCAACTGTTGCTGGGCGGCGATGGAGCCAATGATCGCCGCCCGATAGTCTCCCGGCTTCGACAGGTTGCTCCAGGCCGCATCAAGGTTCGCGAATGCCTCGCGGACATAGCCGCCCGGATCGGCCTGCCTGGCCTTGAACGTCAGGTCCGCGGCGGCGGCGATAGCGTCATGGCGTGCCTTGTCCACTTCCGGCGTTGAACTATCTGCGGTGGGGTCGGCGTCCTTGACCATGGCCCGCACGGCGTTATTCGACAGGTCGCGCATGCCGTGGAATTGGCGATTAACCTCAACGGTCCTGTTGAACGCCTCGAAGCGCCCGGCGCCTTCGGTAGCGCCATAGAGAGCGACGAATTGTTCCGGCGTTGGGATCGAGCCGGAATAGGTTCCACTGTCCCTGATGTCGGCCGGCGCATTCTGCTCGGCCAGGATAATGTTTGTGCGTTTTTCGACTTGCCGCATCGCGTCGGCGGCTCGGGCCTGCTGGACCAACCCTGGCCGCTCTTCGGGGGCAATGTCGTCCCCAAAGGCCTGCGCCGACCTTTCGTCCGGCGTAAGCTTGCCTACCCGGTCACGGAGCGAAGCCGGTGCGGCAGTTCCATCCGCCGGAGGCCCACTCACAGCCTCGACGGTATCGTCCTTGGTCTTGCCGTCCGTTGCGGCCAACACCGCCCCCAGCATCTCCGCAGCACGCTTCGGGTCCTGGGCGATCATCGCCTGGACGAGCGCCTTGGCCGTGTTGGCGCGCCAGGCAGCCTCGGCCGCCTGCCTGGCCGCCGGGTTGCCCATCTTGCCGATCAACTCGAGCCCGCTCTGCCGGATCGCCTCGAATGTTCCTGTGTCGTCCGGGTCGCCCTGCGCGATGGCGCTTGTGTAGCCGGCCTCGACCTTGCTCCACTCGGCCTGCTCATAATTCTGGCGCCGCGCGTGCTGCTGCGCGGCCATGCGCGCCGAGCCGGCGAGCCGCAACGCCTGTTTTTGCGCCAGGAAATTGGCGCGTTCGCCCTCCGGCACTTTCGCCGCGGTCTCGTCGAAGATCTGGTCGAACAGGCCGGGCTTGACGACGCCGTCGCTGCGCGGATCGAGCTGGCCATACATGAAGTCGTGCAGGCCGCCGCCGTCGGCCGGCGCGGTCTGCACCGCCATGGCCTCGGCGTGGGCGATGCGTGCGTTCAGCTCGCGGCCGATAATGTCGGCGTCGAACGCATCCTGCTGCTGCTTCTGTTGCTTGAAGCGCTCGGCAATCGCCGAGAGCTCGTCGCCAAAGCCTCGCATGGCGGCGCCCACCGGCGAGCCGTTCGGATAGGAGGCCACAGTGCCGGTATCGAGCCGGCGCTGGGCAAGCTGGAGCGGGATGGTGGCCATCAGTAGAGGCCTCCGCCCGGCGCCGGCGGGAAGGCGCTTCTGCCGAACGTCACCGCCTTGGCCGGGTCGTAGAGCCCGGAGATGCCCGATACGAGATTGCCGCCGGCCTTGAAGATCGAGGCGCCCACCGCCTGCCTGCCGGAAAAGCGCGCGATCGCCGCCTGCGTGCCGAGACCGTTCTGGCGCAGCTGCGAGCCGTACTGGATCGCCTTGAGGTCGAGCTGGCCCTGCCTGGCATTGGCGGCCAGCACCTCGGTCGGCGAGCCCGCCATGGCGACGCCCGAAGCGCCGGCCTGGGCACGCGCCTGCGCCTGCAGCAGGTCCTGCTTGTGGCGCTCCTGGCCCTGCTCGAAGGCCGAGCTTTGAGCGTCGGCCCGCGCCTGCTGTTCATAGGCTTTGGCCTGGTAGTCGGCCATCTGCCTGGACTGCTGGCCTTCCGCCAGCGCGCCGCCGACGGAAAGAGCCGTGCCGATAAGAGCTAGTGTGCACATGGTCAGCCTCGTTCGCCGGCGGGAATGAATTTGCTTTTGATGCCGTCGACCGGCGCGCCGATCGAAGGGCGCCGGTCGAGCACGCCGCCGGGGCTGAGAAAGGACAAAAGCAGTCGGTCGGCCTGGATCGCCGGGCGGCTGAGCCGCGTGGGTGCTGTGGCCCGCGGGCCGGCCATGGCCGTGCGCCGGATGGTGGTCAGGTTGACCTTGACCCCGGCGTCCCCGTCGGACACGCCGTTGGCGGCGGTGACGGCGCGGCTCAAGGCATCGGCCGCGAACAGCTCCTGGCGCAGTTCCTCGATCAGCCAGTGGACCATGCGCCAGCGCTCGCCGAGAGCCTCGGCGTTTGTCCTGACCTCGTCGCCGGGCGCCGGCGTGGCGGCGACGGGTTCGGCGGGGGGTTCGTCCAGGGGGACGCCAACGCGGCGCTCGTACGCGTCCTCGATGGTTTTCTCGATCAGCGCAATTTCAGCGGTGCAGTCGTCCAATGCGGCACGCGCCGCCGTCAAATTGCCGGCGCCGAAGATCGCGTGAAACTTTTCCGTTTCCAGCTCGCCCTTGCGGGCGATCGCATTGTTGAGGTCGGTGTCGAGCAAGGCGATGACCGCTGCGAAATCGGCAGCCGTCCGCGCCCTGCCGAGGTCTTCGGCATGGGGGAGTTGAGTCACTGGAGAATTTCCTTCTTGAGGGAGGACATCGCAGCTGCCAATCTCCCCCCTTGTGGGGGAGATGCGCGGCAGGGCAGAGGGGGGCGCGAAGGATCGCGGCTTTAGCTAACTGCGGTCAGGCCAGAATGGATAAGGACGTAATTACGATTGGTCGGCGGGACAGCGCCCCTCTCTGTCCTGCCGGACATCTCCCCCACGAGGGGGGAGATCGGCCGTCGTCAAGAGTTTCGCTAACCTGCAATGCGTCTAAGGCTCGGCGTCGAACACCGGTGTCATCGCCCTGATCGTGCAGGGCGTCGGATTGACGTGGCGGATCTTCACCCGCCCCTGCCCTTCCCAGCTGTCGTCGATCGGCACCTCGACATTGCCGGTGAACAATTTCGCCATGGCACCCGGAGCAACCACGGACGGGATGCGAACCTGCTCCCATCGGCCGCGGATAAACGACTGGACCTGAAGCCCGGCGATGTCGGTTTCCAGCAGCGAAAGAATGAGCTTGGCGACCTTCTTGCGCCGGCCGACGATCGAGCCGTCGCGGCCGCCGACGTCCAGCTCCAGCGTGTTGGCCTCGGACTGGTAGCCGAGCCCGACCTGCCATTTGGCGGCGGTGGCGCCGCCGGGCAGCATCACCTGGCCGGAAGCGACCGTGAGCCCTTTGTAGACCTTGCCGCCGGCCAGCACGTCGACCGCCTGGCCTTCGAGATGATCGAGGCCGGAGACGACATTGACGGCAGCACCCGAATAGGTCAGCCCGCAGTCGACCTCGAAAGCGTCCTCGATTGCCGCATATTCGAACGGCACGGTCTTTATTTCGATATAGCGCCTGGTCACGCCGCCGATCGTGCGCTTGACGATCAGCCACAGGTCGTCATTGCCGTCCTGGCCGGGCGTCACCACGGCGCTTTCGACAACGGCCCAGTTGGATCCTGCGAAACTTCCGGCGATCTGGTGGATATGCATGCCGCGCACGTCTTGCGACGGCTGGTGCGTGTAGCCGCCGAGTTCGCCATTCCCGAGCGGGAACCAGAGCAGCGGGTCGGGGTCGGTCTGAAAGGCGAGTTCGACGACGCCTTTCTTCGGAATGTGCTCCGATATTTGACCGACGTCGTCGGAGGTGAAGCGGCCGGTGGCGTTTTGTGTCAGCTCGGCGATCGATTTGCGGGAGCGGGTGACATAGAGGAACGACTGCCCCGCATCGACAGGACGCATCGGGGCACAGCCGAAGGTCCGCGACCGGCGGTTCTTGAACGAGGACGGTGTCAGCGCCTCGTCGATGCCAGAGCCGGACAGCGCCCTCACCCCGCCAAGCGTTCCGATGATCAGCGCACCGTCCGATTCCGCCACCCACGTAATGTCATTGGCCTGACCGCCGCCGGCCTGCACGAATTCCAGCGCGTCGGTGTCTTTCTCGCCGGTGGCGAAGTTGTCGAAATCGCCGGTTTGCGAGGCATAGACCGAGAATTTTCGGCTGAACGCCAGGCGCTCCTCGTAAAGCGAACCGCTCTGCACGTACCTGCCGGGCACGAACGTGCCGAGACGCCAGCGGATGATCGGGCTGAGATCGGGAAGAGCATGCCCATACAACTGGACGGTGACCACCGTCATGCTGGTGCGGGCAGTGACCTTGGCCCAGCGCCAGAAGCCATCTGCGCCAAGCAGACGAATGGCGCGGCCGACATCGCTGGTCTGGAATCCAGTTCCGTCGTTGATGCCGACGACCGAGGAGGCCGAGAGATCAAACGGCGTTTGCGACGGCGCGTATTCGTGCAGGGCCAGTTCGGCGATAGCGGTTCCGTCGCTGTCGCCGCCCGAAAACAGCAGCTGATAAAATTGGTAGGCAACCGTGTTGTTGAAGCCGTCGAAGAAGCGGGTTTCCGATTTGGACCAGCCGGTCTCTCCGTCCCGGCTGTCGAGCGTCGTCCAGTCGGTGCCGTTGTGCGAGGCCTGGAATTGCCACTGGGTCGGCGAGACAGTGTCTGAGTGATCATTCGTCGCGGTAATCCAGTAGGCGTCGACTGTCTTGGCCTCGCCGCCGCCGAACTGGTAGCGCAGATACCCGCTCGGAAATCCCGCTATGTCCACCCCCTCCTGCTTGTCGCCGTCGAACACCTGCCACACGTCGGATGAGCCGTTGCTGTTGCTGACCGTGCCGCTTGGCAGCGTATTCGAGGTCATGACCGGCATGGCGTTGCCGGTTGCGGCCGGCGTCAACGTCGTGGCGGTGGTGTTGATCTTGTCGTATGGGCCGTCGAGAAAGACGAAATCGGCGAGCGTCCAAGTCGTGTGCGCGGTGCGCGTCAGCACCTTGACCGGATATTCCTTGTGGGTGATCCACATCTGGTCTGCCGACTGGACGAATTGCAGGTCGAAGAGATCGGCCTCGAGATAAGGGGCCGCCACCTCGACCGTACCGACGCGGGCGCCATAGGCGTAGACGCGGATGTAAAGATCGCCGAATTCGAGCGCATAGGCCTGATCGGCCGAGAAGATGAACGGGATCAGCCGTGTCGCCTTCGACGAATTGTTCACCTCCGCGCAAAAATACGTGCCGCCACGCTTTCTGATGCCGCCATGCGGCAGCGTGACGAAGTTCGTGCATTTGGACAGCGCCGCCCGGTAAAGCTCGAGCGAGGCGCGAGCGTGCAAGCGGGGAGAAATCTCGCCGCGGATGAATGCGTCCTGGACCGGATAGAGCGTGGTCATCGGCCGACGAACCTGTTGTCGCCGCGTTGGAAAGCCCAGGACATATTGGAAAATCTGCCGCCGCGCTGGATGGCATTGGCCGAGTAGGCGGCATCCAGCGCCCTGTCATAGGCGCTGCGAGCGACGTCGATCATGCCGGACTTGTGGGTCAAGGGATGCGCGATCTTGATGGCGAGCGCCGCAATCAGCACCTCGGTGAACAGCGCGTCCCAGTCGTTGGGGTCGGTCAGGTTGGCGATATAGCGGATGATGCGCGGCCCGGCCTGATCGGAATAGACCAACCCGGCCTCCTGCCGCCATGAGAGCGGCACGCCGTCCGGCTCGCCATTATGGGTCAGCGGCAAGGGCCGCAGGCAGTCGGCGGGAAGTTCATAGGCAAAGTTCAGCGTGCCAGCGCCGCTGCCGGTGTCGAAGCCGGCGACCGAGGCCGCCAGGATAGCGAAGACATAGGCGTGCTTGGTCAATTCGGCCTCGCGGGTCAGGTCGAAGTGCAGATTGAGCAGACGCGCCGCCTTGGCGTCCTGGTCGAGGCTGTCGATCGGCGCCTCGTCGAGCACGGCGAGCGCCATGTTGGCGATGTCGAGCGGGGTGATGGCCATGGCTCAGGCCTCTGTCTGTGTGGTTGGTCGGGGAAAACGGGGCATGGTGCCTCCACGGCAAAAAGCCGCTTCAAGGCGGCTGGGGATTTCTTGTGATTGTGGCTTGGGCAGAACGTTGCACGTCTCGTGCAGGGAGCCGTCACGATGCCAGCCGCCCGTCAGGGAATGGGTGGCACGTGCTGCGTGATCCGTCTTTTTTCCATTCGAGCAAGGAAGACGGCAATGCTTCGGTTATTGCGGTTTCACGACACCGCCGCACAATGCGGCGATGTCTTGCCTGGATTGAGTCAGCCGATGCGTGCGCTGGTCGAGATCCCTGTTTCGGCTGACTTGGCAAAGACGCTTGCTTTCACCCTTCCGATACCTCCCGCCATAGCCAAGCCCTTGTCCAGGGCATCTTGAAGACTTGGTGTGTAGTAGGCGGTGTCCTCCAGACCGCTGAAGAAGTTTATGCGATGAACTTCCCCCTTCTTGCTCATGACAATGCCCGCTTTCCGGAGCACTTCCTGAACTGTTTTGTACTTCACGTTCATAGTTACCTCCCTTGCTCAGACAAGGCAGCATCGCCCTTTCTTGTAACTGTTTGGTGCCGTCGATTGGCCAAACGAGCAACATGAACGTTGTGGCGAACCGCAAAATTCGCATCACTCCGGCGCGGCGCAGCGGGTGAACTTGGGATTCGCCACACCGGCCGACCTGGTGTCCAGAAGGGGCGGGACGTCTGATGCCCGCCCCTTCCGGCCGGATCAGGCCTCCATCGTTTTCAGCGCGATGAACGTCATGTGCTTGACGCTCGACGCCGTGCGGTCCCAGTTTGCCGCCAGTGCCAGCTCGGCATCGGTGGCGAATTCGCCGGCCGAGGACGCGTCGAGGAAGCGGGTGCCCGGCACATGCGGCACGAAATGCCGGCGGCCGACCTGTAACGCGCAAGATCAGATGGCATTAGCCGCCTAATCCTGGGAAAAGGTGGGAATTGACGGTAACAGCTGCGGGAAGCCCGGAAAACAAGGGGTTCAGCGGGAACAGGCGGGGGCCAGAAAGCCAGAAACCAGAAACCGGCCGCGCAACTTCAGTTGGCACCAAAACGGGAGGAACAGATGATTTGGTCTGTGCGCGCGCAAGATCGGATGGCACCACTGAGATCGGGCAAAAGCCCGAAAACAGGGCGTTCAAAGGATCATCGAAGGGGATGGAGCGCCGATGACGAACTCCGAAACGACTTCGGAGTTCGGTAAACAAGGCAGATAAGCCGGAAGTCTGCAAAGATATCAGTGACTTGCCGCGATGCTGCAGGTCGGATTGAGGCAATCGAACTCCGAAGTGGACGCGCGGTCTCAAGGGTCAAGTAGATTGCCGGTCTCAAGCAGGCTCAACTTGCCTTTTTGGCGGCAATCGGCAACGAGACCGCGATAGAACACGTACTCATCGTCGCCAGCGCGCAGGGCTTTGAGGCGATCAAGAACCTGCGCGCAGCCGATCGGTGCCGGTGCTTGTCCATGATCGAGGGGCGGCTGGTTGGCCACGATTTCTACACCAGCACGATAGTGCCGAAACTCCTGCCAAAAATAGTAAGTGACGGCCGCAATTATCGCCATGCATGCTGCTCCTACCAAGGGTCTCAATTCGATCCTCCTGCCAAGCGCTCGCAACCGCCCATGATCAGTTTCAAATCAAGACCGAACTTCTTCCGCAAAAAGGGGGCGCCTGTCTATCAGTCGTCTCTCGCCATGGCTGCAATCAAATCCGCAAATTTTGCCTGGTCGTCATCGTCGAGCTTTTGAAGGAGCGGCCAGATCACTGCGGCAATGCGCTGAGCCGAGTTGTTGAATGTCGCTTCGATGCGGGAATGGATTTCGCCATTCATGCTGTTGCCACTCTTCTTGCGCGCATCAGCCAGGCGCGCCTTCAGTTCCAGCGTCATATGAAAATTATGGCGCTCGCGCTCCGGGCTCTGGTCATCTGTTCGCTTGGGCGGCATGGCGCCGATTTATGACGGAAACCCAGGCGACTCGATATAGTGCAAAAAACATAGAAAAATGTGCAAATGATCCCCGCTATCCACAGCCGATCGCTAAAGGTTGAAGGAAGCTGTTAAGCAGATACAGATGGTTGTAAGCGTCTCGTATTGGGACACCTCGGAGGCGCCCTCAGGGTACCTCGGCGAGGAATATCTCTAAAATAATAACTAGGGCGGGTCACGGAAATTGGACGGGCAAGAAGCGGCGGGCAGTATCAACGTCAATCGGCGGGTAGCACTATCGGGGCTCTTGCTGGCGGCGGCGTCGATGGCAGGGAGCGAGGTAGGGGCTGCGGCGCCGCTGGACCGAATTCAGCGATGTGCTGAAGCGCTCGCTGAGGCCATGCATGCCGCCTATGGCGGCGAATGGGCCATCGATCATCAAAGCGCTTACGTAGCGGTTTCGCGCGACTTCTTTTGACGTTCGAACTGCTCAAGCTGAAATTCCGCGAAACTGATAACTCGATCCTGAAGCAGTAGTGGCGCTGCGGCTACGCGCGCGAACACGCTCTGAAGGCGACGTTCGTTCGGATCCTGAGGGGATCCGCGAAGCGTAGGATCTTCGAGGACGCCGTGCTCAAGGGCCAGCGTTCGAATCGCTTCCATTGCGTTGCCGCGTGGTTCCCGCCCCTTTAACCATCGCGAAATGTCATTTTGATTGACGCCCAAACGTCCCGCCAACCGGGCCTGCGTCCAGCCGGTAGCCTTCAATAGCGCCCTCAGAACGACCGGAACATCCATCGCTTCAATATGCCAGAAGGGATAATCAAAACCTAATCCCAATAGGGATTGACTTTTATCCCTGTTGGGATGAAATGCGAGCATGAACCAACTCCATCACATTCGATGCAACATATTTGCCATCACTCAGGTTGAAATGGCCGCCTTAGCGGGCGTTCGACAGAGCCAAGTCTCACGCTGGGAAAGTGGCATCAGGCGCCCTTCATTGCGCGAGATGCAGCGCATTCGTGCGGCGGCGATCGGCCGTGGCCTGTCCTGGGATGACAGTTGGTTCTTCGAGATCCCCGGCGAGGCTGCCTGAGCCATGCCGAGCGCCCTTGCACGCATGCCGGAAATCCGGCGACCGTCAATAAACCCGTTCGACATCACGCAACTCCACGCAGCACAGGACGCCGAGATTATCAGCGCCGATTTTGGGCCGACTAGAGCAAATCGCAGCGCTGCTTTTGACATCGGAGGCCGCTTCTGATGGCCAATCTGTCCAAACCGGCCGTCATTTCTGCCATTGACGTAGGCCTGATCGATGTCGCAGCCGGCCGGCGCAAGCTTAATCCTGCATGGGTCGAAACGCTGGCTGATCTGTTTCGGATCCAAGGCCAGAAGACACCGATCGAGGTGATCGCCACCGGCGAGCGCTACCGGCTGGTGTTCGGCCATCACCGCCTAGCCGCCGCGAAACTTCTCGCTTCGCCCGCGATCGCAGCCGTCGTGAAGAGCTCCGAGGACTTCGCGTCCGAGGCTGAAATCGCGCTGGCCGAAATTACCGAGAACCTCGCGCGGCGGGAGTTGAGCGCCCTTGATCGCGCCGTCGACATCGCCCGCTGGCGCGAGATCTACGAGGCTGCGCACGTTGCAAATCGTGGGGGGCGGCCGAAGAAGATTACATTAGAAGAAACTACTGCAAAGTTTGCAGTTAGTTTTTCTGAGGCCGCTCGGAAGGCGTTCGGCCTGTCAGAACGCAGCATCTTCAACGCCGTGAAGATCGCAACGATTGCCACAGACGTCCGCGACCAGATCGCCCTACACGGCATCGCCGACAACCAATCCGAGCTTCTGGCGCTAGCAGCCGAACAGCCAACGCGTCAGGCCGATATTGCCGCGCTACTGACCAGTGAGCCCCCACAAGCTGGCTCGGTAGCCGATGCTATCGCCATCCTCGACCGGACGCCGAAACCGGCGACCGAGCCGCGCTGGCAGAAGCTCGCAACCGACTTCTCGAAGATGAAGACAAGCGAGCAAGACCGGTTCTTCGAGCTGCACGAGGCCGCCATCCAACGGTGGATGAAAGGCCGGCAGAGCTGATGGCCAAGCCACCCCGCAACAACTCGACCCTGGATCTGTTCCGCGACTACCAGCCGGCCCCGGTGGTCGAGCGTTTCGATGCGGAAAAGGTCCAGGCCTGGTCGATGGCGGGACGACTGTCGAAGGCCGTCAGCCTGACGCTGACGGAAGCGGACAAGAGCCGGGCCGATATCGCCCAGGCAATGTCCGACTACCTGAAGGACGAGGTCTCCAAGCCGATGCTGGATGCCTACGCCAGCCAGGCCAAGGAGCATTCGATTTCGGCGCTCCGCCTGCTCGCTCTGATCGCGGTCACCGGCGACGTACGCGCGCTCAACACCCTTCTGGAAGAGGCCGGGATGATCGTCGTCCCCAAAAAATACGAGGCGCTGATCATGCGGGAAATGGCCGACGAGGCCATCCAGCGGGCGACCCTCGATAGGCAGGCGTTCGATGCACAGTGGAAAGCGAAACGATGAAAGGCTTTCACATGAAACGCGATCTTCTCGACCTTGCACAAGACTGTTTGTCGCTGCTGGCAGTGGCGGGCTTTGTCGCCTTCGCCAGCTTCGGCAGCGCCGGCATTTCGGCGGTCGTCATCGCCTGGAGGCTTGGCCAATGAGCTTCCTCGCAATCGCCCTCGCCGGCGCCTCTCTCTACGCCGTCTTTCTGTACGGCTTGCACGTGTTTTTCACGCGCCAGCAGGGTGCCCGTCTCGCGGCCGGCGCGGCATTCCGGCGCCGTGTCCAGAAGCATGTCCATGGCGGAGGCCTTTGGTCATGAGCCACTGCGCCATGCCGGCATGCCCGAGCGCTGCGACAGGCATCTTCTGCCCCGATCACTATTTCAAGCTACCGGCCTCGCAGGCGCACTGGCTCGTCCGCTGGCAGTTCAAAATGCTGCGCTGCGAGGATGCCGACACGAAGCAGCACATGCGCGAGCAGCTGCACGGCTACACGCAGGAAGCCATCCGCACCCTTCAATCCGCCGAGGCGATCTCCCAAGCCGCCTCGGCCAGCAGCGCCCGCCGCACTGACGCGGCGGGCGCCAACCAACAGGCACGAGCATGACAGGCATCGTCATCGACGGCGTCCGCCTTGGCACGATCGCCAAATTCGCCGGCAACAAGCGTTCGGAACGATGGGTCGCCTATTCGATCCACCGGATTTCCGTGAGCGAAGCCAACAGCGCCAAATTCTCGACCATGCACGCGGCGATCGACTGGCTGACCAGCGAGCACGACCGCGTGAAGGCAAGCGAGGCTGCATCCAATGGCTGACGGCAAAATCCCGATCATCGGACAGATCGCAGAGGTGAACCGCGAGCTGGCCTTGCGCCGCAACGTGTTCCCGATCCGCGTCCGCGACAAGAAGATGAAACAGGCGGAGGCCGACCTCTGCATGCGCCGCTTGGAAGCGGTGCTGGCAACCTTGATGTTCTGCCAGGCGCACGAGGCCGACATACGGGCCTTCATAGCCGCCAAATCCGAAAAGTCGGGGGGGATCATGAGCAGCGATCCTCGGCAAGTGACAATTTTCGACCTGTTGGCGGGCGGTAACCAGCCATGATCGAAGCCCGCCTCGACCTCCTCGAAAAATTCCGCCCCGACATCATCAACAACCTCGTGTTGTTGTGGTGGAAGGATGATCTCTGCCAGCCGACGGGCTTCTACCTTGCCGTAGCGCATGCGCCCTCCCTCACGAAGGATGCGCTCAAGGCCGGATTGCTGAGCGGTCGCCTGAAATACCGTGGCGGCGGCTTGACCGGCCGCCTGGAGCTGACCGCAGAGGGGCGCTATCTCGTCCGCAGGATGCTGCGGCGCATGGGTGCCGAGGTGGCCGCGTGAAACACTGCCTGACCGCCCGCGAGATCGCCGCCGAGGCCTTGCCGGACATGCCGTGGAGCGAACGCGGCGTCCAGTTGATGGCTGAGCGTGAAGGCTGGGACGAGCGCGCCACACAGGCCCGCCAACGCGCCGGCCGGGGCGGCGCTACCGAGTATCACGTCTCGCTGTTCCCGGTGCTCGCCCAAGTCGCCTACCAGCAGAAGCACCTCGTCATCGAACGGCCCGTCACGCCAGCGAAGGCAGCACCCGACACCAGTCTGACGGCCCGCGCGCAGAAGGAGCGCGACGCGCGCCTGGCGATCGTCGCAGCGTTCGAGAAATTCAGCCGCGGGATGCAGCTCGGCTATACGACGCGCGTCCAGGTCTTCACTGACCGCTACAATGCCGGCTCGCTCACCATCGACAAGTGGGTGCTCGACATCGTGCCGAGCCTGTCGAAGCGCTCGCTCGCCCGCTGGCAGTCCCAAAAGCGCGACGGCCGGACGAACTCGCTTGGCCACGATCCAGCCCAGGCACGCAAGGGAACCGGCATCCTGGAAACAGCCAATGGCGGCGCCGTCCGCGCCTTCATGCTGGCGCTGATCGCGCATCAGCCGCACCTCTCCGGCCATCATGTGCGGACCCTCTGCCGGTCGGAGTTCGGCGACACTTTGAAAACGGTTTCAAAGGGCGTTGAAACCATCATTCCGATGCCCCCGGTTCGCACCTTCCAGCACGCGCTGAAGGGACTGAAGGAAAGCCACAAGGTCGAGCTGATCAAGCTCACCAATCCCGACCGCTACCGCTCGCACCTCGCGCCGGCCGGCGTCGGCATGCTGCGCCACATCACCGAGCCGAACCAGCTCTGGCAGATCGATGCCTCGCCGGTCGACGCGTTGTGCACGGACGGCCGGCATTCAGTCTATGCGTGCATCGATATCGCCACGCGCCGAACCGTCTGGCAGCTGTCGCGCACGCCGCGAGCTTCCGCTGTCGCCCTGTTGATGCGCAAGGCCATCCTCGAATGGGGAGTGCCGCAGGTTGTCACCACCGACAATGGGTCCGACTTCGTAGCCAAAGACACCCAGCGCCTGTTCCTTTCGCTCGACATCAATCCCGACGCATCCGATGCCTATTCGCCCGAACAAAAGGGCCACGTCGAACGCGTCATCAAGACGTTCCAGCACGATGTTGGCCCGTTGCTCCCGGGGTTCGTCGGCCATTCGGTCGAAGATCGGAAGGCGATCGAGAGCCGCAAGAGTTTTGCGCAGCGCCTCGGCGAAACGGAAGCCGTAACGTTCAGCGTGTCGCTGACCGGCCCGCAGTTGCAGAAGCACATCGATGATTGGGCTCGGCTCATCTACCAGCACCGGCCGCATGCAGGCCTGGACAAGGTCACGCCCTTCGCCAAGGCCCAGTCCTCGGCGACGCCCGTGCGATACGTCGCCGAACGCGCACTAGACCTGCTGCTGATGCCGGTCGCCGGCACGGACGGCCAGCGCATCGTCACCAAACTCGGCATCCGCATCGACGGATATCACTACATGACGCCGACCATTCTGCCGGGCACGGCCGTATTCGTGCGGCAGGACCCGAACGACGCCGGCCGCGCCTATGCCTTCGCCCAGGACGGCGCCGAGTTCCTCGGCGATGCGATCTGCCCGGAGTTGTCGGGCATCCATCCCGAGACTCTGGTGCGCGCCGCCAAGGAAATCCGCGGCGAGCTGGTGGACGAGCGCACGCGCGATCTGAAGGCGGACATGAAGAAGATCGCCAAGGGGTCGCCGCTGATCGAGCGCGCCCTGGAAGTGGCGCGCCGCGACGTGCCGAACGTCATCCCGCTGCCGAAGAGGGAACATACCCACTCGACGCCGCAGATTGCCGCCGCGATCGAGGCGCTCGGCGAGCGGCTCAACCCCACCAAGCCACTCGACCCGGCAGCGGCTGCAGCGCATCGCCGACTGATCGAGGAGATGACGCGGCATGACGAGGCCGAGTTGTTCGCGCGAACGGATGCGAAGCTCCAGCGCCGGCAGGACGAGATCGAGGCGTTGCGCACCGCGCATTTGCCTAAGGACACCAATGTGGTGGCGCTGCCGGAAACGGCCAAGGAGCGCTACCGGCGCGCCTTTTCCCTTCGCCAGCGCATCGAAGCCGAGGAGCCGGTGGTTGCTGCCGATGCCCATTGGCTCGGCGGCTACGAGCTGTCAGCCGAGTTCAAGGCCCAGCAAGGCATGCACCGCGATTTCGGGGACGCGTACCTGTCCTGAGTAACGGAAAAGCCCGGTCTGCAAACCGGGCTCTCCGCAAGAACAGAGCCGCTAGATGGCGGCACCACACAACGAGGAAAATGATGAACGAAGCACTGAAAGTCAACCGGCCGGCGCCATTGAAGAACGTCGCAGCCTTTTCGACGTTGCTTGCCAAGATGGTCGACCGCGACCCCGACCTGCCGGGGCTCGCCGTGTTCTCCGGCCCGTCCGGTTGGGGCAAGACCAAGTCCGGGATCTATGGCGCCAATCGCTACCGGGCGGCTTATGTCGAATGCGGCCAGTTCACCACAGCGCGCTCGCTTCTCTCGCAAATTCTGATCGAGCTGGGCGAAACACGCCCGCGCGGCTCGATCGAGGATCTGAAGACCGACGCCATCATGCTGATGGTGGCCGAACCGCGCCGGCCGCTGATCATCGACGAGGCGCACTTTGTCGCCAAGAAGCGCTTCGTCGACCTGCTGCGCGAGTTGACCGACAAGTCGGGCGCGCCGGTCGTCATGATCGGCGAGGAGATGCTGCCAAAATATCTCGAGGAGTTCGAGCGCGTGCACAACCGCGTGCTCGAATGGCTGTCGGCCGTGCCTTGCGACGCCGAGGATTTTGGCCTGCTCGCCGCCAATCGCTGCCCCGGCATCGAGATCGCCAGCGATCTGGCCGCCGCTATTCTCGACAAGACCAAGGGCAACACGCGCCGCATCGTCGTCAACCTGACCAAGGTGGTTGAGGCCAGCCAGATACTCGGAACGAAACAGATCGACCTTGCCGCTTTCGGCGGTGCCGTCGCGATCTTCAGCACGCCGAAATTCACCCCGAGGAAGTTCGCATGAGCGGGCGATCCATCCTCGATATCGTGCAGATCAGCATCGCAGTGCCGCGCGGCGAAGCCGGCTACTGGTCGATCATCCGCGATCTCGATCTCGGCGGTCCCTGGACGGTGCGGCAGATCTGCGATCGGACGAACGTCAAGACGCAAGCGGTCGGCAGGTTCGTTCGGAAGCTTCGCCTCGCGGGGATTGCCCAAGTCGTCGACCAGAAGACAGCCAGCCATGGCGGCGGTGCCAATCTCCCGGCCACCGTCGTCTATCGCCTGGCCAAGCGGCCGGCCGTAGCACCCCGGCTGACGCCGGACGGCAAGACCCCGCCCGAGACAGCCATCGAGCAGGTCTGGCGCGCGATCAAGATGGCCAAGGTGTTCAGCCTTGCCGACATGGCAGAAAATTGTCCTGACGTGCCTCGGCGGACGGTGGAAGCGTATCTCTACGCGCTGTCTACCGCTGGCGTCGTGGCCGGCAGCCCAGGGCGCTATCGGCTTGTGCACAATCTCGGCCTGCAGGCACCGAAGATCCTCGCCACCAAAATGGTGTTCGATCCGAACAGCAAAACGGTCATCGGCCGTCCCGTCGCGAGCGAGGCGAAGCCATGAACCGAGGCCCTGTAAAGCACAGCCGGCCGGACGGCCAGTCGTTTGTCGAAAAGGCCATGGTCGCGCACGGCTCGCCGCTGCCCGACTGGCTGGACGAGCTGGCCCGGCTTGCCGATGCCAGTGATCTCGGCGTCGCCGGCCAGCGCATCGGCTACAGCCGCTCGGCCGTCTCGACCATCATCAGCGGCAAGTATCTGGGCGATGTCGCCCGTGTCGAGCAAATGGTGCGCGGCGCCCTGATGGCCGCAACCGTCGAATGCCCGGTGCTCGGCGAGATCGGCCGCGACCGCTGCCTGACCGAACAGAAGGAGCCGTTCCGCGCCACGTCGCGGCACCGCGCCCAGCTCTTCCACGCCTGCAAAACCTGCCCCCAAAGGAGAAAATAGCCATGGGCGAAAGAATGTCTTTGGCCATCTCGGATGGCCTGTCCGAGCTGCGCGATCTGATCTCCGACTACCAGCACGAGCCCCGCATCCTCGATCCCGAAGACGCCCGTGTCCTCTGCGAGTGCATCAAGGAACTTCGCGGCAAAGCCCGCGACATCGAGAACCGGTTGAGCTGCAAGCTCTGGAATGACCAGGCGCAGGCAGAGCGCGAGGCCGAGGCCGACCGCATCGCCGAGGCGGCGTGCCGGCCAGGGTCGAACGTGCGGCTGTTCCCGGTCATCCCGCGGCCGTTTTCGGACGGCCGGCCGGGAGGTGCGGCATGACGATGGCGGTCCCGCCCAATGAGGCCAAGTCGCGCGCACAGCGGCTCGCCGACCTGATCATCCCGTTGATCGATGCCGAGATCGAAGCGTCCAAGCCTGCGAAACGGTCGACACGCGACCAACTCATCATGCGGGCCTGCCGGGACATTGGCACGTCGGTCGACCGGCTTGAGCAGGCGAAATTCGGACCGGGCGAGATACCGGCCCGCAAGGCCTTGGAGCGCTCGGCCAAACGCCTGAGGACCATTCTGGAGAGGGATAGCAATGGCCGCAAGTGAAGCGCTTCTGGCCGCCGTCGCCAAGCTCGACATGATCGACCTCTGCGGCCGCATCGTCGCCGACCCCGAGCGCAATGGCGTCCGGGCCACCACTGCCGAGGTGCTCGCCCTGGCGATGGCCACCGAAGGCCTGTGGGCGATCGCGCTGGAGACCAGGCTCCTGATCTCAGCACTTGACCAGGGCGCTTGGGCCAGCTTGGCCGGCGTCGAACATCAGCAGCATGTCGCACGCCAGCTGGCCCTCGTGCGGGACCTGCTCGCCTTCATGCCGAGCCCTATCCCTACTACCGCCCAACAGGAGAATGATCATGCAAGCAGCAACTGAAGCCCGCCCCACCGGAAAGGTCCTGGTCGGCGACAAGCAATACATGCCCGATGCCAAGGGCAATCTCGTGCCGGTCGAAATGATCAAGCCATCCGAGATGCTCGAAGACGAAACGGTCCGCACCATCCTCGGCTACGCCACTGATCTTTCAGCGCAGATCGGCCGCTTCAAGGAACACACGTTCAACGACCTCGGCGCCTTCGAGGCGCTGCTCGCCCAAGAGTACGGCGCGACCAAGGGCGGCACCAAGGGCAACAAGACCTTCATGACCTTCGACGGCATGAAGAAGGTCCAGGTGCAGGTCGCCGACACGATCGACTTCGGCGCCCAGCTGCAGATCGCCAAGAGCCTGATCGACGAATGCCTGACCGAATGGTCGGCCGACAGCCGGCCGGAGATCCGGGCCATCGTGACGCGCGCCTTCAACACCGACAAGGAAGGCCAGATCAACCGCGCCGCGATCTTCATGCTGCTGCGGCTCGACATCGGCGACGAGCGCTGGCAACGCGCCATGGCGGCCATCCGCGACGCCATGCGCGTGGTCGGCTCGAAGATCTACGTCCGCTGCTACGAGCGCGATCGACTGGATGCCGACTGGCGGGCGGTCACCATCGATCTGGCGAAGGCGTGAGGCCATGGACAGGAGACCCCACGCCTACCATCCGTCGACTATGCACATGGGCGATTGCTCGATCTGCGGAAACGTCGCTGATCATCCCAGCCATAAAGTCGGCGGTGTGGACATCGCTGTCGGTGCCCGCGCCCTTCTGGCCGACTATGGCCGCCGTCATGAAGACAAGCACGTCCTCACGCCCTTTGCCAAAGCATACCCCGCACCATGGCGTATTGGTGACAGAGAGATTGTCGATCGGGACGGCTGCAACGTCCAAGACATCAACGACGGCGATCCGGACGAACTGGAGTTCTGGCGCGGCATCGTCGCGGCTGTGAATGCAAACGCCGACGACGGTTTCAACCCGCATGGGAGCGGGCCGGTGCCGATCGAGCGGAGGGACGAGCCATGACCTCGATCTGGATCGACGGCCGGCACATGAGTATCCGCAGCTATGGAGCCACGGCCAAAGGCCCGCGCGCCATCGTCAAGGTAGAGATCGAGGTGAACGACCCTGCCTCGCTCGGCTATCTCCTCAAGGAGATTGGCGAAGTAAAACAGACGGTCGATCGTGAGGTCGACGAAGGGCGCAAAGCCGAGCGTGAGGCTAAAAAGCGGTCCGTCGCTGGTCAGCAGAAGCCTTTGGCGCTGCCCTATTTTGGCGGGAGCGGCTCATGAGCACTCTGTCCGCCATCCACGTCGCCAACAAGCAGCTCGGTCTCGACGAAGACACCGCGCGCGATCTCTACCAGCGCGTCACCGGCAAGCGCAGCCTTCGCGAGATGAACGAGCGCGAGCATCTGCGCATTGTCGAAGAGCAGCGCCGGCAGGGTTTCAAGCCGGCTGAAAAGGGCCTTCAAGGTCCTTTCGCCAAGAAGCTGCAGGCGCTCTGGATCGCCGCCTGGAACCTCGGCATCATCCGTGATCGGCGCGACGCCGCCATGCTGTCGTTCGTCAAGCGGCAGACCGGCATCGAGCACACCCGGTTCCTCCTCGATGCCGAAGACTCGGCCAAGGCGATCGACGCCCTGAAAGCATGGATGACCAGAGAGGCCGCCGTCGACTGGAATCAGAGCGTAGCCACCGCCGAATGGCTCCGGCCTGCGGGTGCAAAAATTGCACTCGCCCAATGGCAGCTTCTTTCGGTTTTCAAGGCAGTCGACCCAAAGGGCTTCCGCCAGTTCGTCTGGGGCATGGCCAAGCCGCTCGACCAGATGACGGACCGCGACTGGCCGACCGTCATGAACCGGCTCGGCGAGCAGATCAGGAAGGAGCGCCTAGCATGAGGGTCATTCTCACCCGCGAGGCCGCGGACTGGCCAACGGCCTGGCGCGCCGCCGTCAGGATCTACCTTGACCGGCAGCTCGGCCTATTGTCGATCGAGCATGATGGCACGATTGCCTGGGACGAGCTGCAGGCAATCAAGAACCGCATTGTCGGTGAAAAGACCACGGCGATCGAGATCTACCCGCCGGCCGATCGCGTCGTGAACAACATCGCCATGCGCCACCTCTGGATGCTCGGCGCTGACGATTGGTGGCCCGACCTTGGCCGCGAGGGGACGGCCAAACCGGTAAGCCTGCGCGACCGCTATCTGGCTGCGCATCTGTCGACGGGGATTTGGAGCTGATGGTCGCCTACAGCTTCAAGGCCATGTTCGGGCCTCAGGTATCGGCGCTGATCAAGCGCCACACTGTCCGCGCCGATCGCAAGCGCCACGCACGGCCCGGAGAGCCGGTCCAGCTCTACCAGGGCATGCGGACCCGCAATTGCGTCAAGCTGGTCGACCCCGATCCCATTTGCATCCGGGTCCGGCCGATCGCGATCGTCACCACGCCGCTCCTGGATGAATTCATCGGCTCGATCGTCATCGACGGCCGGTCGCTGCATCGCGACGAGATCGAGGCCTTCGCCGCGGCTGATGGCTTCAGCATCGAGCATGTCGGCGACTGGCGGCTGAAGCGCATTGGCGAGCCGGGGTCGGCACGTTGGAACATGGGCGCTTTCTGGCAGGCCGAGCATGGCGTCGGTCTGTTCGAAGGCAAGCTGATCGAGTGGGAGCCAGCATGAGCACGCGCAGACGCTTCACCGGCCGGGTCAAGATCGACTTCGCCAAGATCGAGGCCTTCGCCGCCTCGGAGCTGGCCAGCAACGCCCTTGCGGCCGCCAAGGGCTGTGACTGGACGCTGACCAGGCATTCCGCCCTCTATCGCTGCCGCAACGGCCTCTACACGCTCTGCCTGATCTGGCACGGGCCGAACCGCGAGACGCTGACCACGACCATGCGCAATCTGCGGCTGGAGGTGGCGTGAGCGACCACGATCCCGATCGCGCCTGGTTCTCGCCTCTGCTGAACAAGATCGCAGAGGTTGCCGGCGATCGGGCCGCGCTTATTCTTGGGCGCGACAAGGCCTGCGAGACGATCTACATCCCCCGTCGCGTCGGGCCGACCCACTGGCTGAGCAAGCTTGTCGGCGAGGAAGCGGCGTCGGCGCTGGCCAGCGAGTTCGGGCCGGCGAAGCTGGAGATCCCGCCCGCACTCAATGGCCAGAAGCGTAAGCGCCGGGCCGCGATTGCCCAAATGACCGACAAGGGTTATTCAATCAACAGGATCACGCGCACGCTTGGCGTCGCACGGTCTACCGTAAAGGATCATCGCCGCCGCATGCGCCGCGATGACGACGATCAGGGCTCTCTCTTTTAGGCCCGCAGGGCGATTTCGGCCACCCGACCATTTCCGACGAATAGACCAGTGTTCGCTTTAGCCGGCCGGAGATTTGCTCCGGCCGCTCGTTCATTGCGGAAGGCCTGTTCCCATGACTATTCCCAGCGAATGGATGCCCCGCGCAACCATCCAGCGCGTCATTCTCCATTGGACGGCGGGCGCGCATAAGGCTACCCAGTTCGACCGCCAGCACTACCACCTGTTGATCGAAGATGACGGCAAGCTGATCCGTGGCGTCCCGTCGATCGACCTCAATTCGCTACCGAAGGCCAAGACCGGCTATGCCGCGCACACGCTGAACTGCAACACCGGCTCGATCGGCGTTTCAATGTGTGCGATGGCCGGCGCGGTCGAGCGGCCGTTCAACGCTGGCTCGCAGCCGCTCACGAAGGCGCAGTGGGACGCCGCCTCGACGGTCGTCGCCGAGCTTTGCCGGCACTACACGATACCGGTGGGGCCGAGGACGGTGCTTTCGCATGCCGAGGTCCAGGCCAACCTCGGGATCCAGCAGCGCGGCAAATGGGACATCGCGAAACTGCCGTTCGATCCCGCTTTCGATACGGCGCGCGAATGCGGCGACCGCTTCCGGGCCGAGGTGAAGGCGAAGCTCTGATGCCGCTTGTTCAGAAGAGCCGCCGTTTCTCCAAGGGGCTGGTCATCATCAATTGCGCCCTGGCCTGGGCGGCAGTGTTCGCGTCGATCGTCTATGCACAGGCCGCTTACGTCGCCGCGACGGCGATCGGCCTCATCTTGGCAGTCAGCGGCGCCTACATGGGCGTCGGCCACATGGACCTGAGGCAGATGGTGCGGGCGATGTTGGCGGGGCAACCAGCGCCGCCCATCGCGATGACCGATGGCGGAGAGCCGGACGAGAATGGCGGTCTGCAATGACCGGCGCGGCCATCGGCCTGTTCTTGCGAAAGTGGGTGCTGCCCCTTCTTACGTTCGGCATCACGCTGCCGGTCTGGGTTTTCCTCGTTGCCGGTATTTGGCTATGGTGGGACAAGACCTCGGAAGTGCGCCAGGCGGTCGACAAGGCAGTGACGGAACTCGTCGCCGGCGCCCAGCTCGACGCCCTCAATGCCGAGCTGGTCGAACAGCACCGGCTGCGCGCCTGGAGCGACGGCAAGGCCGACGAAGCCAGCAAGATCGCGAATGATGAACGGGCTGCGCGCGTCCACCTCGAGACCACGCTCACACTGACTGACGCCGAAAGAAGGAAAGCGGAAGATGAACTCGCCGTGCTTCAAGCCCGTGTTGACGGCCTTGTTGATCAGCAGCTGCTTGACAGCCTGCACAACCGATAAGGCCGCCCTAGGCAAAGCCTACGCCGACAAGGCGAAGGCCGGCGTCGTCACCGACGCGTTGACGCAAGCCGATCGCGCGGTCGCCGAAGCGCGGCGCATGCCTGACTATCCCCCGGAATGCCGCCGCCATCACCGCAGCGGCGTGAAGCTCGGCGACAAGCTCGGCGTTGCGAACAAGAAGGCCGATATCGCCTTGGGCAATGCGAACGCCCAGACCGACGCGTGCGCCGGCTGGTATGACGAGCGCAAGGCTGCGAGGGAACCGAAATGACGGCCGGCAACGCAGCCATCGATCTGGCGGAACGCCGCGTCGAGCAGGAGTGCGCGGCCGGCGTCGCTCGCATCCAGGCGGCGATCCGGGAGCAATACCAGGCCGTCGAGGTAACCAGCTCGCCTTTCTGCGACTGCGGCGAGCGCATTCCTGACGCCCGCCGGCAGGCCATGCCCAAGGCCACCAGGTGTTTCGACTGCGAAACATTCATCGAACGACAGAACAGGAAACGAGCCTGATGGAAGACGTAAAGGGGTGGGTGCAGCTGCTCGGCGGCATCATGGGGGTGCTCTCGACGATCTACGTCATCGTGACGAAGGGTTCGACGAAGGCCCAAGAGGACATCGACGCCTTCAAGAAGTCGACCGACGCGAAGTTCGACGAGCTGGAGAAAGGCGTCGAAGAGCGCTGGGCACGGTATGACCGCGATCAGCGGCTGGCGTCCGACGCGATCATCCAGCGGTTTGGCATGCTCGACATGCAGATGGCCAAATTCGACGAGGCGCTGAAGCACCTTCCCGACCGCGAGCAATCGCACCGGCTTGAAATCGCGATCGAGAAGCTGGGTGGCCGCATGGAGGCCATGGACCAGCGTGTCAGCGGCCGCATCGAAACCCTGGACGAGCGGCTGAAGCCAGTCTCCGCGATCAGCGACCGTCTGCAGGAATTCCTTCTGGAGCAAGCCAGGAAATGAGCATGGACCGCATTATCCGAGAAGAGGCCCGCCTGATCATTCTGAAGGCATTGGCGGCCGAGGTGAACAACCGTCTCAATTCCGAGCTGGTGCGCCTGTCTCTCGAAAGCTTCGGCATTTCGCGGACCCGCGATTGGGTCCACGCCGAGCTGGGCTTCCTGTCTGACATCGGCGCCTTGACCGTCAGCGATATTGGGACGGTCAAGATCGCGGCACTGACCCAGCGCGGCCTCGACCACGTTATGCGCCTCACGGTGCTGGACGGCGTCAAGCGCCCAAGCATCGTCGGGGTTTAGGATGGTCAAGGGGCGCGGCCAGCTTTCGGCGATCGAGCGCCTGCCGGCCGAGTGCAGCGACATCATCCTTTGGGCGGATGATCAACTGCGCGACCGCGATCGAACCCAGACCGAGATCTACGAAGAGTTCTTCCTGAAGATGCAGGCACTTCAGGCGGAACACCATGGCGAGCTTGAATTCGCCATCCCCTCGTTCTCGGCCTTCAACCGGCACTCTATCAAGCTGGCTGTTCTGACCAGGCGCATGGAGCAAACCAGCGATATCGCCGAAGCCGTCAGCAAGCGGTTCGATGCCGACAAGTCGGACAATCTGACGGTGATCGCAGCCGAGGCGATCAAGACGCTGATATTCGAGTTGATCACCGCAGGCGGTGAAGCCGGCTTCACACCCAAGGCGGCGAAGGAGCTGGCAGACGGTCTGCGCTCGGCCGCACTGGCTCAGAGCGTTTCGAGCAAGCGCCGCGCCACGGTCAATAAGGAGTTCAAGGCCGATGTCGAAAAGGCCGTCGATACCGTCGCCAAGGCCAAGGGCATGTCGGCCGAGACGGCCGAGGAGATCAAGGCGAAAATCCTGGGCGTGAGGGCATCATGACGCATCCGGCAATCTCAGTCACCTTTTCGGCCTTCGACTTCGGCTGTTTGCGCGGCCTGCTTGTCCATGAGATCGCCAACGTCGAACGGCGCTTGACGGTTGTGGGCTATCCCGTCGCGCCGGGCGACAAGGAAATGACCGACGCCTATCTCCGGCAGCTCCGCTCGGCCCTGGCGACGGTTGAGGAAGTCTATGACGGGATCGGCTCGACATGAACGACCGCAAGAAGGTCGCGAAAATCGCGTTGCCGCTGTCGACCGCGCCGGGCGACAGCGGCACGACGACGGTCATCTTCGACGGCAACGGCATCCCGATCGGCGGCACGACCGGAGACAATCATCCGGCGAATGCCGAACTTCTGGTGCACACCTTCAACTTCGCGTGGTCGGACAAGTCTGCAGGAGGCCTGCATTGAGCAACACGATCCGCCTGGAGCTATCGACCGACGAGGCAGCATGCCTCAACAACGCTCTGCGCCTGGAGAGGCAGGCCGCTGAAAAGCGGCGCAACCTGCCGGCATGGATCGGTGTCGACGAATACATCCGCCGGCTCGACGCCTGCATTCAGAAGGTGGCCGAGGCCTTTGAGAAAGCGACTGGCGCATGAACGGCGAGACGATCAAGGCGCAGATCCTCGGCATGAGGGCGAACTGATGTCAGCCCGATTGCATTGCCTGGTTCCGTTCTGCCGGCGTACGCGCAAGGCCGATTGCCGTGAGTGGATCTGCGGGCCTCACTGGATCGCGATTTCCGTTCACCTGCGGCGGCGCAAATCCAAGCTCTATCGACGCTATCGTCGCTTGTTCGGGGATAATGGGTTCTGGACCTATCCGCCCGGATCGCCGCCGCGCCTCCAGGCGGTGAAGCTCGATCGGCTTTGCGGCCGCGCCTGGGATCGGTGCAAGCGGGCGGCGATCGAAAGGGCCGCCGGAATATGACCGGCCCGATCTCCAAAGAGGAATGGGAAAAGGTTCGCCGCGAGAGCATGGCGAACCTCGACCATGTCATCGAAAGCGTCGGGCTGCCGAAAGTGCTGCTTGGCTACCAGGGCCGCACCGTCTCGCTGCTCGAAAGCACGGCGGTCCGGGTCCTATTCATCGAGAAGAGCCGGCGCATCGGCGAGACCTGGGCACTGGCCTCCTACGCCGTGCTCCGCGCCGGCCGCGCCAAGGATGCCGGCGGCATGGACGCCATGTACATCTCCTATTCGCAGGAGATGACGCGTGAGTTCATCGACGCCTGCGCCATGTGGGCTCGGGCCTTCGCGCAGGCAGCCATTGCCCAGGAAGAATTCCTGTTCGACGACACCGACCCCGCCCATCCGGACGAGACCCGGCAAATCAAGGCCTTCCGCATCCAGTTCGCGTCCGGCTTCGAGATCCTGGCATTGTCGTCGGCGCCGCGCACCCTTCGCGGCAAGCAGGGTCTGGTCATCATCGACGAGGCGGCATTCGTCGACAGCCTGAAGGAGCTGCTGAAGGCGGCGCTGGCCAACCTGATGTGGGGCGGCCAAGTCGTGGTGTGTTCGACCCATAACGGGGCCGATAACGAATTCAACGTCCAGGTCCAGGACATCCTCGGCGGCCGGTCGAAGTACAGCCATCTCAAGATCGATTTCGACCAGGCGCTGCTCGAAGGGCTTTATGAGCGCATCTGCCTGGTGACTGGCCGTGAGTGGTCGCCGGAGGCAGAGGCGCAGTGGCGCCAGGACATCATCGACTTCTACGGCGACGGTGCTGACGAGGAGCTCTTCTGCGTTCCGTCCATGGGCAGCGGCGCCTGGCTGACCAGCCCACTGATCGAAGCGCGCATGACGCTGACGCCGGAAGAGGCACCGGTCATCCGCATCAATCTGCCGCTCGACTTCCTGCACCGGCCCGAGCTGGAGCGCCGGCACCTGATGGCGCCGCATCTGGCTGCCATCAAGGAAGCGCTCGACGGCCTGGATGAAAACCGCCAGCACGCCTTCGGCTATGACCCGGCGCGCAAGGCCGATCCTGCAATCATGTCGCTGCTGTCGATCGACAAGGTGCTGCGCCGCCAGTCGGCCCTGACTGTCGAGCTGCGCAACGTGCCGTTCCAGGAGCAGAAGGAAATCGCCACCCTGATGCTGAAGCGGGCGCCGCGACTCTGCGGGGCAGCGGTGGACGCGACCGGCGTCGGCATGAACCTTGCCGAGGATCTCGGCCGGGCGTTCGGCCTGCACACCGAGGAGACACCCGGCGGCCTGGTCTGGTCGGTGACGCTCAGCCAGAACTGGTACAACGAGAATTTCCCGCCGCTTAAAACCGCCTTTGAAGACGCCAACATCGCGCTGACCAGGGACGCCGAGCATGCGGTGGATCTTCGCCTGGTCAAGATCATCCGCGGCATACCGTCGATCCCGCCGGAGCGGGTCGGCATGGCCGGCGCCAAACGGCATGGCGATTTCGCGGTCGCGCTCGTCCTGGCGTATTTCGCCAGCCGCATGCAGTGGCACGAATATGCCTATCAGCCGGCAGCGATCGCCAAGAGCCGCTTTGAAGAAAGTTCGGAGGGCGCGTGGCGGAACCGCTCCGATGACATCGAGGGCAGCTTCCGTATGGCATCCGCCCGCCGCAACCGTGGGATTTTCTGATGGCTGAAGAATTCAAAGGAATCGTCGATCGCTACGGCCGCCCGATCGCCAAAGCTGCCCTGAAGGTCGAGCAGGCGGCTCCGACTGGCAGCGGCGTTCGGCGCCACGATGCCCTTCACCCGGCGGCTGGCCTCACCCCCGGCCGGCTGGCCGGCATCTTGCGGGCGTCGATCGACAACGATCCCGAGAGCTACCTCGCCCTGGCTGAAGACATGGAGGAGCGCGATCCGCACTATGCCGGCGTGCTTGGCGTGCGCAAGCGGCAGGTTTCTGGCCTAGAGATCACCGTTGAAGCGGCCGGCGAGGATGCCGCCAGTGTCGAGCATGCCGACCTGGTGCGTGAAGTCATCGAGCGAGACGGCTTCGAGGACGAGCTGTTCGATATTCTCGACGCGGTCGGAAAGGGCTTCTCCTGTACCGAGATCATTTGGGACACGTCCGAAGGACAGTGGCGGCCGAAGCGACTGGCGTGGCGCGACCCGCGCTGGTTCGTCTTTGACCAGATTGATGGGGAAACGCCATTGCTGCGCGACGGCGGCCAGAATGTGCCGCTGAATCCCTACCAGTGGATCTACCACTCGGCCAAGGTGAAGTCCGGCCTGCCGATCCGGGGCGGCATCGCGCGTGCCGTCGCCTGGACCTTCCTGTTCAAGAGCTTCACAATCAAGGATTGGGCAATCTTCTGCGAAGCCTATGGCCAGCCGCTCCGCCTGGGAAAATATGACGCTGGCGCGTCCGAGAAGGACAAGCAAATCCTGCTTGATGCGGTGAGCAACATCGGCGTCGACTATGCCGCCATAGTCCCCGCGTCGATGGCAGTCGAGTTCATTAAGGCCGACATTTCGGGGTCGCATGGGCTCTATAAGGAGCGCGCCGACTGGCTCGACCAGCAGACGTCCAAGGTGGTGCTCGGACAGACGGGAACAACGGATGCAATCGCTGGCGGCTATGCAGTCGGCAAAACCCATGACGGCGTGCGTGAGGATATCGAGAAAGCCGACGGCCGCCAGATCGCAGCCACGCTGAACCGTGACCTCACCCGGCCGACGGTCGATCTGAATTTCGGGCCGCAAAAAAAGTACCCAAGGATCTTGATCGGCCGGCCGGAGCAGGTCGACATCAAATCGTTGGTCGACAATGTGACCAAACTTGTTCCCCTGGGCTTGAAGGTCGGGATGTCGACGATGCGCGACCGTATCGGCCTTCCAGACCCCGCCAAGGGCGAAGAACTGCTCGTGCCACTGAAAGGTCCGGCCCCAACTGACCCGCCTGATGACAACCCGCCCCCGCCACTGAAACCCGGCGAGACCGAACAGACGGTCCACTCCACCGCGGGCACCGGCACCCGCGATGCGATCGAGCGCTCGACGGACGCCATGCTGGCGGATTGGGAGCCGCTGGTCGCGCCGATCGTCGCCGGCCTCGACGCTGAGATCGCGGCCGCCAGCTCCGTCGCCGATGTGAAGGCGCTGCTTTCGAAGCGCTTTGCCGGGCTCGATGCCGCCGCGTTGACCGAGCTGCTCGCCCGATCGGCCTTTGCAGCCCAGCTCGCAGGCCAAGTTGACGACACGCTCTGAAGGGAACTCCGGTGGTCTATTTTTTCGCGCTCTGTTCGTTCCTCGCCCTGCTCGGCTTTTTCATCAACTCCAAACGCCGAAATGGGCACGGCCTGGCATACAGCGCCGCCATGATCGTGATCTGGATACTCGCGGCGCTATGGTGGTCGGGCAGGATCGGTTGAGCCTGTGGCCGCAGATCTGAAGCCACTCCCGCCAGTCGACGCGATCGCGGCGCTGTTTGCGCGCGGCCAACGGCTCGATCCCGAATTCTCGTGGCTGGACACTTGGCAGGATGCCCATGCCCGCAGCTTCACAGTGGCGAAGTCGGCCGGCTTCGACATCCTGGGCGACATCTACCAGGCATTGCTGGTCGCCCTTTCGCAGGGCAAGACCTTTGCCCAGTTCGCGGCCGAGCTGACGCCGCTGCTTCAGACCAAGGGTTGGTGGGGACAGCAGCCGGCCTTCGACCCGACCTCCGGCGAAACGCGCTGGTCGCAGCTCGGCAGCGTCAGGCGGCTCACCACCATTTTCGATGTGAACATGCGGGTGAGCTATGCCGCCGGCCACTGGTCGTCATTCGAGCGCAATAAGGCGACACGGCCGTTCCTGCGCTATGTCCATCTGGAAGGCCAGGAGCACCCGCGCCCGCTTCATGCGCTCTGGCACAACACGGTGCTGCCGGTCGACCATCCCTGGTGGAGCACCCATGCCTGCCCGAATGGCTGGAACTGCCATTGCACCTTGCAGGGCCTGTCGCAGCGCGACATCGACCGGCTGGAGCGCGAGGGCGAGGCGCTGAAGTTCGAGCCGGTGAAAGGCGTGATGCGCGGCTTCGTCAACAAGCGCACCGGCGAAGTCACGACGGTCCCTGACGGCATCGATCCGGGCTGGGCCTACAATCCCGGCAAGGCCGGCTACCTCTCCGTTGTCGAACAGGACCTGGCACGAAAAACCAGCACCTCGGATTGGGCAACACCGCCCGACTGAAGCAGCCTCACAGGATCGCCGCACAGGCGCGTAGAGACCCCTCGGGGCGTGGCACTGGAGCCGCGAACCGCGTTTGCCGCTGTAGACCCGTTCAAAACCGATTTTAGAGGCTATTTGACTGCCGAGGCGGGTCGTCATTACACGGCTTGCCCGCCGGCGCCTGCTCGGCTACCGTCCAAGCGTCTGTTTCGCCGCTGACGCGACATCCACAGCGACAAGCTCGCGGCAGGCCAATCCACAAAATCAATTTCGACCGGAGGGCGAATTCGGCCTCCCGACTTAAATGCGGCGGCAGGCAATTGTCCGGCGATGCAGAACGCACTTGCCGCACTCCTTTCGGCCGCCTTGGTCGCCTCCCACTCGACTGCGCTCACAGCAGCCGACGCGGACAGTGGCGACAAATGGGTGCAGTTGACGCCAGCCGGCACGTTCTCCGGCCGCAACGGCCAAGGCCCCTGGGTTACAGGCGACAAAGCGTCGATGGAACAGATCGTCGCCAATAGCCGCCAGTATGCCGGCTCCACCGACCTCGCTATCGACTATGACCACCAGGCGGTTTTCGGGGCTATCCCCGGCGTCGGTGGCAAAGCGCCGGCCGCCGGCTGGATCAAGGAACTGAAAGTCCAGAACGACGGCATCTATGGCCGCGTCGAATGGACCAAAGGGGCAGCGATCGCAATCAAGCGGAAAGAGTACCGCTACCTATCGCCCGTCTTCTTCCACGAAAAGACCACCGGCCGGGTGCTCGCCATCCGCATGGCCGGCCTGACCAACACGCCGAACCTCGATCTCGTCGCGGTCGCGGCGAGTGCCCTCTTCCCTCTCGACAACCCCACCGGAGACAGCATGGACAAGATCCTGACTGCGCTTGGCCTCGCCAAGGGCACGACCGAAGACGGCATTGTCGCCGCCATCAACGCCCATCTGACCAGCAGCACGGCAATTGCCAAGGCTGCTGGCCTGACCGAAACCGCCAAGCCGGCGGAGATCCTGACGGCGATCAATTCCATCGTCGCCGATCGCACCCGCCTCGCCACCGCCGCCGGCCTCACTGCCGACGCCAAGGCCGACGACATCGTCACGGCCGTCCAGTCGGCGATCGCCGGCAAGGTCGATCCGACCAAGTTCGTGCCGATCGCAATCGTCACCGACTTGCAGGGCGATCTGAAGAAGCTGCGCGAGGATCTGACCGCCGACAAAGCGACCGAGGCGGTCAACAGCGCGATCGAGGCCGGCAAGATCGCGCCGGCGCAGAAGGATTGGGCGCTCGGCTACGCCAAGGCCGATCTCAAGGCCTTCGACACCTTCGTCGGCAACGCGCCGGTGATGACGGCCTCGCAGATCCGCACGGCCAAGAAGCCGGACGGCGAAAACGCCGAGCTTTCGGATAGCGATCTCGCCGTCTGCAACGCCATGGGCCTCGATCCGAAGAAATTCGCCGAGACCCTCAAGCTCAACAAGGAAACCGTCTGATGGTCGCGTCCAAGGATCTCGAAATCCCGGCTCGCTCCGGCGACCGCTTCGGCTACCCGGCCAAGTCGGGTGTGCGCATCTTCCGCAAGTCGATCGTTGCCCTTCTGGCGACCGGCATGGCAGTCCCGGCGGGCACCGCCAACGCGGTTTCCATCGTCGGCCTGGCGGAAGGCAACGTCGATAACCGCGACGGCGCGGACGGCGACCTGAACGTCGAGGCGCTTCGCGGCTGCTTCGGCTTCATCTTCGTCGCCGACGAGGTCGACATCGGCCGGCCGGTCTACGCCGTCGACGATCAGACGCTCAGCTTCGATGGCTCCGGTGCCCGGCTGCTCGTCGGCACCGTGGCCGGCATTAGCGACGGCCGCACCTGGATCGACATCCCGGCCGCTGAAAAGGTCATGATCCCGCTGGCCGCCCGCATCGCCACGCTGGTCGGCGCCGGCGTCACCAGGACGATCGCTTCCGTCAAGGGCCGCATCACCCGGCTGCGCAGCGTCACCGACGGCATTCTGACCACCGGCGACGCCACCATCACCTGCGCCATCAACGGCGTTCCGGTGACCACCGGCGTCATCACCATCACCCAGGCCGGCTCGGCCGCGGGCGACGTGGACACGGTGGTGCCGACCGCCCTCAACGAGGTCAACCCCGGCGACGTGATCAGCTTCACGGTCGGCGGAACCAACGCAACCGCAACTCCGGCGACCGTCGTCGCCGAGATCGCGCAGTAGGAGAAAGCTTCAGATGGACATTAATGCTTCCACGCTGCGCAGCGTCTACACGGGGCTCAGCACCGCGTTCAACGCGCGGCTCGCAACCACCCCGACACAATACCGGACGGTCGCCATGGACGTGCCTTCGAGCACCGCCATGAACGAATATCCGCGTATGGACGATCTGCCCGGCATCCGCGAATGGGTCGGCGACCGCCTCATTCATGATCTGTCGGCCTCGACCTACATCATCCGCAACAAGGAGTTCGAGGGCACCGTCGGCGTCAAGCGCGCCTCGATCGAGGACGATCAGTTCGGCTTTTACACGACCATCTCTGCCCAAATGGGTCAGGACGCGGCCGAGTTTCCCGACCAGCTCGTCTGGCCGCTCTGGAAGCAGGGCGATGCGACCCTCTGCTACGACGGCCAGAATTTCTTCGACACCGACCACCCCGGCTTCGACGAAAACGGCGGCGAGACCTCTGTTTCGAACTTCACCGCTGGCGCCGGCCCGGCCTGGTACCTGGTCGACGACACCAGGGTTATCCAGCCGATGGTGTTCCAGAAGCGCAAGCCCTTCAAGCTTGTGCCGATGGACAAGGAGACCGATACGAACGTCTTTATGAAGGGCCAGTATCTCTACGGCGTCGACGGGCGATGCAACGCCGGCTTCGGCCTCTGGCAGCTCGCCCATATGTCTAAGGCCACACTTACGCCGGCCAACTTCAAGGCGGCCCGCGATGCGTTGGGTGCGATCCGCAAGAAGAACGGCCAGATCATCAACATCCGTCCGGCCAAGCTCATCGTTCCTCAGGCGTTGGAGGCCGATGCAAAGCAGGTGGTTGAGGCGCAGCTGATCAACGGCGGCGACAGCAACATCTGGTTCAAGGCCTCCGAAGTGGTGGTGGTTCCGCAGCTCGGCTGATCACAGCCGGAGCTGCGCACTTTGCCTGCCGGCACTTCGGTGCCGGCGGGTTTTCCGGAAGCAGCCGAGCCCGGCTCCTTCCGCAAGACCCAAGAGGAAATCCGATGAAGCTTTTCCGACCTCTTCTACTCGCCTGCCTCGCCTTCGCTTGTTCGTTCGTCTTCATGCCGGTCATGCCTTCGATGGCGGATAGCCGCTCGCCGGCCGCCTACACCGCCTCGACCGCCGACGACATGCTGACTGCCTTCGTCGTCGCCGATGTCATGAAGATCGCGGGGGCTGGCCCTGGCGCTGCTCGGCGTCACGCTCCTGGTGATCGCGCTTGCCGCGACTGTCCGCAGATGGTGGCTCGCGCGCCGCGCCGATCGCAGTCTCGTCTTCTACGACCCCTGGCGCCTGTCCGAGCCGTATCGACGACCGCCTGGCTGACCGCCTGCCCGAATTCGTCCCGCCGGCTCCGGCCGGCGGGTTTTCGAAAAGCAGCCCGGACGGCTCCTTTTCAAAGACCCGAAAACGAGGATTGAACCATGGCGAAAGCTTCGAAGGTGGTAGTCAAGCGGGAAACCGCCTTCTCGGATCAACCGTTCGAGTTGAACAAGAAGCTCATTTCAGAGGGGGAAACCGCTTCGGCGGCCAGCCCAACCACGGCAGCGCCGACAAACGCTGCCGTGGAACCATCCGGCCCGGCGGTTGTCGAGCATGGGTCGGATGCCCCGTCGCCACAGGCGGCGGGGACCATTTCCGAAGCAACGAAGCCAGTAATCGCGGATCAGAATGTCGCGGTGAATGCTTCGCCTGCTGCCGGTGCCGCGCCCGCAGCGGCGCCACCGGCTGCCCCGTCGCTGGGGGCAGCGACGGGGATCAATTCCACCGATAAACCCCCGGAGAGTGAGCGCCAGGGCGGAGCCGGCAATGCGGCCGGCTCCGCCGAGTCGCTCACGCTGGAGGACTTGGACAAGCGCCTCGGCACGGCAGAGGACGAGTTCCGCTCCAAGTTCCCGCGCCTGGCCGCCGCGATCGACGCCTGGCAGGCAGCCAATGCTGACGGAGATGTGCCGACGGGCGTTCGCATCCGGTCGAAGGTCGACGGGTTCCGCCGTGCCGGCATCGCCCACTCCAAGGCGCCGGTCGAGCACGCCATGGAGGCGTTCAAAGGCCCCGAGCAGCTGGAGGCCCTTTTCGCCGAACCGAACCTGGTCGTGGAGCTGATCTGACCGTGCATGTCTTCCTGCCCATCTGGCTCGTGCCGCTGACGCTTACGGTCCTGGACTGGGCCGGGGCGCTCCTCGTGTGGCCCGCCTTCATCTGGCTTTTCATGGTGGGTGCCTGATGTACGCCGTCCAACAGGATCTGGTCGACCGCTTCGGCGCCACTGAGCTGATCCAGCTCACGGACCGGACGAACATGCCGCCGAGCACGATCGACGGCGTCGTGGTCGGCCGCGCGCTTGCCGACGCCGACGGCGTGATCGACGGCTACATCGGCAAGCAGTTCACTCTGCCGCTCAGCGTTGTACCGCCGGTCCTGGTCAAGGTCGCCGCGGATCTGGCGCGCTACTATCTGCATGGCGAGGCGGCCGACAAGGACAGCATCGTCTCGCGCAACTTCGCCAACGCGATCTCCTGGCTGAAGGATGTCTCGAAGGGTCTCGTCCTGATCGAGGAGGAAGGCGAGACGCCCGAACAGGCCGGCGGCGGCGCCATCAAGACCAGTGCGCCGAACCGCGTGTTCACCCGCGACAAGCTGCGGGGCTTCTGATGGCGACCGAAGGCATCCAGATCCGCCTCGTCGACCAGGCCGTGCTGGCGACACTCGATCGCATCGAGCGTCTGGCCGAACATCCCAGGACGATCATGTCGGCGATCGCCGCATACCTGGTCACCTCGACCCAGCGGCATTTCGAGCGCGAGACCGGCCCGGCTGGTAAGTGGCAGCGGCTCAGCCCGCGCACGGCCGCCAAGCGCATCGGGCGCGGCCAGCGCGGCTATGGCCACATGCTGCGCGTCACCAACCGGCTCTACAGCTCCATTACCGGCGAGGCGACGGAAACCGAAGCGGCGGTCGGAACGAACCTGCTCTATGCCGCCATCCAGCAGCTCGGCGGCGATGTGAAGATCCCGGCGCGCGAGCAGGATCTGCATTTCGCCAAAACCAATCGCGTCCGGCGCTTCGTCAAGGCCTCGCGCAAGCGCAAGGAGACCGTGCGTGTCTCGATCGGCGCGCACTCGATTACCATTCCGGCGCGCCCCTATCTCTATGTCGACGAAGAGGACCAGGCCGAGATCCTGCGCATTGCCGAGGACGCCTTCCGCGCCGAGGCCGGCGGCGGAGCGCAGCCATGACGCTGTCCGCCGAATTCCAGCAGCGCCTGCGCGATATCGACCCGCCGCTCTTTCGGCTGATCGCAGGCGCCGCCGCCTGGGCTTCGCTCAGTGGCGAACCGAAGACGACGCCCGCGGCCTTCGTTCTGGTCGAGGAAGAGCACAGCGGTGAAAACGAGCGCATGACCGGCAACGTACTGCAGCGCACCGAGGCTGATGTCGCTGTCATCATCGTCACCCGCAACGTCTCCGATGGCACCGGCGGGGCCGCTGCCGACGACATCGAAATCCTCAAGGACGCGGTACGCGGCGCCTTGATCGGTTTCGAGCCGACCAGCGTCAACAATGCCGACGTTGTCGAGCACATCTCGTCGAACCTTCTCAAAGCCAAGAACGGCCACGTCTGGCAGCGCGAGCTGTTCGGCGCCGGCTACTACCTCGTGGAGAAAAGCTGACATGGCAAAGATCGAAACGCCGATCGCCGGCGGTGCGTACAACCGGCACAAGGATGGAACGCTGGAGCGGATCGAGGGCACCGAGCCCGCGCCGCCGCCCGGCACGGAGGCCGAGCCGGTACCGGCGGGCACGGACGAACCATTGGCGGCCGAAACCGGCGCGCCCAGGAAGGGGAAATAGACCATGTCGATCCGCCGCTGGAAGAAGCTTTCCGCCCTCATCAAGATGGATGCCACGTACGGCGTCGATGCCGTGCCGACCGGTGCCGCCAATTACATCCAGCTCTCCGACGCGGTCTTCACACCGCTCGCCGGCGACGAGGAGGCTCGCAATCTGATGCAGCCGTTCCTCGGGCACCAGGGCGTCTTGCTGACCGGCGACTATGGCCAGTTCAATTTCTCGGTCGAGATCGCCGGCGCCGGCGCCCTCGGCACGGCACCGGCCTATGGCCCGCTGCTGCGCTCCTGCGGCTTTGCCCAGGTGATCTCGGCCGGCGTCGACGTCCAGTATGATCTGATCCACGACGCCTTCGAGAGCAGCGGGCTCTATTACAACTCCGATGGCGTCAAGCATGTGCTGCTCGGCCTGCGCGGCAGTGTCTCGCTCGGCTTCATACCGAAGCGCATCCCGCGCTTCCAATTCTCGATGAAAGGCCTGGTCGGGACCATCACCGATGAAGCCTTGCCCGTCGTCACCAAGACGATGTGGATCGACCCGGTGGTGGTCTCCAAGGCCAACACGGTGATGGCGCTGCATGGCTGGACCGCGATCGCCGAGAGCCTCAACATCGACACCGGCTCGCAGGTCGTGCCGCGCCACCTGATTGGCGAGGAGAGCATCGAGATCACCGACCGTTCAGTGACTGGTACCGCCGTCGTCAAGGCGACATCGCTTGCCACCAAGGATTGGTTCTCGATCGCCCGCGCCCACACCAAGGCCGCGCTGGCGCTTACCCACGGCACGGTGGGCGGCAACACGGTGGCGATCGACAGCGACAAGGTGCAGATCGGCCGGCCGGCAGAGGGCCAGAGCGACAACATCCGCAACTATTCGCTGCCGCTGATGCTGACCAGCCTCGGCTCCAGCGAGCTGAAGATCACCGTCAAATAAAGGCGGCTTCAACGCCTCAAAAACCGCCGTTCAAACCTCAGGAAAGTGCCCCATGAAATTCGTTCTCACCAAGGAATATCGCTACCCCTGGCCGGTCAAGATCCACCGCCCGGACCCAGTGAACCCCGGCAAGTGGCAGATCCAGAGCTACACGCATGAGTTCGTCGGCATCGGCGAGGACGACGCGAAGGCACTCGAAAAGGAAATCGAGGATCTCAAGACACCGGAAGAAAGACGGGCACGCGAGCACGACTTGCTGATCAAGGCCAGTCGCGGCTGGCGCGATGTCATCGACGAGAGCAAGAACCCGATCGAGTATTCCGAGGAGCTGCTGCGCCAGGCGCTGCAGGACACCTGGTACCGGGTCGGGCTCTACAATGCGTATGTCGGATCGCTCGCCAGCCCCGAGGCCCGAAAGGGAAACTGAAAGAGGCCGCGCGCGCCTGGGCGCTGGCACGGGAAGGCTTGACCGACCCGACACGCCCTTCGCGGCCCGATGACCAGGCGCGGCAGGATGCCGAAGCGTTGGGCGTTCCGCCCGAGAGCCTGCCCGATCCGACAGACGACGAAGAAAGCGACGTGTTCGAAGTGTGGGACATCAACATGCCATCGGTGGTGCTGTTTCTCGGCTGCGAGACACAGTGGCGCGTCGTCGCGCGCGGCATGCAGGGCCTGCTCTACTGGCTCGGCATCGACTATGCGGCGGCCGACGTGCTGCTGCGGGCGCGACCGAAGCGAGAAAAGAAGCGCTATCCGGCGGCTCAGCTGCTTGAAGATCTGCGCGACATGGAGATCGAGGCCCGCGCGATCATGAACGAGGTGCGCGAGTGAGCCTCAATCTCGCCCTCGTCATCAGCGGCGACGCTGTCGGTGCGACTGCGGCGGCCGGCGCCACGGCAGCGGCGGTCCGCACGGTCGGCGTCGAGGCGGCCCGCACCTCGGCGGCGCTCACCGCCGCCAACGACCAGGCGGCGGCATCGTCGAAGCGCGTGACCGACATGCTGACCGGCCAAGAGGCGGTGCAGAAGCGCATCCAGGGGATCGTGGCGGCCTATGCCGGCATGAAGGGTCCGACCGACGACGCAACGTATCGGCAGCGTGCTGCCGACATATCAGCCTACGGCGCGGCGCTCGACCGGATCAGAGCCATCTACGATCCGCTCTTCGCAGCGCAGACCCGATACCGGACGGCGATTGAGGCCATCAACCAAGCCGAGCGCACTGGCGCGATCAGCGGCTCCTTGGCGATCGACGCGCGCTTGCGGGAGACGGTTGCCCTAAATAGCCAGATCAGCGCCTTGAATGGCTTGGCCGCAGCCCAGAAAAATGCTGCGCAATCCATGGTCAACCGGGTCACCATTGTGCCAGATCGCGGTTCCGACATCGCTGCCTATGGCGACGAACTGGACCGGCTGCGGGCCCGCTTCAACCCGCTCTATGCCGCCTCAAAGCAATACGAGGCCGAGCTGACAGAGCTGAACAACGCGCACAGGGTCGGCGCCTTCACCAGCGCCAAGGAATACGATCTGGCGCTCACGCATCTGAACGATCGTTATACGATGCTCGGCCGAGCATCGGGCCAGATAGTGACGGGGCTGGGCTCCGTTGCGGGCGCGGCACGCCTGACTTCCTCGCAGCTGCTCAACCTGTCGCGGCAGGGCAACGATGTCGTCACGATGTGGGCGCTCGGCGCACCGGCGATGATGATCTTCGCGTCGCAGGCCGGTCAGGTCTATGACGCGCTGGAGAGTGGCCCGAAAGGGCTCCGCGGCTCGCTGACCGCGATCAGGGGCTCGCTGGCATCGGCGGCCGCGTCCTTCCTCGGTTTTGTGCCCAGCGTCGGCCTGGTGACCACCGGCCTAGTTGCCGCCGGCGCCGCCGCCATCGCCTATGCGCTGTCGACGCGGACAAACATCCAGTCGGTCGACGCCGTTCTGAAAACCCACAAAAAGATAATCGACGAGATCGCCGCCGCCTATCCGCTCGCTGCGGCGGCGGCCAAGGCCTACGAGGACCAGGCGTCGAAAGTGCCGCTGTCGGTGGCACAGGCCGACGCCATCAAACAGGCGGAAGACGAGAAGAACACGCTTGTCGCCACGCTCAACAATATCCGCCGTCAGATGTCGATCGCGACGACGATCTCGCCTTCGGACCCCGCCGGCGCGGATTTCGCGAAGCTCGGCCAAGCCGGTGTGGCCGCCTTCCGGCAGCTGGCGGCGGAAATGCAGGCCGGCCAGATTGACGCCGCCGGCGTCCAGAAGCGGCTCGGCGAACTGCGGATCGATCCCAGCCTGAGCAAGGCCGCGCACGACTTCGCGCAGGAGCTTCAGGACAGCGCCAACCAGGCGGCGGCCCTTGAGCTTCATCTGCGCGGGTCGAGCGCAGCGATAGCAACGTTCCAGGGCGTCACTGTCGGCCGGGGCGATGAAGGCGCCAACCTGACAAAATGGCTTGCCGGCAACCGGGCGGCACTTGTTCAGCTGCAGCGCGACCGCGAGACGGCGTTCCGGTCGCTCTATGCCAGATCGCCGGAAGAACAAGCCAGGGCCGCTCGCGCAACCGAGGACGCGAGGCCATTCGACCCAAACGAGGGCAAGGGTGTCCGTGACTATCGCGGCGACACGGCGGCGGCGCTGGCCTACGCCAGAGCCCAGCAGACGCTGGACGAAGCCCAGAAGCAGCGTCTGCGGTCGCTCGACCAGACGATAGCCTCCCAGCAGCTCGAAATCGGCCTGGTCGGCAGGACGGCGGCCGAGGCGGCAGCGCTGCGCATGGCCTTTCAGCTCGAACAGGCGGTCCGCGAGGAAGCCGCCCGCAACAATGTCCCGGCCGACGAAGCCGAGATCCGGCGCATCAAGGAAAAGGCCGCCGAATATGGCCGGCTTAGCGCCATCCAGTCGGCGCGCACAACGATCGTTGGGCAGGGTCAGAATATCGAGACCCAGCGCGCCGAGCTTGCACTGGTCGGGGCGAGTACCGCCGCCCATGACCGTGTTATCGCCAGCCTGCAGGTGGAGCAGCAGATTCGACAGCTCGGTATTGACCTTTACGGCAAGGAAGCCGAGGCGATGCGCGCCAACGCGGCGGAGCTGGCCGCGCTGGCCGAAGCCAGATCCCGCGCCAACCTAAGCCGAGACCTGCAGTTCGAGCGCGACCAGCTCGGCCGCTCGCCGATCGAGGCGACCGTCGCCGACCGGCTGAAGGGCGCCGGGCTGGCGGTGGACCTCAATTCCGAGGCGGCGGCGATGATCCGCATGAACGAGCTGCTGAAGCAGCAGAAGCAGCTCTGGGAGGACGTGCGCGAGACCGGCGTCGACGCGATCGGCGGCATCGTCGACAGCGCTCTCGGCGGCTTTACCGATATCGATAGCGTGCTGAAGAGCGCGGCCGACGACGTGCTGAAGCAGCTCGCCCAGCTTGCGATCAAGAACCCGCTGGCCAACGCGGTCTATAACAAGGGCCTGCCGACGCTGGACAGCATCGGCGGGATTGGCGGCTTCATCGGCACGCTGCTCGGCGGTCCGCAGCCGGCAGGCGGGCAGTCTGTTGGCGCCATGGATGTGCAGGCCGGCGTCGTCAACATCAACGGTGCCTTGGGCGTCAGCGGCGGCACTGGCACCATCTTCGACAGCATCAAGCGGTTCTTCTCACCGGCCAACAGCAATTCGACCGATCCGTCGTCGGGGATGCGCGGCAGCGAGGCGGCGACTTCCCCGTTGTCAGATGTCGCCGGAAGCTCGCTTCGCATGGTCGGAAACTTCAAGTCGGGCGTCGACGCCCGGCTGATGGACATTCTCGACAGTGCCGCGAAGCGGTTCGGCGGCTACCAGGTCGATGCGATCTCAGGCTTGCGGCCAGGCGACCCACGTTTTCACGGTCAGGGCCTCGCGACCGATGTCAGGCTGACCGATCTCCTCACCGGCAAGAAGCTGGGCAACTATCAGGACCCAAGCACCTTCGCGACGTACGAGAAGTTCGCCCAGACGGCGCGCCAGGTGCAGCTGGAGAAATATCCGGAGTTGACCGACCGTTTCAGGTGGGGCGGATATTTCGGCGGCCAGAGGGGCAAATACGGCGCCATGGACGAGATGCATTTCGATCTCGGCGGTGGCCGGCTCGGGATGGCTGGCGGCTCCTGGCGCAACGGCCTCAACGATAATCAACGCGCGCTTTTCCCCGGTGTGGAGAGCGCAGGCAACAAAGCCACGGCAGCGATCACGCGGCTGACCGAAAGCACCGGCCTTGCCGCAAAGGGCCTCAATAGTTTCGGCGGTGGGCTTGGCCAGCTCGGCAATGCGCTCAGCCAGTTCCCGGCGGCGCCGGCCGGCGGCGGACTGTCCGGGTTTTCCGGCATCTGGTCTATGATCAGTGGCTTCTTCAGGTCGCCGGCAGCCTGGTCGGCGATCCAGTCGGGCACCGCCGGCCTCTACGATGTTGGCGGCCCGACCGGCGGCAGCGACCCGAACAAGGTCGCCGGCCTCGTCCACGAACAAGAGTACGTCATGGACGCGCCCGTGGTGCGCGCGCTCGGCGTTCCGTTCCTGGACAATCTGCGGCGCTCGGCCAGGTCCGGGCGCCACGGCCGCCTCGAAGATGCCGGCGCCCAAATGGAAGGTGGCTACCCGGTGCCTCGGTCAGGATCACGCGCCGGCGGCGGTGGCGGGGCGGTTATCGAGTTCAGGCACGACACGGTAGTGCACAACTACGGCAACAGCAGTGTGCGCACCGAAGAGACGGACGATGGCAAGGGCGGGCGCCGCACCGAGGTGATCGTCGGCGAGCAGATGGCGGCCGAGATGAACAGGCCGGGCAGTGCGGCCAACCGCACCTTGAACGCGCGCGGCGCCAGGCAGCCGGTGAAACGCCGATGAGCCTGGTCTGGTATCCCGCCGAATTGCCGAGGCCGGAGCGCGGCCCGTTCCAGTACGCGCGCGGCGACGGCCGCACCCGCAGGGCCGAAGACGCCGGCCCTCCCAATGTGCGGCGTCGCTTCTCGGCGGTCGCCGACATGGTGAACTTCTCGACGGTGCTGACCAGGGCGCAGCTCGCCCGCTTCGACCGCTGGTTCACCGAGGAGATCAAGCAAGGCACCAAGCCGTTCCTAATGCCGGCGCCGGACACGGACGGCCTGCCGCTGCTGACCGACGACGGCACGCCGCTGACGACCGAGGACGGCACGCCGATCCTGATCGCCGAGACATGGCTCTGCCTGCTCGGCCAGCAGCTGCCGACGCGTGCGCCGAGTTCGCCGGGCAGCGTGCAGTGGCGGGTCACCTTCGAGATCGCGGTGATGCCATGAGGCGCGTCTCGCTCAACATGCGCCTGGCGCTCGACGTGGTCGCCACGGACGAGCTGGAGGTGGTTCTGGTCATCATCGAGCATCCACTGCTCGATGCGCCGGTGCGGCTGTCGTCGGACAATGCCGACAGGCTCTCTGTCGAGCCGCTGGAATACGGGACCCTATCGACCTGGAGAACCCCGGACGGATCGCCTTTCAAACACGTCATGCTTGACGCTCTCGTTCCAGACGAGGAGGACGACGCGCCGGCGCAGGCCTCGCTGGTGCTGGAGATCCTCGACAGCGACATCGCCGACATCCTCACCTCGACCACGGTGCAGGCGACTTGCCACATGGCCGTGGTCTTGGCGTCGAGCCCCGACACCGTCGAGGCCGAGTGGATCGGGCTTTTGATGACCGGCGCCGACGGCGATAGCGGCCAGGTGTCGCTCAAGTTCTCCATGGAGCCTATCGACTCGGAGCCGTATCCGGCCGACCGCATGACCAAGGAACGCTTTCCGGGGCTGCACAGATGACAATCATGCAAGCCCGGGGCGATCTCCGCTGGACGCAAGCCTTCATCGGCCTGCCCTTCGCCGACAAAGGCCGTGACTGGTCCGGCTGCGACTGCTGGGGCTTCGTTCGCCTGGTCCATGCCGAGCATGCCGGCAACGATCTGCCATCCTATGCCGGCCTCGGCGCGGCCGAGCGGCAAGAGATTGCCGCCATCGTCAGCCAGGAAGCGTCTTCACCGTCCTGGCAGATCATCGGCGAACGCGACGGCAAGGAGTTCTGCTTGCGCGAGCAGCCGCAGGCGCTGGACATCATCTGGCTCCGGCGCGGCCGCCTCGACGCTCATTGCGGCCTGTTCCTGCGGCCCGGCCTGATGCTGCACATGGTCGAGCAGGACTGCTCCAAGATCGAGCGCTATGACGACGGCTCGCCCTGGGAACACCGCCTGACCGGCATCTATCGCTGGCGGGGTACCCAATGAAGGCCCCGAACTGTGTCCACGTCACGGCCGCGCCCATGGCCTTCCAGCCCGATCGCGCCCGCGTCGAGCTGACACTGCCCGAAGGCATGACGATCGCCGAGATGGTGGCGATGGCGCTGCCTGGTGCTGTCGATCCGGTGCTGGCGCGCACCCGCGTCGCCTTGGTCAAGGGCGACGGCATGCAGATCGTGCCTCGCGCGCTCTGGCATCGCGCGCGGCCACATGCCGGGGTCCATGTCGTCATCCGCGTCATCCCGGGCCAGACCGCGCTGAGGTCCGTGCTGACCATCCTGGTTTCGGTCGCGGCGATTGCCATTGCCGGCTTCTTTTTCCCCGCCGGCGCCACGCTGCTCGGCTCGGAAGTTCTGGCAGGTGTGGCCAAGACCGCTCTGACTGTTGGCCTGACCGCGCTCGGCGGGCTGCTGATCAACGCGCTGCTGCCGCTTCCTGGCCCTGACAAGCCGGAAAAGTCGACCTTCGCCATTGCCGGCTGGCAGAACCAGTTCACGCCGGATGCGCCGGTGCCCGACGTCATGGGCACGCACCGCTACGCGCCGCCGTTCGCAGCGATGTCCTATATCGAGGTGGTCGGCGACTTTCTCTATGACCGCGCCGTCTTCGTGCACGGCTATGGCCCGCTAGAGATTTCCGAGGAGAAGCTCGGCGACACGCTGCTGACCAAGTATGACGAGATCGAGATCGAGACGCGCTACGGCTATGCCGATGACGCGCCGCTGTCGCTCTATGTCAATCAGGTGCTCGAGGAGCGCGTCGGCGCCGATCTGGAGCGGCCGTTTCCCAAGGACGACATGGGAGAGCAGCAACACGGCGTTCCGTCGGAGGCCAAGCCGGTCAGCCGCTTCACTGCGCCTGACAGCAAATGGGCAATCGCCATCCTGTCGTTTCCCGCTGGCCTCATTAAGATCGATGATGAGGACGGCGACAAACAAGCGACGACGGTGGAGTTACAGCGGCGCTTTCGTCTCGTCGGCAACCCGGCATGGACCGATCTGCCTGTTCTGCGGATCACCGCCAAGAAAGCGGCCGGTTTCTATCGTGAGGATCGCATCGAGTTTCCAGTGCGTGGCGCTTACGAGATCGAATATGAGCGCCTGAATGACTCCGAGCAGATGTCCTCTTCCGGGCCGCAGATAATCTCGAACTGCACATGGGTGGTGCTGCAGAGCTGGAGGCCGGAATACCCGTTCAATTTCCGCAAGCCTGTGGCCCTAAGCGCGCTACGCATCAAGGCAACGGCGCAGCTCAACGGCACGCTCGACAACTTCAACACGCTCGACAAGCGCATCGCGCCTGACTGGGATGCCGGGAGCGGCACATGGGTCGACAGGGTGACGCAAAACCCCGCCTCGCTGGCGCTGCGCGCGCTTCGCGGCCCGGCGCTCTATCGGCCTGTTCCAGACGATCAGATCGATTTTCCGGCCTTCGAGGACTGGCACGTCTTCTGTGCCGGCAAGGGCCTGAAATACAACCGCATCCATGACTTCGACAGCACGCTCGGCCAGACCAGGGCGGCGATCGGCGCCGCGGGCCGCGCGGCGGTGCGCTGGAACGGCCGCAAATGGACCGTCGTCATCGACCGGCCGCGCGAACTCGTCGTCGACCACGTCAATCCACGGAACTCGTCCGACTTCCGCTGGTCGCCCTCCTATTTCGAGCCGCCGCACGCGCTGCGCGTGCCGTTCATCGACGAGACCAACGATTACCAGCAGGCCGAGCGCCTGGTGCCGTGGCCGGGCCACATCGGGCCGATCGACATCACCGAGGAGCTGAAGCTGCCCGGCAAGACCGACCCGGTCGAGATCTGGCGCGAGACGCGGCGCCGGCAATACGAGATCATGAACCGCGCCGTCGACTATTCGGCGGTGCAGCAAGGCACGGCGCGCACCGCGACCAGCGGCGACCTGGTGGTCGCATCGCGCGATGTGCTGAAGCGCGCCACGCATTCGGCCCGCGTCAAGGCAGTGCGCGGCGATCATGTCGAGACCGACGGCATCTTCACCATGGTCGACGGCCAGAGCTACGCCATCCGCTTCCGCCAGTTCGACGCCGACGACACGATCGGCACCAGCGTGGTGCGCACCATCACCACGGTCGCCGGCGAGAGCGCGGCCGTGCGGCTGACCGGCACAGGCGAGAGGCCGAAGCCCGGCGACATCCTGCATTTCGGGCCGGCCGTGCTCGACAGCATCCCTCTGATCATCACTGGCATCTCGCGCGGCAAGAACAATTCCTCCGTGCTGGCGATGAAGGCGGCAGCACCCATCATCGACGAGCTGACCGACGCCGAGGAGCCGCCGCCATGGAGCGGCCGGGTTGGTTCCGAGATCGACGTGTCGCTGGTACCGCCGGCGGTGCCTGTGTTCACCGGCGTCGACAGCGGCACGATCGAGACCGGCGACGCCAACGGGCTGATCGTCATGATCACCCGCGGCACGTCGAACGCGGTTCCCGTGGTGGCCTTCGAGCTGCAGCACCGGCTGGCTGGCGCGCTGGCCTGGCAGCCGCCGCTGTCCTGTACGCCGGCCTCAGGCACCATCGCGGTGACCGGCTATGTGTTCGGCGACACGGTCGAGATGCAGGCCTGGGCGGTCAGCGTGGCCGGCGTCGACAGCGGCCTGACCGTGATCATTTCCGTGATTATCGGTGCCGACGACTTCGTGACGCCGGTTCCAGCCAATTCCTTCCTTTTACTCGTGCTCTAGAGGGGCAAAACGATGGCCGCCAGCCAGATCAACACGACCGACACCGTCACCGGACTTTCCGTCGCCATTGCCACGGAACTGATCGGCGGCAAGCACTATCTAGCGCGAATGGCCGTCGATGCGACCGGCGCCTTGATAGATCCGGCCACAGCCGCCAAGCAGGACGCCCAGACCGCTTTGTTGACCGCGATCGGCGCCTATCTGGACGGGCTTGAGGGCTTCACCGACGGGCTCGAAGCACTGCTCGGCACCGGCAACGGCACACTGGCTGGCCTGCTCGCGGCGTTCAAGGCCGAGGACGCCGTCCATGTGTCCGGCGATCTTGGCCTGCCGGCGCTTGCAATCCGTAAGGATGTCCCGGGAGCGCTTGGCGATGACGGAGACTATACGCTGCTCCAGACCGGTTCCGACGGCCGTCTCCACGCCGCCGTCGTCAACAACCAGGTCACGGTGGTGGTGGCTAACATCGCCAATGGCGCCAGCCTCACTGGCGGGATCGATCTCGGCACCGCCCGGCTCTGCAGGATCGCGATGCCGGCCGCATGGACGGCCGCGGTGCTGTCGTTCCAGGCCAGCTATGACGGCGCGACCTATAACGACCTCTATACGGCGGGCGGTTCCGAATACATCATCCAGGCAGCCGCGAGCCGATCGATCCTGCTGCCGGTTTCCGACTTCATTGGCGTCCGATACGTCAAAATCCGCTCTGGCACGAGCGCGGCGGCAGTGGCGCAGGCCGCGAGCCGCGATCTGCAAGCGATCCTGGTCAACTGAGAGATGTTTGGCATCCTCAAAAAGTCAATTCTGGAGGCCTCCCGCCCGGTGCTCATCCGCGAGCTGGGCACGCTTCTGACCGGCTATTGGGACGCCGATTTCGTCGGCTCGATATCCGAGGCTACTGGCTCTGTCTCGTCATGGCGTGACCTGGTCGCCGGCTACAACACCTCGCAAGCGACGGCTTTGTCGCAGCCTGGCTATTCACCCAGCGCGTTCAATGGCCGGCCTTGTCTGACGTTCGACGGCACCAATCATTTTCTCAATCTGGCCAGCGTGCCGTTTCCAACCGGCGCCGCCGCCTGCGAGATATGGGCGCTGGTCGACCAGGAAGCGCTCGCGGCGGACGCGACCGGGCGCAGGATCTTCAGCTACGGCGGGACCAGTGCCAACAACTCGCGCTGGATCGCGCGCGCGGTGTCGGGCGGGGTGAACCGAGGCGGCACTGGTGGCGGCAGCGGCGCCGCGCAGGCCAATGTCAACGGCACCATCGTCGATTTCTCCGGCCGGCATGTCGTGCGCGGCACCTTCGATGGCGCACTTATCGGTGTCTCGGTCGACGGCAATGCGCTTGCGACGACGGCCCTTGTACCGGCCACAAGCACGACGCGGACGAGGATTGGCGCCGCAACGCCGAACACCGCAACCAACTTCTTCCAGGGAAAGATAGCGGCCGTCGCAGTCACGCCACTGCTGACGGCGGAGCAAGAGAGCAGCATGCGCGCATTTCTGTCCGCCAGGATCTGAATTCGAATAGTTTTAAAGGGAACCCCCAGATGGCCTCGATTGGCATAAAGACGACAGATATCACGGCCGCAAGCGGCCTCGACAGCATTCTCGGCGGCAAGACCGTCGACAACATCGCGCTGACGCGGCGAACTTCGATACCCAGTCTCGCCCTGCAGCTCATCGCCAGTGCTCCGTTCCTCGGCGCGCTTCCCGAGTTTGTTTATGCCAGCAAGGCGCTGCTCGATGCAGACACTTCGCAGCCCGACAACAAGCTCGCCCTGATCGTAGAGGACCTCGCCAATGCGGGGCTCTACCGGTGGGACGACGCCGGCAACGCATGGGTCAATGTCTTGCCTTTCGTTCCCGGTACCCAGATCGTCTATGCGACCGACACCGGCGCCGGCACACCTGACGCGATCGTTGCGTCGACGAGCCTCGCGCTCGACGCCTCAGGATCGCAAATCGTCTGCCTCAGCGTCTTCGCGGCAAACACAGGTTCGCCGGTCACCATCGCGTTCAATGATGGCGCTGCCCTGACGATCGTGTCGGCCACAGGTCAGCAGCTGAAAGCGGGTGACCTGAAGGCCGGCACGGTGGTGCTTGGCTACGTTTCGGGCGGCAATTTTCGGCTGCTCGACGACTTCGGAACGCAGTTCCTCACGGCCACCAACACTGGCGGCGTCAATGTGATCGTGGCGACGACGCCGACGCCGGTTCCCGCCATCGATGCTGGTGCGCTGATCCTGCTGCCGATCTTGGCGACGAACACGGCAACACCCGTCACCGTGGCATTCAATGGCGAAGCCGCCCTGCCGCTCAAGACCAACTCGGGCAACAACCCGGTCGTAGGGGGCGTGGCCGCAGGTTCCGTCTTGCTTGGTTACAAGAGCGGGGCGACGTTCCGCCTTCTCTCGGACCAGGCCAGCGCCGCCATTCAGGCGGCGGCCGAGCTCGCCAGTGCTGCTGCCCAAGGGTCCGCGGCGGCTGCTGCTGGTGATGCGATCGCCACGGCGGCAGATCGCGCCCAGACTGCATCGGACAGGCTGGCCGCATCCGCATCCGCTATTGCGGCCGCTGGTGCTGCTGGCATCAGTGGCACCTATGCCACGCATGCGCTGGCGACCGCCGCTGTCGCCGCTATCGCCGCCAACGCCTTCGTCCAGGTGCTGGTCGACGAGGACCATCAAGGCCACCGCACGATGTATCAGAAGCAGGCGGGCGTGCTGGTCTTCATCCTGGATTTCGACTTCGGACGGTTCGTCATGCTGGAACAGTTCGGTGGGGTGGGCGACGGCAATGCCGCGACCGGCACAGGCACCATCAACGACGCCGCGGTGACCAACGCCTTTGTGGCGCTTTACGCGGCTGGCGGCGGCACACTCTTTCTCGGGCGAGCCGCCTATCGGGTCACCCAGGACTTCACTCTACCGAACGATGGCAGCACCGATCTGGTCTGCAAGCAGCCGCCGCTGAGGATTACCGGCCACGGTCATCACTGCTCCGGCCAAGGCTCGTCTCCGACGGGCGGATCGATGCTCATGTGGACCGGCAGCAGCGGCGCCGTGGGCCGCATCGTCTCACTCGGGCTCGGAACACTTTCGGTTGACAACGTCACCCTGCTCAGCCGCGAAGGCACAGTCCCCGGCAACGGCCGGGCCTTCTTCTACACCACAAACACCACCTTCAAGGCTACGCAGACGACGGCATGGACGCTGAAGAGCGGAACCAATTGCGACGATGATTTCTGGGTTGCCGGCAGCGCCGTCAGGGTGTTCGACAACACAACCGGGGCTGCCTTTCAAGGCTACGGTTCGAGCGTGTGGGAGTGCTTCTTCAACGGCATCCGTCGGGGCCTCCTGGGACGGCGCTCATTCAACGCCGAGCGGTTCTTCAACAACACGTTTTGGACCAGATGCGGGTCGAACCTGGCAGTCGGCTCTCGCTGCGCGATTGAGATCGACAGCGGACCCGAGGTCGAAGGTCAGTACGCAACCGGCAACTATATCGGCCATAACCTGATCGAGATCTCGAACGCCTACGACTATGGCATCATCCTGAACATGGCCGCCTACACCATCGTGGTTGGAAATCAGGGCTACGACAGCGGCGCTCAATACCTCGCGATGGTGCTGATCCAGGCCAACGGCAAGGCTAACTACGTCGTCACCGGCGAGAACGACAACAAGCCATATGTCGACAATCAATCAACGAATACGAATATCATAATTGGTGTCGTCGCCGGCGAATATACAAATTTCGAGGGCTTGAAAGCTGGCAAGCACGGCACCGCCAATATCTTCGGCGAGACGGTGTTCAATACCTCTACCGGCGGCAATGCCTTGAAACTGCAACCGGCCACCACGCAGACGAACAACACTGTGGTGTTCCAATCGCTGCGCAGCGCGGCCGAAGGCACCAATCCTGGCGAAATAGAATTCAGCATCAACTATGCCGGCGGCATCTCTGTCAACGGCGCCAACGCCGGCAATTTCACCAACGGCCTTGCCACCGGAGCGAGCTGGTCGGCCAACGGCAAGACTTGGACCGCTGCCGGCGCCATGAAACAGGACAGCGGCTCTGGCGGCAATAATTTGACCCTTCAGAACGCCGCCATCCTGATCAACAGCCAGGCCGGTGCACTGCAGGGCAAGTGGTCATCCGGGGCTGGCTCAGGCCTTGGTATCGGCATCGACTTCGGCCCATCTGGCGATGCAGCCCTTTATAAGGGTTCAACCGCTTTTCTCGGCGTCAACGTACCGTTCAAGCTGAAGAGCTACACGGCCGCCACATTGCCAGCCGCTTCGGTCGGCGGCGCCGGATCGCTGGCCTACGTCACAGACGCCAATGCGATCGTTCCCCGCACAACGGTGGCTGGCGGTGGCGCGAACAAGGTGCTGGCCATGTCGGACGGCACCACATGGCAGATCGCAGCATAAAGAAAACCTGTTCCAACAAAGGACGTTTCCATGGCCCTCCAAGACACTAAGATCCCCTACGAAATTCTCATCCGCTTCGGCGATGACGGCGCCCCGCTTGGGGCTCACGTCCAATATCGCCGGCGCGTCATCCTCGACGGCGAGGTGTTGAAGGACGATGTACTCGACGCAGAGCCACTCGGGTTGGTCGACTTCCCGACATCGGACCTTCTATCCGAAGCGGCCGAGAAGGCCCTTGCGACGATAAACGGCCAAAGCCTCGCCCTGGCGCACGCAGCAGCAACAGAGGCCGAGTTGCGGAGCGAGATAGAGCGCCTTCAAGACTTGGCTTCTTCGGTTGTGGCGCAGGCCGCAAACACCGAGGCCGAGTTGCAGAGCGAAATAGAGAGGCTTCAACACCTGACCTCGTCTGCCGTCCAAAACAACCCTACCACCCCCGCCATGGTGGATGCGTAGCAGTCCGCTTCATCCGTCGATTAATGAAGTACCGGGCCTTTCACGGGCTTTGACATCGAGTGGATAGACCTGTTGTATCCGATGGCGCAAAAGGCCGGGCGGCCAGGGAACTGATCGTGTGGAAGCCATAGGTGGATCGGTTGGGGCTCATTGAGGTTGGAGCATGGAGGGATCGGTATCCGCTTTGGTCTCTCAACGCGGCCATTACCCGATCGAGGCTTCCTCAGGCGGCGAGCTTTCTGCCCGTGGTCGGCTATGCAGTTCTTTACGGCGACAATATTCAGGCCTGGCTCATGCGGTTCAGCCTGTTGGGCGAAGGCCTTTGGTTCTCCCCGATCACCCGACTGCATCTTCTATATTTTGGAGGCTTGCTCGTTTTGGGCGGGTATTGCTCATTTCGGCTTTTTTGCCCGTCCGAGGTTCGCCGCTTCGAGACACCAAACGAGTTCATACGCTATGTCCGCGATGGCGGTGACCTAGGTCAGGCCAAGGCTGCGTACGATGCCATCCGGCCATTCGTTCCGGCGGGCAGCCAGGGCGCCCCTTTGTTCGGCGTCTACAGGGTAATTGTTCTTGCGCAAGGCCTTGGGGTGCTCGGAGGCGACTCCGAGTGGCAGAGCACATTGATCCCACCGGTCCCGATTGGAGTGCTCAACGTTCTTGCTGCCTATTACACTTTGCTCGACCGCTCACGGCCAATTCTAAGCCTAGCAACGATCACGCTCTACAGTCTGGGCGGACTTGCTCTGATAGCACCTAGCATCGAGGTCGGGTTGATGGTGCTCCGACACGTGATCTTCGGCGCTGGGTGAGTTGTAACGCCAGGCGCCTGCAACGGCCTTTTACGCCCATTTAACGAGCCAAATCTGGTGCCAAGTGAACTTGCGCGGAGGTGCCAAGTGATTTTGCGCGCTACACGACCATTTCGGTGACGCCGCCGCCATGGCCCTGCCGCGGCTTGCGGTCGAACTCGAGCGGGCCGCCTTCGGTGTTGACCGGCAGCTCGTTCCACAGGATCGCCTTGTCCTTGAACATGAAGGCGGTGTAGACGCCGCCGGCGACCGGAATATCGTCATCGACGACGGCCCTGAGCCCCATGTAGTAGGGGATCAGCGGCCCGCCCTGCTCGGACGACGGCACATAGTCGATGAGGTCGGCGAGCTTCAGCGCCTTCATCTGTTTCGAATGCATCCAGATCGTCTTGAACTTGTCGGCGCGGTCGCCCATCAGATAGGCGGCCTCGATGATGTCGGTGTCGACGATGGAAGCACCGGTAACGCGCACCAGATCGCTGCCGTCATTGGCGATGTTGTCGGCCAGCACGCCTTTCAGGATGCCGAGCAGCGTCAGCTTGTTGGCGCGCTGCCAGTAGTCGGTCTGGCGACGCACGATGAGCTTCTGCGGATCGTCGCCGGCAAGGATCGAAGTCAGGTCCGGGATGCCCCAGGCCTGCGCACGCACATTGCGGGCCGCGACTTCGCGGCGCGCACCGATCTTCTTCATCTCGATCGAGTCGGCCGGGTCGTCATTGACCGGCTCCGAGGGATCGTTGCCGAGATCCTTCCAGCCGGGCATGTCGACGGAACGCCCGCCCATGGAGAGCTTCGAGGCGATGGCCGGGTCGGAAAACAGGATCCCGGCCTGGTAGATGTCGAGCGACTGGACATGCTCTTCGAACGAGTATTGCGCATAGACGGACGGAACGATCGCGTCCGCGATGCGGGTATAGGCGTCTGCCATTTTTGTCTTCCTTCAGGTTTGTGGGGGTTGGCGGACCATGATCCAGAAAAGTGGAAACCGGTTTCGGAAAAGATCATGGTCCAATTTCAGAGAGGATTATTGGGCATCCACAGATCGGGGTTTTCGCCGGCCTCGCGTGCCAGCCGCCGGGCGCGGGCGGGGTCGCTTTTGACCAGGGCTGAGATGCCAGTCAGGTTGCGCTCGCCGGCGGCATTGCGCTTGAAGGGATTGCCTCCACTCAAGGCCGCGCCGCCGTCGATCGTGTCTTCGCGGAACATCGCCTCGCCGATGGCGTGGAACGCCTTGGCGATCTGCGGGTCGGTCAAGGCACCATCCGGCAGAAGGATGCCCTTCGCCTTATAGGCATTGACCAGGCCGAGCTTCTTCATCGCCCTGTTGGCGACCTCGAGCTTCTTGCGAAAGCCATCGCTGCCGGTCGGTCCCCAATCCCGCACAAGGTCGTCGTGGGTCGTCTCGACCGAGCGGGCAACGGCGATTTGCTGTGCCTTGGCCTGCTCGGCCATGTAGCCGACGAAGCGGTCGTGATAGGCCTGCGCGACCTTCGGGGTAGCACCTGCCTCGACTGCCCAGGCCTTGGACGCATTGGCGAGCTCGTCCGAATAGGCGAAGTTTTCGGGGAGCCCGTCGGGGCGCCTGTACTCGACCTTGTCGGGCGAGGTCAGCGGACGCATCGCCTCGGGCAGTCGGGCATGGAACCTGTCCCAGTCTTCCGCGGCTGCATCGGCTGCCGGAACGCGCAGGCTCTCACCCTGCTGCCGCTCCAGCTCCGCATAAGAGGTGAAAACCCGATCGAGGCTTTCTGGCTTGGTCCAGCCCTTGGTTTCAGCAAGCTTGCGGTTGCCTTCGGAAAGACCGTCAAACCAGCTTTTGGCCGCAGGCGGGGCGGACCCGTTGTCCCCGTTGGCCGGTGGCCGTGCAAGGTTGCCCGCCGGTGGCGCCGCCACCGCGGACCCGGCGTCTGCCAGATCTGTCATGAAAAGATTCCTTATGTTGAGGTTTAGAGAGAGCCAGCGGCGAAGCTGCCAATCTCCCCCCTCGTGGGGGAGATGTCCGGCAGGACAGAGGGGGGCGCGAAGGAACGCGAGGATCCGGTGCACTTCGTCACCAACGCCCCGGGAAAGATTGCAAGCACGAATCAGCTGGATAAGCCGGCGGGACAGCGCCCCCCTCTGCCCTGCCGGGCATCTCCCCCACGCGGGGGGAGATTGGCCATCACTTCCGCTTTCGCCAATCACCCATATCTGGAGGGAACCTAGATATTGTCGCCCCAGTTCTCCCAGAGCAGCGTGATAGTGCCGGT